>NZ_BAAJXA010000005.1:0-332605 GCF_057537855.1 Streptomyces diversicolor
CGCTGGGAGAAACCCACCCCCACCGGCCGGACACCGACCCCCGGACGAGTCCGGCGAGGTTTTGCCCGCCTGGCACACCGACTCGGCACTCCCGCCAAACAGCCAAAACCCACCAGACCAGGCCCCGGACGCCCACAAGGCACCCACCGACCCCCACGCCAGCGCTACCCCGTCATCACGAAACAACAAACCAACCGCGACAGAAAACGAACCTGAGCAAAAAACTCAAGCTTTGGGGGGCGGCCCGTCGTTGGTTGGGTGCGGGTTCGTTGTGGCTGGGCGCGCAGTTCCCCGCGCCCCTTTGGGGGTGGCCCGTCGTTGGTTGGGTGCGGCTTCGTTGTGGCTGGGCGCGCCGTTCCTCGCGCCCCTTTGGGGGCGCGGCTTGGGGCTGGTTTGGGCATGGTGCCGGCCAGCCGCGGGGGTGGCCGGCACCTGTGGGGTTCAGAGGTCAGCGGACGTCGACGAAGTCGGCCTTGGAGACGGCGGCCGCGGTGTCGGCGGTGCCGGCGTAGGACCAGCGGTAGTCGCCGTCGGCGAAGGCGCGGACGGTGGCGGACACCGTGCCGTCGGCGGCGGTGTTGACGGTCTTGAGGGTGGTGAACTTGGTGCAGCCCTTGAGGCGGAACTGCAGCTGCACGGGCCGGCCGGCCGCCGCGGCGGCGTAGGTGCCGGTCGCCCAGTCCGCGTTCTGCACGCCGCCGGTGACCGTGAGGGTCCTGCCCCACTTGACCCGGTCCGGGGCGTCGACGCCGACGTGGGTGTCGCGCCGCAGGTCGAAGCCGGCGGCCTTCTCCAGGAATTCGGCGTCGCCGTCGGCGGCGATCGCGTAGGCGCTGACGCTCCAGGCGCCCGCCTGGGAGGCGTCGGCCGGTGCGCTGCCCGGGGTGAGGGTGAAGGTGAGGGTGCAGGTGCTGGTCGCGGCGGTGGTCGGACCGCAGGCCGCGGTCGCCGGAACCGTGCTGTCCTGGCTGGTGTACGAGCCGTGGTAGAGCGTGGCGTTGATCTGCTCGAAGCCGGACGGGTCGGTCGCGGTGACCTCCACGGTGACGGTTCTCGCGCTCGTGCCGAGGACGACGGGGTCACCGCTGTTGACGACGACGCCGGTGATGTCGGTGTCGCCGAACGTCTCGTCCGCGTGCGCGGCCGGAACGGCGAGGGCGGACAGGGCCACGACGCCGCAGGCGGCGAGGGCGGCGGAGTAAATGCGCATGCGAATTCCTCAAATCGTACGCCAAGGTCCGCCAATTTCCGGTCGGCGGGCCTGAATTGACGCCTGCACTGTACTCACTTTGTGGAGATTCAGGAACGTTTTTGGCAGCGGAGTGAAGGACATCGCCATTTTTCCGTCGAAGAAGTGCGGGCGAATATCGGGTGCGCCGATTCCATGGAAAACCGAAGGGGAAATTCGACTGGAATTTCAGCGGACCTGGCGACCACCTACGCGTACCGGGGCCCGCGCGCCGCCGCGGCGGAGCCGTCGCCCACGCCTCACGGTCGCGGTACGGCGGCCATGTGAACGAGGGGCAACTTTCCGATGAAGCATGCCGGGTACAGTAAAGACAGGGCAATCGTTGTCAATCACGTCTCACTACTCTGCGGATGCCGCACGAACGACGATCCGTCGTCGCACCGTGCGGCCTTCCTGACGTCGGGAACCGCAGGGGTGGGGATGGATGGCGGCAAGACAGGGGGGCGCGGCCGTACCCGGCACGCGCTGTCAGATAGACATATCCGCAGACGGAAGTTACCTGTGGCGGCTCACCGCCACGAACGGGCGGGTGATCGCCGTGGCGGCCCTGACGTACCGCAGTTACGAGGAGTGCCGGGCGGCGTTCGAGCAGATGTGCGCCACCGTGGCGGGATTAGCCGGGGGTGTGCACCACACCTCTGAGGGGAACGGCTGGGTCTGGCGGCTGCGGGACCCGGCCGGCGGCACCCTGGCCGTGTCGTCACGTGCCTATGAGCGGCACTCGACCTGCCAGGCCGCCTACGAACGTTTCCGGGCGCTCCTGGCCGACCTGGGCTCGGCCGGGGTGATCGCGTGGGACGACGCGCACTGACCTGAACCGGCCGTCGGCCTCGCAGTTCACCAGCGCACGAAGGGGTCCGGACCCGCCGCACCGGCGGGTCCGGACCCCTTCGTGTCTTCACATCGCTGCGTTCACGTCAAACCCGGAAGTTGCCTGTTAGGGATGCCTCGTTCATCTTTGTGTGCGCAGAAGTCCACTGGGCCTCAGGAGCGTCGGCACATGTGACGACGCGACTGTATGAGCGACCTGTGGCCCCGGCGGACGATCCTCCCAGACGCCTGTACGCCGACCCCGGTGTGGCCGACCGTCTGTTCCGGGGTGTGCTGCGCGGGGGCGGCACCCTGGTGCTCGCCATCATGCTGCTCGTCGGCGGCTTTCTGACGTACCGGGCCTGGCAGGCGCTGTCGGTCGCGAAGTGGGGCTTCATCACCACCGAGACCTGGGAGCCCGAAGGCGGCAACTTCGGCATCGCCGCCGTGCTCGTCGGCACGATCCTCGTCGCGCTCGTCGCCATCGTGTTCGCGGTTCCGATGGCGCTCGGCACCGCGCTGTACATCTCCGAGTACGCCCCGCCGAGAATCCGGCAGACCCTCATCAGCATCGTCGACCTGATGGCCGCGGTGCCCTCGGTGGTCTACGGACTGTGGGGCCTGTTCTTCTTCCAGGGCCACGTGGTCAGCCTGTCCCGCTGGCTCGCCACGTACTTCGGCTGGATCCCCCTCTTCGAGGTCGACGGCGCCGACCCGCGCGACCCGCTCGCCACCGCCACCGTCTACACCTCCTCCACCTTCATCGCCGGCATGGTCGTGTCCCTGATGGTCGCGCCGATCATCTGCTCGGTGATGCGGGAGGTGTTCTCGCAGGCCCCGGTCGGCGAGCGGGAGGGCGCGTACGCGCTCGGCGCGAACCGCTGGGGCATGATCCGCAGCGTCGTGCTGCCCTTCGGCAAGGGCGGCATGATCGGCGGCACCATGCTGGGCCTGGGCCGGGCGCTCGGCGAGACCATCGCCGTCTACCTGATCATCTCACCGGTGTTCGTGATCCAGCCGCACATCCTTCAGAACGGCACGAGCACGGTCTCCTCGCTGATCGCCCTGCGCTACGGCGAGGCAAGCCCCCTCGGCATGTCGGCGCTGATGGCCGCGGGCCTCGCGCTCTTCCTGCTGACCCTCGTCGTCAACTTCGCCGCGTCGTCGATCGTCGCCCGCAGCCGTTCCGGCGCGGCGAGCGACTCCTGAGGAGCCCGAGCCCGATGACCGTCACCACCGCACAGAGCCCGCCCGGCGACCAGGGGCCGCAGCCGGACCCGGCGGGGCCGCCCGAGCCGCCGGCGGCGGGCACCACCCTGCCCGCGCGCCGCAAGACGCGCACCGAGTCACGCCGCAACCTGTCCACGCTGCGCGCCACCGACGTGTACGCCATGCTCGGCGCCGGCGCCGCGTCCCTCTGCGTCACCTGGCTGATGTTCGACCGGATGCTGCCCTTCAACGGCGTCCTGGGCTTCATCGTCGTCGCCTACCTGCTCTTCCTCGGCCTGTACGCGCTGCTGGTCTCCTTCGACGAGGACGGGCCCGCGGTGCGCGACCGGGTGGCCGCCGCCGTCGTGCAGAGCCTCGGCGTGGTGATGCTGGCCGTGCTGGCGTTCGTGGTCGTCTACACCCTCTACGAAGGCCGCGACGCGCTGCCGCACCTGAACTTCTACACCGAGTCGATGGCCGACGCGGGCCCGATCGAACCGCTCGACGTCGGCGGCATCCTGCACGCGATCGTCGGCACGCTGTGGCAGATCTCCATCGCCCTGCTGATCTGCATCCCGGCCGGGCTGGTGTGCGCGGTCTTCCTGAACGAGGTCCCGGGGGCCTTCAGCCGGTTCGTCCGCACCATGGTCGAGGCGATGACGGCCCTGCCGTCCATCGTCGCCGGCCTGTTCATCTACGCGACCTTCATCCTGGCGCTGGGCTTCGACCGCTCCGGCCTCGCCGCCGCGCTGGCGATCTGCGTGATGATGCTGCCGATCGTCATCCGCGCGTCGGACGTGGTGATCCGGCTGGTCCCGGGCACGCTGCGGGAGGCGTCGTACGCCCTCGGCACCTCGCGCTGGCGCACGGTGTGGCACGTCGTGCTGCCCACCTCACGGTCCGGACTGACGACGGCGATCATCCTGGGCACGGCCCGCGGCGTGGGCGAGACCTCGCCGGTGCTGCTGACCGCCGGTTACACCGCGGAGCTCAACGCCGACCCGCTGCACGGCCCGATGGTGTCGCTGCCGCTCGCGACCTTCGAACTCGTCAAGTCCCCCGAACCCACCTACATCGCCCGCGGCTTCGGCACCGCGGCGGTGCTCCTGGTGCTGGTGCTCGTCCTGTTCGTCATAGCCCGCATCATCGGCGGACGCGGACCGGGCCAGCTGACCCGCCGTCAGGAGCACCGCCGGGTCAGGGCCTCCCGCCGGGACGCGAAGCGCTTCACGACGTACGGCCCCGCAGACCAGCCGTCAGACAGACCCGCACCGACGAGGAGCACCCCGTGATACCCGCACTTGTCCGTCGTCGTCCGCGCGCTACGCGCGTGTACCAGGCGCTGGCGCTGCTCGTCGCCATGGTCTGCGCGCTGCTCGCCGCCCATCCGCCGAACGCCTTCGCGGACACCTACACCAAGATCAGCGGCTCCGGTTCCACCTGGAGCTCCAACGCGATCGAGCAGTGGCGCCGCAACGTCCGCCAGCAGGGCATGACGGTGAACTACTCGGCGGTCGGCTCGTCGGTCGGCCGTCAGCAGTTCAAGAACGGCACCTCCGACTTCGGTGTGTCCGAGATCCCCTACGGTCTCAACGACCTCGGCCAGTCGGACCCGCCGCCCACGCGCAAGTACGCCTACATGCCGATCGTGGCCGGTGGTACGTCGTTCATGTACAACCTGAGGATCGGCGGCCGGCAGGTCACCAACCTCAGGTTGTCCGGCGAGGTGCTGACCAAGATCTTCACCGGCAAGCTGACGATGTGGAACGCGCCGGAGATCAAGGCGGACAACCCCCGGCTGAACCTGCCGGCCCGCCGGATCGTGCCGGTGGTCCGCTCCGACGGCTCCGGTACGACCGCGCAGTTCACGCTGTGGATGTCCAAGGAGTACGGCTCCCTGTGGAACGACTACTGCCGCCGGGCGGGCAAGCCGACGCCGTGCGGTCTGACGTCGTACTTCCCGGTGATCCCCGGCTCCGGCTTCGTCGCCCAGTCCCAGTCGCTCGGCGTGGCGGGCTACGTCAAGCAGTCCCAGGCCGAGGGCGCCATCACCTACGTCGAGTACTCGTACGCCAGGAACGCGGGTTTCCCGGTCAGCAAGGTCCTCAACCACTCCGGCTACTACGTCGAGCCGACCGCATCCAGCGTGGCGGTCGCCCTTACCAAGGCCGAGATCAACAATGACCCGCGCTCCGCGAACTACCTGACCCAGAAGCTGGACAACGTCTACACCTTCGGGGACAAGCGCACCTACCCGCTCTCCAGCTACAGCTACATGATCATCCCGACCAAGGAGGAGAGCGGCTTCACCAAGGCCAAGGGGAGGACGCTCAGCGCCTTCAACAACTACTTCCTCTGCGAGGGCCAGCAGCAGGCCGACCGGCTCGGTTACTCGCCGCTGCCGAAGAACCTGGTGGAAGCCGCCATGGACCAGACGCGGAAGATCCCGGGTGCCGTGAGTGCCGACATCGACATCAACAAGTGCAACAACCCGACCTTCTCCGGCGGCAAGAACCTCCTGATCCAGAACGCCCCCTACCCGCAGGCGTGCGACAAGAAGGGCTCGGACCAGTGCGCCGCCGGTACCGGTGGCGCCAAGACCCCCACGCCGGTCAACAACGGTGGTTCCGGCGGGTCCGGCTCGGGCGGCGGCTCCGGCTCCGGCGGTGCCGGCTCCACGGGCGGCTCGGGATCGACCGGCGGCTCGGGCTCCACCGGCTCGGGAGGCTCGACGGGCGGCTCCTCCGGCGGCAATGCGGCGGGCGGCACCGGTGGCACGGGCGGCACGAGCGGCGGCACGGCCGTCGACCCCGACACCGGTCAGGTCCTCGGCGACGGCCAGTCCACCGGCGACGCCTCCGTCGCCGCAAGCCCGGTCTCGCTCGGCGCTGACGACGCCCTCGGCCTGCGTACGGCGCTGATGGCGCTGTCGGCCGTGCTGCTGGTCGGCGTGGTCGTCGGGCCACCGGCCGTCGCGCGGGCGATGGCCAACCGGACGCGCCGCAAGGGCGGTGCGGCATGACCGAGCTGCTGACCGGGCGGCCCCGGCCGCGCATCCTCGTGGCCGTGGGCTGCCTGCTGGCCGGACTCGTGGTGGCACTGCTGCCGGTGCCGCCGGCGACGACGCCCGCGGTGGCGGCGGACAACGAGAACTCCGCGGTGACGAAGTCGGGGACGAAGGGCAAGTACGACGACTTCTCCGACCTGAAGGTGACCGTCCACCAGACGAAGAACCTGCACTCCCAGAGCGTGCGGGTCAGCTGGGCGGGTGGGGCTCCCACAGAACCGGAGGGTTTGTTCAACCGCAACTACCTCCAGATCATGCAGTGCTGGGGCGACGATCCGACCGGTCCCGACCGGGAGCAGTGCGTCTTCGGCGCCGGCACCACGGTGGGGGCGGGGAACGGCCGGATCGTGCGCTATGGGACCGGGACGGCCTCCGGCAGCGAGGACGACCCCGAGGAGGACGAGAAGTACACGGGCTCGTTCCCCTTCGTCCCCTTCCGCCCGGCCAACGGCGAGCCGCCCACCACGTCGTCTCACGACTACACCTACTTCGGTCTGCTGGACAGCAACGAGCAGAAGGCCGTACGGACCTTCGCCAACGGCACCGGCGAGACGGAGTTCGAGGTGCAGGACGGGGTGCAGGCGGACTACCTCGGCTGCGGCGTGAACACGGCGCCCTCGGGCAGTGCTCCCGCTCCGCGCCCCTGCTGGCTGGTGGTCGTGCCGCGGGGCACCCACGAGCCGAACGGCAATGTGGTCAGCGACAGTGACAAGCTCGTCTCCTCGCCGCTGTCCGCGACGAACTGGGCGCAGCGGATCGTCTTCCGGCTGGACTTCCAGCCGGTCGACGAGTTCTGCCCGGAGGGCCAGGCCGAGCGGGCCGTACCCGGCTCCGAACTCGCGGACGACGCCGTCTCGTCCTGGGCCCCCAAGCTGTGCACGACCACGGGGAGCACCTTCACCTTCAACCGCGGGCCCGAGGACGCCGCCAGGAACGAGGTGCTGGGCGCGACCCAGGAGACGCCCGCCATGGGCGTCACCGTCGATCCGGTGCCTCGGTCGGGGGACGGGGCGCGTGTCGTCCACGCGCCGGTCGCGGTGTCCGGGCTCGTGATCGCGTTCTTCGTCGAAGGCCCGTCCGGGATGATGCAGGAAATGAAGCTGACTCCTCGGCTTGTGGCCAAGATGCTCACGCATTCGTATGTGCGTGACGTCCCTTATGCGACCAACTGCAACCCTCAGCCCTGCCCGCCCGGTGAGCCGGCCCCACCCGAGTACATCAAAAACAATCCGCTGAACTACACCAAGGACCCAGAATTCCTGGACCTCAATCCGGAGTATGCCCACCTGGATTCCCAAACAGAGCCGCTGAGCCTCATGGTTCCGCAGGGCGACTCCGACACCACGCGGGTCATCTGGGACTGGCTCAAGTCGGACAAGGAGGCCAGGGAATTCCTCTCCGGGAAGGCGGACCCCTGGGGCATGGTGGTGAATCGCCACTACAAGGAGCTGGACCTCGCGAGCAACGCGTCCCCGACCGACTACCCCAAGTCGGATCCGACCGTGGCGACTCCCATCGGCAATGACTTCAACGACTCCCTGGAGTACACGATCCTGGACCTGGACCCCTACACGCTCGACCTGCATGACGGAGCCGTCAAAACCCGACGAGGCAACAACGGCCGCACCATCAATTACGTGGCCAGGAACGGTGAGGTGCCGGCCAAGCTGGCCAACCAGACCCCGGTGCCGGGCAGGCAGTGTGCCATAGCGATCGTCGACGCCGCGTCGGCCGCGCGTTACGGGTTGCAGACCGCGGCGCTGCGCAACGCGGACGGGAATTTCGTGAAGCCGTCGGCCGGCACGTTGCAGGCGGGCGTCGGTGTCATGCGCCCGTCGCCGGACAACTCCCGTGTGCTCAAGCCGGATCCGGCACGTGCCAAGGGCCAGGCGTATCCGCTGACCGCCGTGACCTACGCGGCGGCCTCGGTGGACCAGGGCGCGAAGGACCGCAAGGCGTACGCCGACTTCATCCGGTACGCCGCCGGACCGGGCCAGACGCAGGGCCGGGCGGTCGGCCAACTTCCCCCCGGCTACGCACCGTTGTCGGCCGAACTGCGCAAGCAGGCGAAGGCCGCCGCCGACGACCTGGAGCGCGGTGACCCCGCGAGCGGTACCTCACCCGACGATCCGAACGCGAACGGTTCAGGGGGACTCACCGGCGGGGCCGGCACCGGAGGAGCCGACTCCGGCGTGGCCGGCGGCGGGACGGGCGCGGGCGGTACCGGGTCCGGCGACACCGGCGGGCCGTCGTCCGAGGCATCCGCCGCCAGCGGCTCGGCGCCCCCTTCGTCAGGGCCGCAGCAGAATATCGGTCAAGCCAAACCAGGAATAACACCAGGCGACATCCTCGGTGTTATCCGCTGGGTTCTTCTGGCCGTCCTCTTTTTGGGCGGAGCATCAGGTCTTGCGGGCCCGGTAATGCTTCGCTATGCGCAACGGCGGACTCCCTAGGAGACACCTAGGAAGCCTTCCCGTAACCTTTCCCTCGTTGGGAATTTGTTGGTCACCGACGCGAAATTCTGGAAATGTATGCGGTGGCCGGCCGACGGGTCGGCAGCACGAAAATCCGGATTCAGCTTGAACGTCCAGTCTTCGGAAATCCAGAAAACAAGGGGTTCAGAAGTGAACGTCAAGTCTTACGCCAAGGTCGGTGCCGCCGTCGGTACCGCGGTCCTCGGTCTCGGCATCCTCGCCGCCCCGGCTTCGGCGGACCCGTCCTCGTCGACCGACTACCGCACCCTGGCCGCGGTCGGCTCGGACACCACGCAGTACGTCGTGAACGGCCTCGCCAACGGCACCGCTGTCGTGGACTCCACCGGCGCCAAGATCATCGCGTCCTGGGACGCCGTCACGCCGGCCGGTGGCACCGACCCGTACAAGACCAAGGCGGCCGCGGAGTGCCAGTACACCCGCGCCCAGACCAACGGCTCAAGCAACGGCATCGCCCGGCTGTCCGAGGACATCACCAACGGCGGCTCCACCTGCATCGACATCGCCCGCTCCTCGCGCGGTCCGAAGGCCAGCGTGCCCGGCACCGACCTCACCTACGTCCCGTTCGCCCGTGACGCGGTCACCTACGCCACGGACCTCGGCAGCACCGTGCCGTCCGACCTGACGGTGGCGCAGCTGAAGAGCATCTACACCAACTGCACCTACACGGACGCGACGGGCGTGCACACGGTGGCGCCGCTGCTGCCGCAGGCCGGCTCGGGCACCCGTCAGTACTGGCTGGACTCCATCGGTGTCACCACTCCGGGCGCCTGCGTCAACGGCAGCGTCCAGGAGCACGACGGCACGGCGATCACCGCCGCCAACCAGCTCATGCCGTACTCGGTCGCGCAGTGGATCGCCCAGGGCAAGGGCCTGTCGGACGTCCCGAACCGTCGTGGCGAGTCGCGTCTGCGGAACATCGCGGGCCAGTCCCCGACCACCGGCTCGGGCTCCTCGATCGCGCTCAACACCAGCTTCATCTTCTCCCGTGACGTCTACAACGTCGTCCAGACGTCCCGGCTGAACGAGTCCGCGATCTCCAGCGCGCTCTCCAAGATCTGCGCCGCGGGCACCGTCATCCAGAACTACGGCTTCGGCACCATCTCCAACTGCAACGCGCGCAACGTCACGGGTGGCCTGAACTCGTGATCGTCGTCTGAACCTCGCGTGACGGCCGGGCACCCTCCAGGTGCCCGGCCCCACGTGCTGTCCCGGTATCCATCAACCGACCGTCCCCCGGGGGGCCATCGCCATGTCCTTGCTCCACCCGTTCCGAAGAGCGGCGGCCATCGCGGCCGCCTGTGCCGTGCTCGCCCTGGGCGTTGTGGCCCTGGTGGCGTCCCAGTCCCAGCCCGCCCGGGCGGCGTCCGTCGGTGAGTTCACCATGACGCCAGGCAGCGGCAAGCTGAGCGATGAGCAGCCCTTCAGCGGTTCCATCGGTCTTCCCAGCAGGTGCCCTGACGCCTCGATCGAGGACGTCAATTGGTACAGCAACCTCAATCTCTATGTGGTCAAGGCAGACGGCAACGAAGCCACGGCGCTGATGGGTATCGGCAACGGAGGGCCTTACACCCAAGCGACCTCGACGGTCTCACTGGCCAAGGCCGACAACCCGGGGCTGGACGTACGCAGCCTGACCAATGTCTTCAGCGGCGACGGAACATACGAGTTGCGCGTGTACTGCGTGGACAATTATTCATGGGACAAGCCCAGCGAGGTTTACGTGCCGGGTAACCCCTACTGGTCCCAGAAGATCACCGTCACCGGTGACGACTGGGTCGTCGGCGAAGGGGCGAAGGCCACCAGCGTCGCGCTGATCAGTGATCCCGTCTCCGCCGAGCCCAAGCAGGAGGTGACGTTCACCGCGACGGTCACGCCGGCGGACGCGTCCGGCACCGTGACCTTCCTGGAAGGCGAGAAGTCGCTGGGCGAGGCCACGGTCGCGGGCGGGAAGGCCGAGTTCAAGACGAAGGACCTGGCCATCGGGACCCACAACGTCGTCGCCCGGTTCACCCCGACGGACACCACCAAGTTCGGGGCCTCCGAATCCACGCCCGCACGGGTGGACGTGCAGCCGGCGAGGGTTGAGATGCTGGACGCCGCATCAGGCGAACGACTCACGGACAACCCCGAACTGAAGCGCGGCCAGACGGTGAAGCTCACCGTTCACAGGTGCCAGCCGAACACCACCTTCGCCATGGCCATGGAGCGGAACGACGCCGAGTTCCCCAGCGCGAAGTCCGACGCGAACGGAGACGTGACCTGGGCGGAACTCACCGTCCCTGACGACGCCGTCGAAGGCCAGAGCGGGTGGGATCTGACCCCGAGATGCAGCAGCGACGGGTCGGGCAGCTCCGTGGGCGCCGTGCCGTTCACCGTGCCCGCCCCCACCGACGAGTCCCCGAGCGGCGACCCGTCGGACGACCCCACCGATGAGCCGACGGACGAGCCGTCCGACGAGCCGACCGACGGGCCCACGGGCGACACGGCCGGTACCACCGGCGGCGGCAGCACCACCGGCGGCGACTCCGCTTCCGGCGGCGGCTCCACCTCCGGCGGCACCTCGCCCTCCGGCGGCCTCGCCTCCACCGGCAGCCAGATCGCCCTGTTCTCCGGCGTCGGCGCCGTCGTCCTCACCGCGGCCGGCATCGCCTTCGTACGGTACGGCCGTCGCAACGGGCTGCTGACCTTCGGCGAGCCCCGCTCGTAACGGCAGGCGGACGTACGGGCGGCGGGCCCCCACCCCGCCGCCCGCACCGCCGTTTCTCCCCTCGACACCTCTTCACAGGAGCGCTTCCCGTGACCGTGCTGTCCCCGCCCCCGCCGGCCGAGGCGCCGCCGGCGCCGGCGCCTTCACCCGAGCCCGAGACCGGCTCCGGGCCGCCGCGGGCAGAACGCGCCGGCTTCGCCTTCGCCGGGGCCGCGCTGTGCGTGCTCGCCGCCCTGCTGCTCGGCTTCGCCGCCAACCTCACGATCGTGGGACACCTCCAGCACGCCCGCGACCAGCAGACCGCGTACGACGAGTACCGCCGCCAACTCGCCCTCGGGGTCGCACCGGTGGGCCAGCAGGCGTACGACGGCAAGATGCTCACACCCGGCGCGCCCGTCGCGCTGCTGCGGATCCCGGCCCTGGGCCTGAAGGAAGTGGTCGGGGAGGGCACCACCTCGGGCGTGCTGATGTCGGGCCCCGGCCACCGCCGGGACACCCCGCTGCCGGGGCAGGCCGGCACCAGCGTGATCATGGGCCGCCAGTGGGGGTACGGCAGCCCGTTCAACGACCTGCACCGACTGCCCGCGGGGGCCGAGATCGAGGTGACGACGGGCCAGGGCAAGGCCACCTACCGGGTCACCGGCATCCGCCGGGAGGGCGACCCGCTGCCGCCGGTTCTCCAGCAGAACGAGGGCCGGCTCACGCTGATCACCGCCGAGGGCAGCCCGTACACCCCGTCCGGCACGATCCGCGTCGACGCGACGCTGACGAGCGGCGTCCAGGCCAGCCCGCCGCGCCCGCTCGCACCCGGCTGGATCGACGACTCCGAGCAGGCCCTCGGCAGCGAGGACGCGGCCTGGCTGCCGGTCTTCCTCTGGTCGCAGGGGCTGCTTCTGGCCGCCCTGCTCACCATGGCCGCCCACCGCGCGTGGGGCCGCTGGCAGACCTGGATCGTCGGCATACCCGTACTGGCCGCGTTCGGTCTCGCCGTCTCCGGCGCCGCCACCCGCCTGCTGCCCAACCTGCTCTGAACGACGAGGAGTCCAACCATCATGTCCGACACGACCGACACGACCGACACCCTCGTCGACGCGATCCTCGACCCGACGAAGCGGATGACGGCCGTCAAGGCGCCCAGGCGCGGCGCGGCCACCGCGCAGAGCGACCCGGCCACCCTGGAGGCCGACGCCATCTCGGCCTGGTTCGGCAGCCACAAGGTGCTGGAGCAGGTCTCGCTCACCATGCCCGCCCGCAAGGTCACCGCGCTCATCGGCCCGTCCGGCTGCGGCAAGTCCACGTTCCTGCGGATCCTCAACCGCATGCACGAACTGGTCGGCTCGGCCTCTCTCTCGGGCCGGGTGCTCCTGGACGGCGACGACATCTACGACCGGGGCCGCCGCATCACCCACGCCCGCCGCCAGATCGGCATGGTCTTCCAGAAGCCCAACCCCTTCCCGGCGATGTCCATCTACGACAACGTCACCGCGGGCCTGAAGCTGGCCGGCGTCAAGGCGGGCCGCGAGGACAAGGACCGGCTCGTCGAGGAGTGCCTGACCAAGGCCGGCCTGTGGAAAGAGGTCCGCGACCGCCTCCGCCAGCCCGGCGGCGCGCTCTCCGGCGGCCAGCAGCAGCGCCTGTGCATCGCGCGCTCGCTGGCGGTCCGACCCCGCGTCCTGCTGATGGACGAGCCGTGCTCCGCCCTGGACCCGACCTCGACGCGCCGCATCGAGGAGACCATCCACGAACTGTCCGACGAGGTCACCATCGTGATCGTCACCCACAACATGCAGCAGGCGGCCCGCGTCTCCGACCAGTGCGCCTTCTTCCTCGCCGAACAGGGCACCCCCGGAGTGATCGTCGAACACGGCCCCACGGACGCGATGTTCAACAGCCCCCAGGACCCCCGCACCACGGACTACGTCAACGGCCGCTTCGGATAGGACCGAAGCGACCCCGAACAAGGAGTTCAGACGTGACCATATGGTCTCGTGTCAAGATCGCCGCAGTTCTTGGTGCCGTAGTTCTCGGTGCCGGAACCTTAGCCGCTCCGGCTTCGGCGGACCCGTCCTCGTCGACCGACTACCGCACCCTGGCCGCGGTCGGCTCGGACACCACCCAGTACGTCATGAACGGCCTCGCCAACGGTACCGCTGTCGTGGACTCCACCGGCGCGAAGATCATCGCCTCATGGGACCCCGTCACGCCGCCCGGTGGCGCCGACCCGTACAAGACCAAGGCAGCGTCGGAGTGCCAGTACACCCGCACTCAGACCAACGGATTCGGCGTCCACCGGCTGTCCGAGGACATCAGCAATGGCGGCTCTATCTGCATCGACATCGCCCGCTCTGATCGTGGTCCGAAGTACACCGCCCCCGGTACCGCCCTCACCTACGTCCCGTTCGCCCGTGACGCGGTCACCTACACCACGGAGCTGGGCAGCACCGTGCCGTCCGACCTGACGGTGGCGCAGCTGAAGAGCATCTACACGAACTGCACCTACACGGACGCGACGGGCGTGCACACGGTGGCGCCGCTGCTGCCGCAGTACTACTCGGACGCCCGGCAGTACTGGCTGGAGTCCATCGGTGTCACCACTCCGGGCCCGTGCGTCAATGGCACCATCCAGGACAACGACGGTACCGCGATGACGGCCGCCAACCAGCTCATGCCGTACTCGGTCGCACAGTGGCTCTCGCAGGGCAAGAACCTGTCGGATGTTCCGAACCGTCGTGGTGAGGCGCGTCTGCGGAACATTGCGGGCCAGTCGCCCACCATCGGCACGGGCACCTCGCTCGCGATCAACGCGACCTACATCTTCTCCCATGACGTCTACAACGTCCTCCAGACGTCCCGGCTGACCGAGCTCGCGATCTCCAGCGCGCTCTCGAAGATCTGCGCCGCGGGCACCGTCATCCAGAAATACGGCTTCGCCACCATCTCCAACTGCAACGCGCGCAACGTCACGGGTGACCTGAACTCATAACCGCTTCTGACCCCGGTCCCGGTCGGACCCCTTCCTTTCGAGCCACCTGACCGTTCAGCCCCCTCGGTCCGGTCCGGTCGAGTCAGGGCGAGGGCCTGCCGGGTGTCCCGAACCGCCGTGGTTCATCGCGTCAGCGCTCCCTCGTCGGCCCGTACCCGACCACCGATGGAAGGCGGCCTGTACTCGTGACCGCCGTCCGGGCCGCCACCCGACCGTTCAGCACCTGAAGTCCGAAGACCTCGACCAAGGAGTTCGGAAATGAACGTCAAGTCTCGCGTCCGCGGCGCCGTCGTCCTGGCCGCCACGGTTCTCGGCATGGCAGCACTGACCATCCCCGCCTCGGCGGACGACACCTATCGCACCCTGGCGGCCGTCGGGTCGGGCACCACGCAGGACGTGATGAGGGGTCTGACCGAGGGGACGGTCGTCGTGGACGCGGCCGGCAGCAAGATCATCATGTCCTACGACGGCGACCCGTCGACCGGCGGCAGTGATGTGATCGTCACGAAGAACCCCATGACGGCCCCAGGCTGTCGCTTCTCGCGCGCGTCCACCAACGGCTCCAGCAACGGCCTCGCCCGGCTGGCCGACGACATCCTGACCAACAACGGTGTCCACTGCATCGACATCGCCCGCTCCTCCCGTGGCCCGAAGACCCCCGGCACCGTCCTGACCTACGTCCCGTTCGCCCGTGACGCGGTCACCTACGCCACGAACCTCGGCAGCACCGTGCCGATGAACCTGACGAAGGCGCAGCTGAAGAGCATCTACACGAACTGCACCTACACCGACGCGACGGGTGTGCACACGGTGGCGCCGCTGCTGCCGCACGCCGCCTCGGGCACCCGGCAGTACTGGCTGGACTCCATCGGTCTCGCCGACGTCGCGGTTGGTACGTGCGTCACGCAGGGCATCCAGGAGCACAACGGTACGGCGATGACCGCCGGCAACCAGTTGATGCCGTACTCGGTCGCTCAGTGGATCACCCAGGGCAAGGGCCTGGCGGATGTCGCGAACCGTCGCGGTCAGTCGCGTCTGCGCAACATCGAGGGCCAGTTCCCCACCACCGGTTCGGGCACCACGATCGGGCTCAATCCGAGCTTCATCTTCTCCCGGGACGTCTACAACGTCGTGCAGACGTCCCGGCTGAGCGAGCCTGCGATCTCTGAGGCGCTCTCGGACATCTGCGCGGCGAGCACCGTCATCCAGAACTACGGCTTCGGCACCATCTCCAACTGCAACGCGCGCACGCTCACGGGCGGCCTGAACGGCGCCAACTCGTGATCGCCGGCTGATTGCTCGTCACGCCCGAGCACATCCCTCCTCAGAGGCTCACGACCAAGGAGTGCACACGTGAACGTCAAATTTCGCGTCACGTTCGGCGCCGCCCTCGGTGCCGCGGCTCTCTGCCTGGGCATCCTGACCACCCCGGCCTCGGCGGACCCCGACCCGATCACCGACTACGGCCGTTTGGCGGGCGCCGGCTCGCAGACCACAGAAGCTGTGATGAACACCCTGGGCAACAGCATCACGGACTACTCCGGCAGCAGGCTCATCGCGTCCTGGAACGCCAGCGGCTCCTCTCTGATCAGGACGAAGGCCAACTGCGAGGTGGTGCGGCCCACCCCCGGCTCCGACGACGGCTCCGACGCCGGTATCGACGTGCTGGGCGGCTGCATCGACTTCGCCCGTTCCACTCGTGGGCCGGTAGCCAGCGGTTCGCGTCTCACGTTCATTCCGTTCGCCAAGGACGGTGTCACCTACGTCACCCAACTCGGCAGCAGCGTGCCGACGGACCTGACGAGAGCGCAGCTGAGGGGCATCTACCAGGGGTGCACCTACACGGACGCGACGGGCGTGCACGCGGTTCAGCCGCTGCTGCCGCCGCACGGCTACCGGAAACTCTGGCTCGATCACCTCGGCCTCAGCGAGGTGCAGGTCGGCACCTGTGTCGGCCGGACCAGCGGTTCGAACGACGGCAGGGAGATCACCAACCCCAACCAGCTCATGCCGTACTCGATCAGCCAGTGGATCGCTCAGTCCCGAGGGCTGCCGAACGTCTCGGACATCCGCGGTGCGGCGCGTCTGCGCAACATCGACGGGCGCTCCGCCACCACGGGCTCGGGCACCAGCCTGGCACTCAACCCGAGCGCCCTCACCCATAACGTGTACAACGTCGTCCGGACGACCAGCCTCAACGATCGGTTCGTCATGGAGGCGTTCGTCGGTTCCACCTCGAAGGTGTGCCAGAGCAGCAGCACCATCAGCCTCTACGGACTGGCCCCGCTGCCGACATGCGGAGATGCAACCATCGGGGGCGAGCGATGACTCCCAGCGTCCCGGTGCGACGGCCTTCGGGTCGGTGCCGCGTGAGTACGTGAGTACATGAACGGATTCCTTGGATGAAAGACCTCCTCCACGTGACCGGCACGGAGCGACCCGGCCGTACGGCGGCCCGTACCGCCGCCGCACGCCGGGCGGCCGCACGTCCGGCCGCCATACCCCGGGCCGTCCTCGTGGCCGTGGCCGTCGTGGCGTCCGCCGTGCTCGCGGGATGTGCCGTGCCCGGGGCGGGCGGCAGGCCGGTGGCGGGGCAGCCCGCGGGTGCCCCGTCCACCGTGCCGGCCGTCGACCGGGTGCCCACGGCGGTGGCCGAGCCGATGCCTTCCGGCACGCCGACCCAGGCCCTCCCGCCGGAGCCTGCCCCCACACCGGCCACCACCACTCCGCCGCCTCCCGCACCGTCCCCGAGCAGGTCCACCGCGGCTCCGAAGACCGCGGTGCCGGACCTCTCCGACACGGCGCCTCCGTCCCCCACCACGCGCTCCAGCGCCACCCCTGCCCGGCCGTCACCCGAAGCCTCGCCCTACGCCGATTCCTTCGACCGGCGCAGCCGGGACGGCTCGACCACGCTGCGGATCGGCTCCTGGTCCGCCGAGGTCGTGCGGGGCGGCCAGGGCGCCGTGGACGCATGTCAGGACGCCGTGCAGTGGACGGGGCCCGAACTCGGCACCGAGGACGGCTACGCGCTGCGTACCGCCGTCATCGTGGGCCACGACTACTGCGGCTTCTCACGGTTCGCCAAGCTGCCCGTGGGCACGACGGTCACGGCCACCACCCCGCGCGGCACCTTCACCTACCGCGTGTACGCCACCTACGTCTCGCCCGGCCGCGGCACCCCCGCCCACGGCCTGTACTGGGGCGACCTCACGCTCCAGTCCTGCGTGGGCGAGAACACGGGCTTCAGCTATCTCGTGCGGGTCGAGCCGTAGGCGTCTCCCCGGTTGTTCGTCTCCCCTTGGTCCACAGGAACAGGCCAGGCGTCCCGCCGCGGGTGCTCGCCGCCCAGCGTCCAGCGCGAGGAAGCCGGCCCACACCCACGCCCCGAGCGCACCGAAGTCAGGAGTGACCCATGTCCCGTCCGCTCGTCAGGTCCCTTCGCGCAGCGGGTGCGCTGCCGCGTGCCCGGCATGGTCTGCGGGGCGCGGCCGTCGCCTCGTGTGCCACGGTCGTCGCGGCCCTGCTCACCGCGGGTTCCCAGGCCCCGGCGCCCGTCTCGGCGGCTCGCACGCCGCAGGACGGGGGTGTGAACGTGCCCGGCGGGTTCGTGGCCCCGGACGCGCCGCTGCCCGAGGTCCCCTCCCAGGGCGACGACTCCTACCACGTCGAACTGCCGCCTCTGAAGGGCGCGTCGGGCGCGGCGAAGCTGTGGGGCGAGCGGGCGGCGAAGCCCTCGCCGCGGCGGGTCGCGGCCGAGGCCGGGCTGCCGTCGACCGTGTTCGACGCCTATCGGAAGGCCGCGGCCTCGGTCGGGCGCACCGACCCGGCCTGCGCACTGCGCTGGGAACTGCTCGCGGCCATCGGCAAGGTCGAGTCGGGCCATGCGGGCGGCGGCGCCGTCGCGGCGAACGGCGACACCCTCACCCGGATCACCGGCCCCGCCCTCGACGGCAACGGTTTCGCGCTGATCCTCGACAGCGAGAACGGCGTCTGGGACGGCGACACGGTCTACGACCGGGCCGTGGGCCCCATGCAGTTCCTGCCGACCACCTGGAAGACCTGGGGCGCGGACGGCAACGGCGACGGCGTCGCGAACCCCAACAACGTCTACGACGCCGCCCTGGCCGCCGGCCGCTACCTGTGCGCCGGCGACCGCGACCTGGGCACCGCGGCCGGCCTGGAGCGGGCGATCCTCAGCTACAACTACTCGCGCGACTACCTCAACCTCGTCCTCGGCTGGATGGAGTTCTACCGCCGGGGCGTGCACACCGTCCCCGACGGCACGGGCGTCGTCCCGAAGAGCCCCGGGGCCGGCGGCCACACCCAGGCCACGAACCCGGTGCACGGTGACGACGCGGACGGCGGGAAGACCTCCGACGCGCCCGGCTCCGCGCCCGGCGGTGCCGGCACGCCGTCCACCGGGCCCGTGCCGCCCAGGCGGACGCCGTCCCCGTCGCCGTCCCGGCCCGCCACACCGTCGCCGCCGTCCAGCGCGAGCCCCACGCCGACCCCGGACCCGACCGCCGAACCCACTCCCGCCCAGACACCGAGCCAGACCCCCGACCCCGTCGGATCCCCGCAGACCCCCACCCAGTCCGCCCCGGCCCCCGAGCCGTCCACCGAGGCCCCGGCGTCCCCGACGCCCGCCGAGACCACTCCTGATCCCACCCCGACCGACACCACCGCCCCCGCGGCCTCAGGTACGGGCACCGACCCGTCGCCGACAGACTGACCGGCGGCGCCCCGGGCGCGCGGGAAGACGGGACCCGCCGACGGCCCCGGACCCTGCGACGGACCCGGGCACGGGGGGCCCGGGCTCGGGGGTCCGGGCATGGGGCGCTCGGCTCTCCGTGCGTCACGGGGCGCTCGGCCATACCAGGAGCATGTACGCGCCGCAGTACGCCGAGCCCGCCACCGCCGCCGTCAGCACCAGCGCCCGGTACCGGCGCGAGGCCCCGGACAGATGCACCGCGAGCGGCAGCAGCAGCGGGAAGCCGGGCAGCAGGAAACGGGCGCGCGGGAAGTAGACGCCGCCGCTGCACAGGACGATCACCAGCAGCACTCCGGTGAACACCAGCAACGGCGCCGGCTGCCGGTCCCACACCGACAGCGCGAACAGCACCACCGAGACCAGCATCGTCAGGCTCACCACGACCAGGAACAGCTCCGGCCGGTGCTGCTGCCCGAACAGCTGGCGCAGCCGGTGCAGGGTCTCATGGCCGCCGTCCAGTTCGTTGTGCCACATCCGCTGCACGGCGAAGTAGCCGTCCCAGCGGCCCAGCCGCAGCCCCACCCAGCCGAGGTACCCGCACCAGCCGACCGGGGCGAGCAGCGCGGCGGCCAGCACCCGGCCCGAGAAGCCGCGGCGCAGCGACAGCAGGGCGGCGACGGAGACCGCCGCCGCCACCGCGATCCCGGTCGGCCGGGTCAGCCCGGCCAGACACGCCCCCGCACCGGCCCACAGCCAGCGCTCGTCCAGCACGGCGTACAGGGTCCAGGCGGCGAACACCGTGAACAGCGACTCGGTGTACCCCATCCACTGCACGAGGCCGACCGGCAGCGCCGCCCACAGCGTGGTGAGCAGGACGCCCGCACGCCGCCCGGCCAGCCGCTCACCGACGGCGTACACGCCCCACGCCGCGACCAGCGAGGCCACCACGGCGATCCCCAGACCGGTGCTGGCCCGGCTGCCCGGGGTGAGCACGGCGACGGCCCGCACCAGCAGCGGATACAGCGGGAAGAACGCCAGGTTGTTGTGGTCGAAGGCGACACCCAGCTCGTGCGCGTACCCGTGGTCGGCGATCCCCAGGTACCAGCGCGAGTCCCACTCCCTCGCCAGCATCGGCCAGATCCCGTGCCCGCGCCGGTGTGCCCACACGGCCAGGAACAGCAGCCCCACGACGTGCACGGCGAGGAAGGCGGCCAGCGCGGGCGCCGCGCGCCGCAGCCCGTACAGCAGCGCGCGGGAGGGGACACCGGCCGGTACGGGGGGCCGCCGGGTACCCGGGATGTGTCCGCTGGGGGCGGTGTCGGGGGCGGTCGAGGACACGCGGCGGCTCCAGTACTCGGCGGGCGGTACCGGTTCACCGTTCCCGCAGAGTGCGCCGGAGTGCGGCGGGTGCGTCAGCCGTGCCCGCGAAATCACCCTTTGGGGTGCACCCGTTCGTCCCGGGCGCACCCCGTAGGCGACCGCCCGCGCCTCAGATGCCGGCGGCCGTGGCCAGGTCCCGCTTGAGGGCGTCCAGCAGGCCGGCCGCGCGGTTGCGGGCGGCCGGCAGCCCGGCGTGCCCGGCGACCGGGACGACGGCCTCCAGATAGCACTTCAGCTTGGGCTCCGTGCCGCTGGGCCGGACCACGACCCGGGCGCCGTCGAGGGTGTAACGCAGCCCGTCGGTGGGCGGCAGCCGGTCCGAGCCGTCGGCCAGGTCCTCGGCCCGGACGACGGCGAGACCGGCCAGTTCGGCCGGCGGATGCGCGCGCAGCCGCCGCATGGCGTCCGAGATGACCGACAGGTCCCGCACCCGCACCGCCAGCTGATCGGTGGCGTGCAGCCCGTGCCGCACGGCCAGGTCGTCGAGGAGGTCCGGCAGGGTCCGCCCTTGCTCCTTCAGCTCGGAGGCCAGCTCCGTGACGAGCAGCGCGGCGGTGATGCCGTCCTTGTCCCGCACGCCCTGCGGGTCGACGCAGTAGCCGAGGGCCTCCTCGTAGCCGTAGCGCAGACCCTCCACCCGGGCGATCCACTTGAATCCGGTCAGTGTCTCCTCGTACGGCAGCCCGGCCCGCGCGGCGATCCGGCCGAGCAGCGAGGAGGACACGATGGACTCGGCGAAGGTGCCGGTGGCGCCGCGCCGGACCAGGTGCGCGGCGAGCAGCGCGCCGACCTCGTCGCCGCGCAGCATCCGCCACGCCCCGCCGTCCCGTACGGCGACGGCGAGCCGGTCCGCGTCCGGGTCGTTGGCGATGACCAGGTCCGGTTCGCTCGCGCGGGCCTGCGCGAAGGCCAGGTCCATCGCGCCGGGCTCCTCCGGATTGGGGAAGGCGACGGTGGGGAAGTCCGGGTCGGGCTCCGCCTGTTCGGCGACCAGGACCGGTTCCGGGAACCCGGCGCGGGCGAAGGCGGCCAGCAGGACGTCCTTGCCGACGCCGTGCAGGGCCGTGTAGACGGTGCGCGCGGTACGCGGCGAGCCGTCGGCCAGCACGGCGTCGGTACGGGCGAGATAGGCGTCCAGGACGGAGTCGTCGAGGGTGTCCCAGCCCCCGTCCGGACGCGGTACGTCGTCGAGCGAGGCGATCGCGTCGATCTCGGCGGCGATCTCGTGGTCGGCGGGCGGCACGATC
Source organism: Streptomyces diversicolor (assembly GCF_057537855.1). Lineage (NCBI taxonomy): Bacteria > Bacillati > Actinomycetota > Actinomycetes > Kitasatosporales > Streptomycetaceae > Streptomyces > Streptomyces diversicolor. Next base: position 21,859 of record NZ_BAAJXA010000005.1, read on the forward strand.
TGCGTGCCCTCGCCGAGGTAGACCTTGTAGCCGTTGTCCCGGGGCGGGTTGTGACTCGCGGTGACCTCCACGCCGGCGACGGCCCCCAGGTGCCGGATCGCGAAGGCGAGGACCGGGGTGGGCAGGGGCCGCGGCAGCACGGCCGCGCGCAGCCCGGCGCCGGTCAGCACGGCCGCGGTGTCCCGGGCGAAGTCGGCGGACTTGTGCCGGGCGTCGTAGCCGATGACGACGAGCCCGCCGGTCTGCCCCTGCTTCCCGAGGTACGCGGCGAGACCGGCGGCGGCACGGATGACGACCGCGCGGTTCATCCGCTGCGGCCCGGCACCCAGCTCGCCGCGCAGCCCGGCGGTGCCGAACTGGAGGGTGCCGCTGAAACGGGCCGCGAGCTCCGTGTGGTCCCCGGCGTCGATGAGCTTGCCGAGTTCCTCGCGGGTGTCCGGGTCGGGGTCCTCGGCCAGCCACGCCCGGGCCCGCGCGAGGAGTTCGTCGTGCACGATCGGTCAACCTCCGTTGTTCTGTGTCCGGTTGATGCTCTCAGCGGGTCGAGCGAAGCCGCAGCCGAACGACAACACATCACGGCCCTTCCGGCGGAGCGCCACGTCCTACAGCCGTCCCAGCACCTGGGCCAGCAGCGACCCCATCCGCGTCGCGCTGTCGCGGCCCGCCTGCAGGACCTCCTCGTGGTTGAGGGGTTCACCGGTCATGCCCGCCGCGAGGTTCGTCACCAGCGAGATGCCCAGCACCTCCGCGCCCGCCTCGCGCGCCGCGATGGCCTCCAGCACCGTGGACATCCCCACCAGGTCGGCGCCGATCACCCGGGCCATCCGGATCTCGGCCGGTGTCTCGTAGTGCGGGCCGGGGAACTGCGCGTACACGCCCTCCTCCAGCGTCGGGTCGATCTCCTTGCACAGGGCCCGCAGCCGCGGCGAGTACAGATCGGTCAGGTCGACGAAGTTCGCCCCGACGATCGGGGAGGTTGCCGTCAGGTTGATGTGGTCGCTGATCAGCACCGGCTGCCCGGGCCGCATGCCCTCGCGCAGCCCGCCGCACCCGTTGGTCAGCACCACGGTCTTGCAGCCCGCGGCCACGGCCGTGCGCACCCCGTGCGCCACGGCGGCCACGCCCCGGCCTTCGTAGTAGTGCGTGCGCCCGAGGAAGACCAGCGCGCGCCGGTCCCCGATGGCGTACGAGCGGACCGTGCCGCCGTGTCCCTCGACCGCCGGCGCCGGGAAGCCCGGCAGCTCGGTGACCTGGAACTCGGCGTCGGGGGCGCCCAGGGCGTCGACGGCGGGTGCCCAGCCGGAGCCCATCACGAGGACGACATCGTGGGTCTCGGCGCGTGTGAGCGCGCGCAGGCGCGCGGCGGCCGCGTCGGCGGCGGCGTAGGGGTCGCCCTGGATGTCGTCCGGAAGAAGAGATGCGTTCACGCGGACGAGCGTAGCCGGTTTGTGCCTACGCGCGTAGATGATGGGGGTGACGGGAATGCGATCGTTGTCTTGTCGTTCCCCAACGGGGCGCTGCGCTTGCTTGGGCGGGGTGGGGGGAGGGGGTGTGCTGTCCGTGTTTGGCTGCGGCTTTGTTGTGGCTGGTCGCGCCGTTCCCCGCGCCCCTTTGGGGCGCTGGCATGGGTGCTGGGTGCTGTTATGGGGGGCTGTGCTGTCGGTGGTTGGGTGCGGCTTTGTTGTGGCTGGTCGCGCCGTTCCTCGCGCCCCTTCGGGGGCGCTGCCGTAGGTGCTGGGGGCTGTTATGGGGGGCTGTGCTGTCCGTGTCTGGCTGCGGGTTTGTTGTGGCTGGGCGCGCCGTTCCTCGCGCCCCTTTGGGGGCGCTGCTGTTGGGGTGTCGCGTCTGCGTGGTGGAGCCGCACATTGATGTAGCCTCGCGGCCCTTCGGGGGTCAGCAGGGGCGTTTGCGTAGTTCCATCACGTAGTCGTGGGGGGCGCCTGCTGATTCCGCCGCGTCGGCGATCTCGCCCAGGTAGCGGGCCGACGGCAGGCCGCCCTCGTAGGCGTTGAGCACATACGTCCACGCCGGCTCCTCGCCGTCCAGGGTGTGCACCCGGACCCGTAGCCGCCGGTAGATGTCGAGCCCCACGCCCTCCCACCGGTCCATGGACTGCTCGTCCATGGGGGCGATGTCGTACAGGCCGACGAAGACCTGGCACAGCGGGTCCTCGACGATCGTCGCCAGCGCGCCCTCCCAGCCCAGCTGCTCGCCGCCGAAGGTCAGCCGCCAGCCGTTCAGCCAGCCGGTGGCGCGCAGCGGCGAGTGCGGGGCGCGGCGGGACATCAGCCGGGCGTCGAGATTGCCGGCGTATGCGGCATAGAGCGACATGGGTCGAGGGTACGGCAGCCGAAACTTCCGTCCCCCAAGTCCCTGGCACAACCTCCGTGCCACCGGTTCGCCCCACCGGCCCCACAGATAACGGAACGCACACCACCGCCGCCCCCGGGCAGTACCCCCTTGAGGGGTGCGGGACAATGGGGTACGTGACTCGGATCGTGATCATCGGTGGCGGACCCGGCGGATACGAAGCGGCGCTGGTGGCAGCGCAGCTCGGCGCGGAGGTGACCGTCGTCGACTGCGACGGCCTCGGCGGGGCGTCGGTGCTGACCGACTGCGTGCCGTCGAAGACCCTCATCGCCACAGCCGAGGTGATGACCACCTTCGACTCCTCCTACGAGGAGCTGGGGATCATCGTCGCCGACGACACGCCACCCGCGGAGCAGGCCGCCCGCGTGGTCGGCGTCGATCTCGGCAAGGTCAACCGCCGGGTCAAGCGGCTCGCGCTCGCCCAGTCCCACGACATCACCGCCTCCGTCACCCGGGCCGGCGCCCGGGTCATGCGCGGCCGGGGCCGTCTGGAGGGCATGCAGGCGCTGGACGGCTCCCGCAAGATCGTCGTCACCGCCGCCGACGGCAGCGAGGAGACGCTGACCGCCGACGCCGTGCTCATCGCGACCGGCGGTCACCCGCGCGAGCTGCCCGACGCCCGGCCCGACGGCGAGCGCATCCTCAACTGGACCCAGGTCTACGACCTCACCGAGCTGCCGGAAGAGCTGATCGTGGTCGGCTCGGGCGTCACCGGCGCCGAGTTCGCCGGCGCCTACCAGGCCCTCGGCTCCAAGGTCACCCTCGTCTCCTCCCGTGACCGCGTGCTGCCCGGCGAGGACCCGGACGCCGCCGCCGTCCTGGAGGACGTCTTCCGGCGCCGCGGCATGAACGTCATGGCCCGCTCCCGCGCCGCCGCCGCCAAGCGGGTCGGCGACGCCGTGGAGGTCACCCTCGCCGACGGGCGGGTCATCACCGGCTCCCACTGTCTGATGGCCGTCGGCGCCATCCCGAACAGCACCGGACTCGGCCTGGAGGAGGCGGGCGTCAAGCTGCGCGAGTCCGGGCACATCTGGACCGACAAGGTGTCCCGCACCACCGCGCCCGGTGTGTACGCCGCCGGTGACGTCACGGGTGTCTTCGCCCTGGCGTCCGTCGCCGCCATGCAGGGGCGCATCGCCATGTACCACTTCCTCGGCGACGCGGTGGCCCCGCTGAACCTGAAGACGGTCTCCTCCAACGTCTTCACCGACCCGGAGATCGCCACCGTCGGCTACAGCCAGGCCGACGTCGACGCCGGCAAGATCGACGCCCGGGTGGTGAAGCTGCCGCTGCTGCGCAACCCGCGCGCCAAGATGCAGGGCATCCGCGACGGCTTCGTCAAGATCTTCTGCCGCCCCGGCACCGGGATCGTGGTGGGCGGTGTCGTGGTGGCGCCGCGCGCCTCGGAACTGATCCACCCCATCTCGATCGCCGTCGACAACAATCTGACGGTCGAACAGATCGCGAACGCGTTCACCGTGTACCCGTCCCTGTCGGGCTCGATCGCCGAGGTGGCACGCCAGCTCCACACCCGCAAGGAGACCGGCGAGGGCTGATGCCGCCGGGCCCGACTCCCCGCTGGTCACGGGGAGTTGTCGCGCATGCGTGCGGCATAGTCCGGGCGGATTGGCCTTATACCACTCCCGACCCTGCCGTGCGAACAACTTCTGTTATTCGGCGCAAACTGCTGAAAGCAGACGGTCGTTGGGGTTACTGTCAGTTTCGTGTTCGCTGCAGAACGTCGCCAATTGATCCTCGAAATGGTGCGAGCGAACGGAGCCGTGTCGCTCCGTGAACTCGCCCGCGTCGTCCAGACCTCAGAAGTGACCGTACGGCGGGACGTGCGCGCACTGGAGGCAGAAGGACTCCTCGACCGCCGGCACGGCGGTGCGGTACTACCGGGCGGATTCACGCGCGAGTCCGGCTTTCCGCAGAAGTCACATCTCGCGACCGCCGAGAAGACGGCCATCGCCGACCTCGCCGCGGGACTCGTCGAAGAAGGCGAGGCCATCGTCGTCGGCGCCGGGACCACCACCCAGGAGCTGGCCCGCCGGCTCGCCCGGGTGCCCGGGCTGACCGTCGTCACCAACTCGCTGCTGGTGGCCCAGGCACTGGCGCACGCCAACCGCGTGGAGGTGGTGATGACCGGCGGCACCCTGCGCGGCTCCAACTACGCCCTCGTCGGCTCCGGCGCCGAACAGTCGCTCCAGGGGCTCCGGGTGTCCAAGGCATTCCTCTCCGGCAGCGGTCTGACCGCCGAACGGGGGCTGTCCACGTCCAACATGCTGTCCGCGTCCGTCGACCGCGCGCTGGTGCAGGCCGCCGCGGAGGTCGTGGTCCTGGCCGACCACACCAAGCTGGGCACGGACACCATGTTCCAGACGGTGCCGACCGATCTCATCACCCGACTGGTCACCGATGAGCCCCCGGTCCACGACGATCGCGCCGCCACCGAGCTCCAGGCCCTCGCCGACCAAGGGGTGCAGATCGCCGTGGCCGGGGCTGCGGGCAGTCCGGGGGGTGATCAGATCCCCGCGCGCCAGCAGCGCCGGGACGTGCCGCTGCCCGGTCAGCGGCGCGGGCAGGTCCCGGGGCCGGGGCTGCGTACGGCGGCGGTGCTCGGTGCGGAGCAGCAGCCTGCGGTGGCTGAGCGGGGGCGGGTGGCGGACTTGCGCAGACGGTGAGCTGCGCTCCGCTGGGTTTGGCCGCGATGTGCCGTCCGTCGGCTGCGGGTTTGTTGTGGCTGGGTTGCGTCGGTGGGGCCGGGATGCGCCGTCTTCCGTCTGCGGGTGCGTTGTGGCTGGGCGCGCCCGCGCGGCGGAGCCGCAGATTGATACAGCCCCGCGCCCCTTTCGGGGCGCTTTCGGTGGGGTCTGTTTAGTGGGTCAGGCCGCGTAGGGTCAGGTGGAGCAGGCGGTCTGGCAGGGTTGGGTCGGTGGGGGTTTCCGCTGCCGCCAGGCCGATCGCGTGGGTGAGCTGGAGCAGGTCGCCGATGGTGACATCCGCGCGTACGGCGCCCGACTCCCGGGCCCGGGCGAGCAGCGCGCCGCCCGCCTCACGGATCGGTGTGCCGCAACGGGCCAGCGCCGAACCGGAGTCGGCGGATTCGGACGACACCGACATCAGCGCCAGCGCCAGACCGCGGTACGCCCCGGCGTGCGCGACCACCTCGCGCAGCCATGTCACCAGGGCCGAGCAGGGCTCGGGGGCGTGCAGCAGTTCGCGTGCGCGGGCGACGAGTTCACCCACCGCGTCCTCGAAGACGGCGCTCATCAGGGCGTGCCGGTTCGGGAAGTGCCGGTAGAGCGTGCCGATCCCGACCCCGGCGCGCCGGGCCACGTCCTCCAGCGAGGCGTCCGTGCCGTGCTCGGCGAACGCCGCGCGGGCCTGCGTCAGCAGCCGCTCGTAGTTGCGGCGGGCGTCGGCCCGCATGGCACGCGGGGCCCCGGCACTCTCCTGTGCGAACACGCCCGCCATGCCCTCCACCCGCCCTCTTTCCGCACCCCGGACTGCCTCCAGGATGCCATCGTGGAGGGAGGTCAGGGGCCGGGCCGCCCGCCCGTCGCCGGCCGCGCGGCACCCCACGGGGCATACACCGTGCCCGTGGGGCGTGCGTACGGGGCGGTCGTCAGTCCTTGATCTCGCAGATCAGCGCGCCGGAGGTGAGGGACGCGCCGACCTCCGCGTTCAGGCCCTTGATGGTGCCCGTCTTGTGGGCGTTCAGCGGCTGCTCCATCTTCATGGCTTCGAGGACCACCACCAGGTCGCCCTCCTTGACCTCCTGGCCCTCCTCGACCGCGACCTTCACGATGGTGCCCTGCATCGGGGAGGCGAGGCTGTCACCGGAGGCCACCGGCCCGGACTTCTTGGCCGCCCGGCGCTTCGGCTTGGCGCCCGCCGCCAGACCCGTACGGGCCAGGCTCATGCCGAGCGAGGCGGGCAGCGACACCTCAAGGCGCTTGCCGCCGACCTCGACGACGACGGTCTCGCGGCCCCCGTCCTCCTCCGCCTCGGTGTCGGCGGGCGTCGCGAACGGTTTGATCTCGTTGACGAACTCGGTCTCGATCCACCGGGTGTGGACCGTGAACGGGTCCGTGTCGCCGGTCAGCTCGGGCGCGAACGCCGGGTCCCTGACCACCGCGCGGTGGAACGGGATCGCCGTCGCCATGCCCTCCACCTGGAACTCGTCCAGCGCGCGGGCGGCCCGCTGCAGCGCCTCCCCGCGGGTGCGGCCGGTGACGATCAGCTTGGCGAGCAGCGAGTCCCAGGCGGGGCCGATGACCGAGCCCGCCTCGACACCCGCGTCCAGGCGGACACCGGGGCCGGCCGGCGGGTCGAAGCGGGTGACCGTGCCGGGCGCGGGCAGGAAGCCGCGGCCCGGGTCCTCGCCGTTGATACGGAACTCGAAGGAGTGGCCGCGCAGCTCCGGGTCGCCGTAGCCCAGTTCCTCGCCGTCGGCGATGCGGAACATCTCCCGTACCAGGTCGATGCCCGCGACCTCCTCGGTGACCGGGTGCTCGACCTGGAGGCGGGTGTTGACCTCAAGGAAGGAGATCGTGCCGTCCGTGCCGACCAGGAACTCCACGGTGCCCGCGCCTACATAGCCGGCCTCCTTGAGAATGGCCTTGGAGGCCCGGTACAGCTCGGCGACCTGCGCGTCCGACAGGAACGGCGCGGGGGCCTCCTCCACCAGCTTCTGGTGCCGGCGCTGCAACGAGCAGTCACGGGTGGAGACGACGACCACGTTGCCGTGCTGGTCGGCCAGGCACTGCGTCTCCACGTGCCGCGGCTTGTCCAGATAGCGCTCGACGAAGCACTCGCCGCGGCCGAAGGCGGCGACCGCCTCGCGCACCGCGGAGTCATACAGCTCGGGCACCTCGTCCAGGGTCCGGGCGACCTTCAGGCCACGCCCGCCGCCACCGAAGGCGGCCTTGATCGCGATCGGCAGGCCGTGCTCCTCGGCGAAGGCGACGACCTCGTCGGCGCCGTTCACCGGATCGGGCGTGCCGGCCACCAGCGGGGCGCCCGCGCGCTGCGCGATGTGCCGGGCCGCCACCTTGTCGCCCAGGTCTCGGATGGCCTGCGGCGGCGGGCCGATCCAGATCAGGCCCGCGTCCAGCACCGCCTGGGCGAACTCGGAGTTCTCGGAGAGGAAGCCGTAACCGGGGTGGACGGCGTCCGCGCCGGACTCGCGCGCCGCGTTCAGGACCTTCTCGATGTCCAGGTAGCTGCCGGCCGGGGTGTCACCGCCCAGGGCGAACGCCTCATCCGCGGCGCGGACATGCAGAGCGTCCCGGTCCGGGTCCGCGTAGACGGCCACGCTCGCGATCCCCGCGTCCCGGCAGGCCCGGGCCACACGGACAGCGATTTCGCCACGGTTGGCGATGAGCACCTTGCGCACGATTGAGGCTCCCTCCTTGAAACAAGCCGAGTTTAGGGACTGCCGACACGGCACTTCGACCCGTCCCCACTGGTGAGCTTGCCCACACGGAGCGTGATACGAGGCCCGCTCGACCTGCGAAAGCCCTTGTCGCACCGTGGTACGCAGGACTCCACCGGAAAACCCTAGTCCTGTCATGTGGTCAAGGTCTCTGTGAGAGCGTGCTGCGGCGCACTTCGTTTCTTTGTGGAGTCCCTACGAATGGCCCAACGGTTCACTGGCGGCGGCAGAACCCTTGTCCCTTGGTTTACCCGTTAGTAGCGTTCGCGGTGGCCCGAACGTACTTCGGGTAACGGCAGATTTGCTCGGGCGGGTCGAAAGTGGGTGGGCCGGTGGTGCGCAGGCCGGTGGCATGGGTCGTGGCGGTCGTCCTCTTCGGCGAGGCGCTGTCCGTCGCCGCGCTGAACTGGTTCCTGGCGGTGGTCGTCGACCGGCAGGACATGTCCCTGGCCGGCCTCGACCCGGGCACCATGGCGACGTCCTCGAAGATCGGCGGAGTGGTCTTCGGCCTCTACTTCGCGCTGTGCGGCCTGGTCGCCCTGCTCGTCGCGCTGCGCGACCGGGCCCCGTCCGGCCTCGGCCGCGCCCTGCTGATCAGCGTCGCCGTGGTGCACGGGCTGCTGGGGGCCTTCGCCTGGGGGCTGGTGGGCCACGGCGCGTTCCTGGTCATGGTCGTCGTGCTCGCGCTGGTCGTCCTGCTCCTGATGACGTACGACGCCCGGCCCGGTACGGACCCGTCGGCGGGCGGTGACGCGCCGGGTGCCGGCGGGGCCCCGGAAGCCGCGGACGGCCCGGAGGCGGCGTACGGCCCGGAGGGCGGCGCCGAGGAACCGAAGGCCGCCTCCGGCGGCTCCGGTGCTCGGTGGCCCCGTGGAAAGGCGGTGCGGCAGCGGGGCGGCGCACCCGCGGCGGCCGCGCCGGGCGTCACTCCGCGGGTGTCCACAACTCCGTGATGGCGACGCCCAGTTCGGCCAGCAGCTTGCGCACCAGGGGCAGGCTGATGCCGATCACGTTGCCGTGGTCGCCGTCGATCCCCTCGATGAACGGGGCCGAGCGGCCGTCGAGGGTGAACGCACCGGCGACGTGGAGGGGTTCGCCCGAGGCGACGTACGCGGCGATCTCGTCGTCCGTCGGCTCCCCGAACCGCACCACGGTGGAGGCGGTCGCCGACACGTACCGCTTGCTCGTCGTGTCCCAGACGCAGTGCCCCGTCTGCAGGATCCCGGCCCGCCCGCGCATCGACTTCCAGCGGGCGGTGGCCTCCTCGGTGTCCGCGGGCTTGCCCAGCGCCCGGCCGTCCAGCTCCAGCACCGAGTCGCAGCCGATCACCAGCGCGCCCTGCGCCTGCGGCCGGGCCGCCACCACGGACGCCTTCGCCTCGGCCAGGGCGAGGGCCAGCTCGGCGGGGGTGGGCGCGGTGACCGCGTCCTCGTCGACGCCGCTGACGATCACCTCGGGGTCAAGCCCGGCCTGCCTGAGCAGCCCGAGCCGGGCGGGGGACTGGGAGGCGAGCACGAGCCGACGGCGGGGATGGTCTGTCATGCGATCAGCGTAACGGCGGCCCCGCCCCGCTCGGGTCCGGCCGGGTTCATCTCAGTCCGGCGACGGTCCGCTCCGCTTGGTTCGGCCGGGTTCATCTCAGTCCGGCGACGGTCCGCTCCGCTTGGTTCGGCCGGGTTCATCTCAGTCCGGCGACGATCATGGCGAGCACCATGCCCAGCGCCATGAGGAGGCCGAGCCGCCGCAACATGGCCTGCGCTTCGCGCAGTTCCTCGGGCGGCTCGTTCTCGGGGTCCGACCACAGCATGCCACTAGCGTGGGGCTGGGGCGGGGTGGGGGGCCTGAGTACGGGTACTCAAGTTGGTGGGCGGTGTCCTTGGTACCGTGCGCGGTTCCTCGCGCCCCTTTGTTGTTGCTGGCTTGGCCGGGGGCGAGTAGGCCCTGAAGGGGCGCGGGGAACTGCGCGAGCGGCCACGATGGTGCCGCAGACGGCCGACGGCACATCGCGGCATTCCCAGCGAAGCGCCTAGCTGGGCCAGTAGGTGCGGGGCCAGGTGGTTGGGCCTGGGTGGGGGACGTGGGTGGCGGCGATGCGGGCCGGGTCGGACCACGCGTCCCTGGGGGCCCGCGCACCGGACGGCGCGGCGGCCGCCGCAGCGGCGCGGACGCGGACCACCGCCAGCGCGGCGGCCAGCTCCTCCGGGGTCGGATTGCCCCGTACGACCTTGATGTTCATGCCGCCTCCCGACGGATCTAGAGAGGGATGTTGCCGTGCTTCTTCGGAGGCAGGGATTCCCGCTTCGTCCGCAGCTGACGCAGCCCACGCACGATGTGGCGACGGGTGTCGGACGGCAGGACCACCGCGTCGATGTAGCCACGCTCGGCTGCCACGTACGGGTTGAGCAGGGCGTCCTCGTACTCCTGGATCAGCCGTTCCCGAGTCGACTCGGCGCTGTCCGCCTCGGCGATCGTGCGGCGGTGCAGGATGTTGACGGCGCCCTGCGCGCCCATGACCGCGATCTGGGCGGTGGGCCAGGCCAGGTTGAGGTCGGCACCGAGGTGCTTGGAGCCCATGACGTCGTAGGCTCCGCCGAACGCCTTGCGGGTGATCACCGTGATCAGCGGAACCGTCGCCTCCGCGTACGCGAAGATCAGCTTGGCGCCGCGCCGGATGATGCCGGTGTGCTCCTGGTCCACGCCGGGAAGGAAGCCCGGCACGTCGACGAAGGTGATCACCGGCACGTTGAAGGCGTCGCAGGTGCGCACGAACCGCGCGGCCTTCTCACTGGCGTCGATGTCGAGACAGCCGGCGAACTGCATCGGCTGGTTGGCGACGATCCCTACCGGACGCCCCTCCACCCGGCCGAAGCCGGTGAGGACGTTCGGCGCGAACAGCGGCTGGGTCTCGAAGAACTCGGCGTCGTCCAGGATGTGCTCGATCACCGTGTGCATGTCGTACGGCTGGTTCGCGCTGTCCGGCACCAGCGTGTCCAGCTCGCGGTCCTCGTCCGTGACGGAGAGGTCCGCCTCCTCCGGGTAGGCCGGGGGCTCGCTGAGGTTGTTGGACGGCAGGTACGACAGCAGCTGCTTGACGTACTCGATCGCGTCCTTCTCGTCCCCGGCCATGTGGTGGGCGACGCCGGAGGCGGTGTTGTGGGTGCGCGCCCCGCCCAGCTCCTCGAAGCCGACGTCCTCACCGGTGACGGTCTTGATGACGTCCGGGCCGGTGATGAACATGTGCGAGGTCTGGTCGACCATGATCGTGAAGTCGGTGATCGCGGGCGAGTAGACGGCACCGCCCGCGCACGGTCCGAGGACCAGGCTGATCTGCGGGATCACCCCGGAGGCGTGCGTGTTGCGGCGGAAGATCTCACCGTACGCGCCGAGCGAGGCGACCCCCTCCTGGATCCGCGCGCCCCCGGAGTCGTTGATCCCGATGACCGGGCAGCCGGTCTTCAGGGCGAAGTCCATCACCTTGACGATCTTCTGCCCGTAGACCTCGCCCAGCGCGCCGCCGAAGACGGTGAAGTCCTGGGAGAACACGGCGACGGGCCGGCCGTCCACCGTTCCGTATCCGGTGACCACGCCGTCCCCGTACGGCCGGTTCTGTTCGAGGCCGAAGTTCGTGGACCGGTGCCGGGCGAACTCGTCCAGCTCGACGAACGACCCCTCGTCGAGCAGCAGCCGGATCCGCTCACGCGCCGTCAGCTTCCCCTTGGCGTGCTGCTTCTCCACGGCGCGTGCGGAGCCGGCGTGCGTCGCCTCCTGGATACGGCGCCGGAGATCCGCCAGCTTCCCGGCGGTCGTGTGGATGTCGATCTCGTGACGCTCTTCCGGCTCGGACATCGGGATGCGGCTCCCTGCCTGCTCAAAAAGGTGGGACGGTTGTTGATCCGCAGCGTAGTGGCGGCCCTATCGGTCGACAGTGCGGTGTTTACCACACCTAGGGTGGCTTGCATGACGCCGCGAGATCCAGCAGACGCGAACGACAACCGGTGGTCCGACCTGGACCGCCCGCCCCTCAACGGCACGGCGCTGCGGCGCGGGCTGGTGCGCGAGGGCGGCCTGTGGACCGAGGTGGAGGTGGTGCGGCGCACCGGCTCCACCAACAACGACCTGGTCGCCCGGGCCGCGGCGGGCGACGTGGCGGAGGGCGCGGTGCTCGTCGCCGAGGAGCAGACGCAGGGGCGGGGCCGGCTGGACCGCCGCTGGACGGCGCCGGCCCGCTCCGGGCTGTTCTTCTCGGTGCTGCTGCGCCCCGCCGAGGTGCCGGTGTCCCGCTGGGGCTGGCTGCCGCTGCTCACGGGCGTCGCGGTGGCCACCGGGCTGGCCCGGGCCGCGGGCGTCGACACGGCGTTGAAGTGGCCCAACGACCTGCTGGTGACCGTGGGCGGCGAGGAGCGCAAGGCCGGCGGGATCCTCGCGGAGCGGGCCGGGGACGACGGCGTGGTCGTGGGCGTCGGCGTCAACGTCACCCTGCGCGAAGCGGAACTCCCGGTGCCGCAGGCCGGGTCGCTGGCGCTGGCCGGGGCCGTGAGCACGGACCGTGACCCGCTGCTGCGGGCCATGCTGCGTGCGCTGGAGGACTGGTACGGACGCTGGCGCTCGGCCGGCGGCGACCCCTCCGTCAGCGGCCTGCAGGAGACCTACGCGGCGGGTTGCGCGACCCTCGGCCGCAGCGTGCGGGCGGAGCTGCCGGGCGACCGGGCCGTCGTGGGCGAGGCCGTGGCGGTGGACGGCGACGGCCGCCTGGTGATCGCAACACCGGAGGGCATCCAGGAACCGGTGGCCGCGGCGGACATCATCCACCTACGCCCCAGCTGACCCGCCGGCCGGCGGTCGCGCCCCGTAAGGGGCGCGGGGAACTGCGCGACCGGCCACGATGTGCCCGCGGGTGTGTACGGCGGTTGGGGCCCTGGGCGGCGGCGGGGGTCGGCTTTGTCGGCGGGGGCGTGCCCCGTCAGGGGCGCGGGGAACTGCGCGACCAGCCACGACGGCGCCGCAGTCGACAGGCGGCCGATCCCCTGGAAGGGGCCGCGGGGAACTGCGCGACCAGCCAAGACGTGCCCGCGGCTGCGCACGGCGGTTGGGGCCCTGGGCGGCGACGGGGGTCGGCTTTGTCGGCGGGGGCGTGCCCCGTCAGGGGCGCGGGGAACTGCGCGATCAGCCGCGACGGCGCCGCAGTCGACAGGCGGCCGATGCCCTGGAAGGGGGCGCGGGGAACTGCGCGACCGGCCACGACGGCGCCGCAGTCGACAGGCGGCCGATGCCCTGGAAGGGGCCGCGGGGAACTGCGCGACCAGCCACGACGTACCCGCGGCTGCGTACGGCGCCCGAGAGCCCCAGACTGATTGCGGGGGCAGGGGGGCTGCAAGCCCCCGGTGGACGCCCGCCACAACTCGGCGCACCCCCACCGACACCGAGCACCACACCCCCGGCCAAACCCCCACCGCACCCCCGGCCGAACCTAACGGAGTGAGCTGGCGCACACCTGCCGTAGAGTTGAGGCCGGTCGATACGTGACCGCGGCAGATCGGAAGGGCAGCAGGCGTGACCGTCGACGACACGGGCTCCGGCGCGGACGCGGACGGCCGGGTGAACCCTCCCCCAGCCTCGGCTCCGTACGACCAGGGGGACCCCCAAGCCGCCGACCCTGGCGAGGATCCGCTCACCCTGCGCCTGGAAACTCTCATCCTGGGCGCCGAGCGGCGCTACACCCCCTTTCAGGCGGCCCGCAGCGCAGGCGTCTCCATGGAGTTGGCCTCGCGCTTCTGGCGGGCCATGGGCTTCGCCGACATCGGCCAGGCGAAGGCGCTCACGGAGGCCGACGTACTCGCGTTGCGCCGCCTCGCCGGCCTCGTCGAGGCGGGCCTGCTGAGCGAGGCCATGGCCGTGCAGGTGGCCCGTTCCACCGGCCAGACCACCGCCCGGCTGGCCGAGTGGCAGATCGACTCGTTCCTGGAGGGTCTGACCGAGCCGCCGGAGCCGGGCATGACCCGCACGGAGGTCACGTATCCGCTGGTCGAACTGCTCCTGCCCGAGCTGGAGGAGTTCCTGGTCTACGTCTGGCGGCGCCAGTTGGCCGCGGCCACCGGCCGGGTCGTACAGGCCGGCGACGACGAGGAGATGGTGGACCGGCGGCTGGCGGTCGCCTTCGCCGACCTCGTCGGGTTCACCCGGCTGACCCGTCGGATGGAGGAGGAGGAGCTGGGCGAGCTGGTCGAGGCATTCGAGACGACCGCCGCCGACCTGGTCGCCGCCCGCGGCGGCCGGCTCATCAAGACCCTCGGCGACGAGGTGCTGTACGCCGCCGACGACGCCGGCACCGCCGCCGAGATCGCGCTGCGCCTCATCGAGACGATGGCGAACGACGAGACGATGCCGGAACTGCGCGTCGGGATGGCGTTCGGCACGGTGACCACCCGGATGGGCGATGTCTTCGGTACGACCGTGAATCTCGCCTCCCGGCTGACGTCGATAGCGCCGCGTGACGCCGTGCTCGTGGACAGCGCGTTCGCCGAGGAGCTGATCCGCACCGGGGAGGCGCCCGCATCGGAGGCGGAGGCGGCCGAGGCCGCGGCGGCGGCCGAGAAGGAGGGCGAGGAGCCGCCGGCGTACCGCTTCGCGCTCCAGCCGATGTGGCAGCGTCCGGTCCGCGGACTCGGCGTGGTCGAGCCTTGGCTGCTCACCCGGCGCGACGGCGCGTCCTGACGGGAACGGCCGGTCACGAACCGCCGGCCAGCGACAGGCCGATGCACAGGTTGAGGATCGGCACGCACACGCCGCTTCCCGGCCGGTCCTGCGTCGGGGACGGAGACGGGGCGGGTGCCGGTGCGGCGGAGGTCCGGCCGGGTGCGGGGGTGGGTGCGGGCGGTGGCGCGGCGCTCGCGGTGGCCGTCGGCGGCGCGGTGGCGCCGGGGGCCGCCGGGTCGGCCGTGGCGCCGGGCGCGTCCGCGCGCGGGGGTGTGGCGGTGGCGGGTGAGCGTTCCGGAGCCGGTGTGGCGGAGGGGTCCGAGGTGGCCGTGCCCGGGGCGTCGGTCCCGTCCTGTGCGGGGGACGCCGGGGGCCGGCCGGTCGGGCTGGTGCCGACCGTGGCGGCCGTACGCGTCGACCGGTCGGCGGTGGCCGCCTGACTCGGCCTGGGTTCCGCCTCGGCGGTGCCGGGTCCGCCGACCTGTGACTCGGGGGAGACCCTGACGAGGCTCAGCACACCGACGGCCAGTACGAGGCCGACGGCGGCCAGTGCCCTGCGCGGGCGACGCCTGCGGTGCCGTCCCCGCCGCCCACGAGCCCCCAGCCCACCCTCGCCCTTCACCACCCCAGAGCCAACCGCCCCCTCGGCCGCCGCTACATCCGCCGAGCTCGCTGTCGCCTCGGCTGCTGATACGTCTGCCGAGCTTGGTGTCGCTTCGGCTGCTGGTGCGTCTGCCGAGCTTGGCGTCGCTTCGGCTGCTGGTGCGTCTGCTGGGCTTGGTGTCGCTTCGGCTGCTGGTGCGTCTGCTGGGCTTGGTGTTCTGTCGGCCGCCGGTACGTCCGCCGAGTCCGGCGTCCCCTCCGCCGCCGGTGCATCCCCCGGGCCGGCCGGTCCAGGCCCCGCCGAGTCGGCTGCGTCCGCTGCGTCCGCCGGTCCCACCGGGGCAGGTACGTCCGAGGCTCCGGCCGCCGCGGATGTGTCGATGGAGCCCGGCGCATCCACCGCCCCCGGTGCCTCTGGCGGGCTGCCTGGCTCGCTGGAGTGAGGGGAGCCCAGCGCGTCGCTTGGGCGTGCCGGTCCAGCCGAGCCCGTCGAGCCGGGGGTACCCGACGCCGCCGATGCACCCGCCAAGCCCACCGCCGCGGAATCCGCAGGGCCCGTCGAGCCCGGTCCGTCCGTGGGCCCCGCCGAGCCGGGTAGCCCTGCCGCCCCGGTCGGCCCGGACGAGCCCGCCGACCTCGATGCGCCTGCCATCCCTGGCGCGTCAGCCGTTCCCGGCGCCCCTGCGGTGCCCGAGGCGTCTGCTGTTCCCGGCGCCCCTGCCGTACCCGAGGCGTCTGCCGTCCCCGGCGCCCCTGCCGCAGCACATGTGCCTGCTGGAACAGCCGGCTCCGGCGAGCCCGCCGGTCCCGATGGGCCTGTTGTTCCCGCCGGACGCGCCGTAGCAGACGTGTCTGCGGGGGCCGCCGGTCCCGGCGAGCCCGCCGAACCGGATACCTCTGCCGACCGTGATGCGCCCCCCGGGCCTGCCGCCCTGGGGGCGCCCGCCGGGTTTGCTCCCCTTGCGGTGTCCGCCGGGCCCGCCGCCCCAGGGGTGTCCGCCGGGCCCGCCGCCCCGGAGGGGTCCGCTGGAGTGTTCGTTGTGGCTTGCGCGTCCGGTGTGTTCGGGTGCGCGCCCCTGTGCGTCTGCGTCATCGCGATTCCTCCCCGCTCGCGCCCCCCGATGCGCCATGGCGCAGCGCACGTTATGCGTTCGCTCGGGTGCTCGACGGGGAGTCCGGGGATTGTCACTCGAACGTGGACCTCCGGGTCACCCCTTTCCCCGGCGTGGCCCGGCTGCGATGATCGGAGCGTCGGTGAGTTAACCCGCGTTAACCGGAGGGTGCCATGAGCGAGGAGCGGTTCGGGGAGTTCGTACGGGTGCGGCGGCACGGCCATGTCGCGGAGCTGGTGCTGGACCGGCCCAAGGCCATGAACGCCGTGTCCACGGACATGGCCCGCTCCATCACGGCGGCCTGTGCCGCGCTGGGCGCCGACCGGGACGCGCGGGTGGTGGTGCTGACCTCGTCGCACGAGCGCGCGTTCTGCGTGGGGGCCGACCTCAAGGAGCGGAACTCCTTCAGTGACGCGGACCTGGTGCGGCAGCGCCCCGTCGCGCGGGGCGCCTACACCGGCGTACTGGAGCTGCCCATGCCGACGATCGCCGCCGTGCACGGCTACGCGCTGGGCGGCGGCTTCGAACTGGCCTTGTCCTGTGACCTGATCGTGGCCGACGGCACGGCCGTGGTCGGGCTGCCCGAGGTGTCCGTGGGGGTCATCCCGGGCGGGGGCGGCACCCAGCTGCTGCCCCGCCGGGTCGGTGCGGCGCGGGCGGCCGAGCTGATCTTCTCGGCGCGGCGGGTCCCGGCGGCCGAGGCGCGTGAGCTGGGGCTGGTGGACCAGGTGGTGGACGAGGGCCGGGACCGCGAGGAGGCGCTGGCCTTGGCGGGCCGGATCGCCGGCCACTCGCCCGTCGGCCTGCGCGCGGCCAAGCGGGCGCTGCGGCTCGGGCACGGGCTGGATCTGCGGGCCGGGCTGGAGGTCGAGGACGCGGCCTGGCGCTCGGTGGCGTTCTCCGGGGACCGCGCGGAAGGGGTCGCCGCGTTCAACGAAAAACGCACGCCCCAATGGCCGGGCGAGTAAGAGAAGCAAGCCGCACGAGCCGGCCTGCCCTCCACCGGCCGCCCTGCCGCTCCGGGAAGCACCCGCCGCTCCCAAGAAGACCCGCTGGTGTGGGAGGCCATCGGCTGCTCCCGGGTGAGGCCGCTGGTGTCGGGGGACTACTGGCCCCGGGTGAGGCCGCTGGCGTCGGGGGACTACTGGCCCCAGGTGAGATCCGCCCTCGGGGGGCACCCACTGGCTCCGGGTGAGATCCGCCCTCGGGGGACACCCACTGGCCCCGGGTGAGATCCGCTCGCCTCGGGGGACGCCTCCCGGCCCGGATGAGATCCGCCGCCCTCGGGGCGGATCCGCCGCTCCCGGGGCCCACCCATCGCTCGCGGGGCCATCTTCGTCCCGGGCATCCGCCCCCGGAAGACACCTACCGCCCCCGGAAGGCACCTACCGCCCCCGGAAGGCACCTACCGCCCCCCGAAGACACCCACCGCCCCCGGAAGACTCCGCCGCTTCGGAAAGGCACCCGTCGCCCCCAGGGAGTATCCGTCGCTTCCCCTGAGGCACCTGTTCGGCATAACAATGTCCCTGTTCGTACCAAACGTCCCTAACCTGGAGTGATGGGTGAGGACAAGCGGCTGGCGGCCGTCGTGGCGTTGGCCCAGGGGATGGCGGCGGCGCACGCGCCGGCGGAGTCCTGGCAGGCGGCGGCGAGCGGTGCCTGCCGGGCGCTGGACGGGAGCTTCGCCGCGCTGTCGGTGTGGGAGCGCGACCGGGGCCGGCTGCGAGTCCTCGTGAACGTGGGGGAGCGGGCCCCGGACGAGGAGGAGTTCCCGGAGAACGAGACCTACCCGGTGCACCAGTTCCCCGAGATCACCGAGTTCCTGCACGAGCGGTGGGCGCTCGGCGGCGGCCCGCACGCCTGGGTGGAGACCGCCGAGGGAACCGCGGCCGGGCGCCCCGGCTACTTCCACCGGCGGGTCACCGCGCTGCGCCGCCGCGGGCGCGGCTGTTGCGTCGTCGCGCCGATCGTGCTGCACGGCCGCGCCTGGGGCGAGCTGTATGTGGCCCGGGCCACGGGGGCGCCGGTCTTCGACCGGGCCGACGCGGGCTTCGCCACCGTACTGGCGGCGGTCGTCGCCGCCGGGATCGCGCAGACCGAGCAGCTGGAGGAGGCCCGGCGGCTCGCGTTCACCGACGCGCTCACGGGGCTCGCCAACCGCCGGGCCGTCGACATGCGGCTCGACGAGGCCGTCGAGCGGCACCGCGCGGAGGGCGTGGTGGTGAGCCTCTTGGTGTGCGACCTCAATGGGCTCAAGCGGGTCAACGACACCTGTGGGCACGCCGTCGGCGACCGCCTCCTCGAACGCTTCGGCTCGGTGCTCTCGTTGTGCGGGGCGATGGTGCCGGGCGCCCTGGTGGCCCGTCTGGGCGGCGACGAGTTCTGTCTGCTCGCGGTCGGGCCGCCCGCCGACGACGTGGTGAAGGCCGCGGACGAACTGTGCCGTCGCGCCGCGGACTTGGAGCTGGGGGAGGGGGTGGCGTGCGGGGTCGCCTCGACCGCGGACGCGATCGGTCCGGTGCGTTCCGCGCGCCGGCTGTTCCGGCTCGCGGACGCGGCCCAGTACCGGGCCAAGGCGGAGCGCGCCGAGCGGCCGGTGGTCGCGGGGCGGGAGGGCCCGGACGATCCGGTCGTACGGCTGGCCGACGAGCCGTCGCCCGCGCGTGCCGAACGGCGCCGCTTCCGCGGACGCCAACCGTGAGGCGGTGGCGCCGACGGCTCCTCCGGGGCACCCCTCGCGGGGCTCTCCTCGGTAAGGGGCGAACCCGGTCCCCACTAGTGACAGTGTGACATTCAATGCGTACGCTCCTGAATATGGATATGCATACTGTGGTGGTGGGGACGTCCGGCGTCACCGCGTCCGACGTCCTCGCCGTGGCACGGGGCGACGCCCGGGTCGAACTCGCGCCCGAGGCGGTGGCGGCCCTCGCGGCGGCCCGCGAGATCGTGGACGCGCTGGCGGCCGAGCCGGATCCGGTCTACGGCGTCAGCACCGGCTTCGGCGCCCTGGCGACCCGGCACATCGGCCCGGAACTCCGCGCCCGACTACAGCGCAACATCGTCCGCTCGCACGCCGCCGGCATGGGCCCGCGGGTGGAGCGGGAGGTCGTACGGGCCCTGACGTTCCTGCGGCTGCGGACCCTGTGCTCGGGGCACACGGGCGTGCGGCCCGAGGTCGCGCAGACCGTGGCCGACGTGCTGAACGCGCGGATCACCCCGGTCGTCCACGAGTACGGCTCGCTCGGCTGCTCCGGCGACCTGGCCCCGCTGTCGCACTGCGCGCTGACCCTCATGGGCGAGGGCGACGCCGAGGGACCCGACGGGACCGTACGGCCCGCGGGCGACCTGCTCGCCGAGCACGGCATCCGGCCCGTGGAACTGCGTGAGAAGGAGGGTCTTGCCCTCCTCAACGGCACCGACGGCATGCTCGGCATGCTGATCATGGCCCTCGCCGACCTCGACACCCTCTACAAGTCCGCCGATGTCACCGCGGCCCTGTCGCTGGAGGCCCTGCTCGGCACGGACAAGGTGCTCGCGCCCGAACTGCACGCCATCCGGCCGCACCCCGGCCAGGCCGCGAGCGCCGCCAACATGCTCGCCGTGCTCAAGGGCTCCCAGCTGACCGGCCTGCCCCGGGTGGCCGGCGCCGCCCGCAGCGGGGCGACCGCCATCCCGTACGAGGAGCCGCGAGTCCAGGACGCCTACTCCGTGCGCTGCGCCCCGCAGGTCGCGGGCGCCGGGCGGGACACCGTCGCGCACGCGCGTCTCGTCGCCGAGCGGGAACTCGCCGCGGCCGTCGACAATCCGGTGGTCCTGCCCGACGGGCGCGTGGAGTCCAACGGCAACTTCCACGGCGCCCCGGTCGGCTACGTCCTCGACTTCCTCGCCATCGCCGCCGCCGACCTCGCGTCGATCGCCGAGCGCCGTACCGACCGGCTGCTCGACAAGAACCGCAGCCACGGCCTGCCGCCGTTCCTCGCGGACGACCCCGGCGTCGACTCCGGGCTCATGATCGCCCAGTACACCCAGGCGGCCCTGGTCAGCGAGATGAAGCGGCTGGCCGTGCCCGCCTCGGCGGACTCCATCCCGTCCTCCGCCATGCAGGAGGACCATGTGTCCATGGGCTGGTCGGCCGCGCGCAAGCTGCGTACCGCCGTCGACCATCTGAGCCGGGTCATCGCCGTCGAGCTGTACGCGGCGACCCGGGCGCTGGAGCTGCGCGAGGGAAGGGCACCGGCGCCCGCGTCGCAGGCGGCCGTCGAGGCGGTGCGGGCGGCGGGCGTGGGCGGTCCCGGTCCCGACCGGTTCCTGGCGCCCGACCTGGCGGCGGCGGACGCGTTCGTGCGCGGCGGGGGGCTCGTCGCCGCGGTGGAGGCGGTCACCGGGCCGCTGCGGTAGCCGGCGTGCGGGGGCCCGGCATCCGTCCGGGCTCCCGACGGCACCCCGCGGTACGGCGGGCGCCGGTCAAAGAAGCGTCAAGCGGGCCTAAAAACCGAGCCGTTCACGGCGTACGGAGTAGCCCACGAAGCCGGCGCCGAGGGCGAGGAGCACGGTGCCGCCGACGACGTACGGCGTGGTGTCGAAGCTGCCGGTGTCGGCCAACTCGACACCGTCCGCGGCCGGTGCGTCCGCCGAGTCCATCGAGCCCGTCGAGTCCATCGAGTACGCCGAGTCCGTAGCGGACACAGCCCTGGCCTGCTGGGTGGTCTGCGCCGCCGGGGACTGCGTTCTCGCCGGGGCGTCCGGTGTCGCGTTCGCGGACGGGACGAACCACAGGGCGCCCAGGAGGGTGCCCGCGGCGGTGGCGGTCAGCAGCGGACGGCGAGCGGATGACACGGAATATCGATCCCCTTGTGACGCTGGCGAATTGGCCGTGCGGGGCGATGTTAGTGAAAGTCGCGGGTCACAGGAAAGTCACGGGAGGTTTCGGTCGTACGCTCCCGCCATGAGCACTCCAGAGACATCACGTTTTGTGCGCCTTCGCGTGGAGCTGGTCCTCGAAGTGGAGGACGCGGACGCCGTGACCAAGGCCGCCGTGCGCCGGGTCGCCGACGATCCGGAGATGCCGGATGCGGAACGCGCGCACGCCGAGGACGCTGTGACGGAAGACACCGCCGAGGCCCTTGCCTATCTTGTCGATCCGTTCGACCTGGTCAGCAAGGTGCCGGGGGTCGAACTCCAGCAGGCGTCCTGGTCGAGCGAGCGGACCGAGTACGACCCGGATTCGCCGGACTGGGACCTGGACGAGGATGATGGCGGGGGCGACGAGGAAGACGACGGCATCGGCTGAGCGTTCCGGGGGAATTCATGACCCCGGACGGCAACCGCCGTCCGGGGTTTCGTCGTCTCACAGGGCGCACGGACCGAAGCTCGCACCACCCCGCTCCGGCGAACGTGGTGCGCCCCACACATCCGAAGGGTGTGGAACGGGATGAAACGGTCGTAGCGTTGAAGGCTCTTGACAGGGTTCTCGGGGTATTCGCGGATCGGCAACGATGGAGAAATGTGTGATTACGGACAGTAAGCGGCGCAAGGGTCTACTGACCGCGTCCGCTCTGCTCGGTGGTGTGCTGGTGCTCACGGGGTGCTCCGGCGGCGATGCCAAGGCCGAGGGCGGCAAGGACACCTCGCAGGCGAAGGTGGACGAGGCGGCGGCCAAGAAGACGTCCGTGGCCCAGATCACGATCACACCCAAGGACGGCTCGAACAACGCCTCCATCAACAACTCCGCCGCCGTCACGGTGGCCAAGGGCACCCTGACGAATGTGACGATGACCACGGCCGACGGCACGGACGTCCAGGGCGAGCTGTCCGCCGACCGGATGAGCTGGAAGCCAAGCGCCCAGCTGGAACGCTCCACCACCTACAAGGTGGCCGCCGAGGCCAAGGACTCCGAGGGCCGCATCGCCCACGAGAACGCGTCCTTCACCACGGTCTCCCCGGACAACAGCTTCATAGGCAGCTTCACTCCGGAGGACGGCTCCACCGTCGGCGTCGGCATGCCCGTGTCGATCAACTTCGACAAGGCGATCACCAACAAGGCCGCCGTCCAGAAGGGCATCACCGTCACCTCAAGCAGCGGCCAGGAGGTCGTCTGCCACTGGTTCAACGCCAACCGCATGGACTGCCGTCCGCAGGACTACTGGACCGAGAACTCCACCGTCACCCTGAAGCTCGCCCTCGACGGCGTCGAGGGCGCGAGCGGCGTCTACGGCGTGCAGCAGAAGACGGTCTCCTTCCACATCGGCCGCAACCAGATCTCGTACGTCGACGCGCAGACCAAGCAGATGAAGGTCACGCAGGACGGCAAGACCGTCAAGACCATCCCGATCTCGGCCGGTTCGCCCGACAACAAGACCTACGAAGGCATCATGGTGATGTCCGAGAAGTTCAAGGAGACGCGCATGAACGGCGCGACCGTGGGCTTCACCGACGACGACGGCAAGGGCGAGTACGACATCAAGGACGTGCCGCACGCCATCCGTCTCACCAATTCCGGCACCTTCGTGCACGGCAACTACTGGGGCGCGAAGTCCATCTTCGGCGCGGTCAACACCAGCCACGGCTGTGTCGGCCTGTCCGACACCAAGGGAGCCAACGACCCGAACACGGCGGGCTCGTGGTTCTACAACAACTCGATCATCGGTGACGTCGTGGTCGTCCAGAACACCGGTGACAAGACCGTCGCCCCGGACAACGGCCTCAACGGCTGGAACATGGACTGGGCCCAGTGGAAGGCGGGTTCGGCCGTCTGAGCCACGACGCGCCACCCCACCGCTCGACCGATGCCGCCCCCGACCCCCGCGGGCGGCATCACCCGTCCCCACCCCTCGCCCCCGTCCCTGGTCCTTGGCTCTCGTCCTCGGCCCTTGGCCCTCAATCCCTGGCCCTTGACCCTTGGCCCCCGGTCCTTGGCCCTTGGCCCCCGGTCCCTGGCCCCCGGTCCCGGTCCTTGGCCCTTGGCCCCTGGCCCTTGGCTCTCGGTCCCTGGCCCGGTCCTTGGCCCTTGGTCCTCGGTCCTTGGCCCTTGGTCCTCGGTCCCTGGCCCTCGGTCCTCGGCCCTGGCCCTTGGCCGCGGTCCCCGGCCCTTGACCCACGGCCCTCGGTCCCTGGCCCTCGGCCCTGGCCCTTGGCCCTCGTTCCCCGGTCCCCGGCCCCGGTCCTTGGCCCCAGTCCTCGGCCCCTGGCCCCAGTCCTCGGTCCCTGGCCCGGTCCTTGGCCCTCGGTCCTTGACCCGCGGCCCTTGGTCCTTGGCCCCGGTCCCCGGCCCTTGACCCGCGGCCCTTGGTCCTCGGTCCCTGGCCCTTGGCCCCCGGCCCCCCTCGGGTCCTCGGCCCTTGACCCCCGACCCTCGGCCTTGACCCCCGGCCCCCCGGCCCCCCGGTCCTCGGCCCCTGGCCCCCGGCCCCTGGCCCTCGGCCCTGACCTCTGGCTCCTGGCCCCGGCGTCGCGGGGGTCGGTGCCGCGGGGGTCCGTGCGGGCTTCTCATGTGTCTCTTATCGCGGCCTTATGCAGTCATCAGGGTCCGTCCCTAGCTTGCGGCCCATGTTCTTCACCTACCTGAGGCGCGAACTGCGCCGCCGCAGAAAGGCGGCCCTGGTCGTCGCCTCCGGACTCGCGCTGGGCATCGCGCTCGTCATCGTCGTCACCTCCGTGTCCAACGGCATGGGCAAGGCACAGGACAAGGTCCTCCAGTCGCTCTACGGCCTCGGCACGGACATGACCGTCACCAAGGCGTCGGAACCGAGCACCAGCAGCTCACAGCGCCCGCGCTTCCAGTTCGACGCCCGCGGCAGCGACGACGACTCGAAGCAGAGCAGCGACCGGGTCATGGTGCAGGGCTTCACCACGCTGGCCTCATCGACCGTCTCCGAGGTCGCCGACCAGCAGGGCGTGTCGAGCGCCGTCGGCGGGCTCAGCCTCAACGTGTTCAAGGTCAGCGGCCAGTTCACCCGCGGCCAGTTCCAGCAGAACCAGCAGGGCGGCGGCATGCCCGGCGGCGAGCAGGGCGGCGGCAGCGGCCGGCCGCAGGGCGAGGTCCGCGGCGGCGGCGCCGACTTCGACATCAACCAGTACACGGTCTACGGCACCGACGTCACCCGGACCGGCCTCGGCCCGCTGACCTCCTCGAAGATCACCAGCGGCCGCACCTTCAAGACCACCGAGACCGACGCCAAGGTGGCGGTCGCCGACTCCGCGTACGCCAAGGAGAAGAAGTACAAGGTCGGCAGCACCGTCACCGTCAAGGACGTCAAGTACGAGGTGATCGGCATCGCCACCGCCGACAGCGGTGACGCGGCGGCCAACCTGTACATCCCGCTCAAGCAGGCGCAGACACTGGCGGACCAGAAGGACAAGGTCACCACCATCTACGTCAAGGCGGCCGACTCCCAGCAGATCGACGCCGTCAAGAGCGCCATCCAGAAGAACGTCTCCGGCACCACCGTCACCACCTCCGCCGACCTCGCCAAGACCGTCTCCGGTTCGCTGTCCACCGCCTCCAGCCTCGCCACCAGCGTCGGCAAGTGGCTGTCGATCGCGGTGCTCGTGGCCGCGTTCCTGGTGGCCGGTCTGCTCACCTCCTCCGCCGTCTCGCGGCGGGTGCGCGAGTTCGGCACGCTCAAGGCGCTGGGCTGGACGTCGGGCCGGGTGACCCGGCAGGTGGTCGGCGAGGCCGTCGTCAACGGACTGGTCGGCGGCGCGCTCGGCATCGCGGTCGGCCTCGTGGGCGCCTACGTCGTCACCGCGATCAGCCCGACCCTTGAGGCGCAACTCGGCAGCGCCGCCGGCCAGGCGGGCGGCCCGGGCGGCGGCGGGGGCGGCGGGGCCTTCATGGGCGGTCCCGGCCGGCAGGCCGCGAAGTCCCTGGAGGTCGCGCTCACCGCGCCGGTCAGCGTCACCACCATCGCCGTGGCGGTCGCCCTGGCCGTCGCCGGCGGGCTGATCGCGGGCGCCTTCGGCGGATGGCGGGCGTCCCGGCTGCGTCCCGCGGACGCGCTGCGGCGGGTCGAGTAGGCGCGGCGCCAGCCGGCGGCCCGGCCCACCGACCCCACTCTCACCCGTATTCCAGGAGTTGTTCCACCCATGTACGAACTCACCGGCGTCACCAAGCGCTACACGCGCGGCAAGGACACCGTCCACGCCCTCGACGGCGTCGACCTGACCATCGGGGACGGTGACCGGCTGGTCATCCAGGGCCCCACCGGCGGCGGCAAGTCGACGCTGCTGCAGATGCTCGGCGGCCTGGACCGGCCCAGTTCCGGAGAGGTGGTCCTCGACGGCGTCGACCTGGCCAAGCTGCCCGAAGCGCGGCTGACCCGGGTGCGCAGCGAGAGCATCGGCTTCGTCTTCCAGTCCTTCAACCTGATCCCGACGCTCACCGCGCAGGAGAACGTCGAGACGGCGCTCGTCCCGCTCGGCGTGAGGTCGGCGGACCGGCGCGAACGTGCCGCGCAGGCACTGAAGTCGGTCGGGCTCGGCGAGCGGCTCGGACATCTGCCGTCCGAGATGTCCGGCGGTCAGCAGCAGCGCGTCGCCATCGCCCGGGCGCTCGTCAAGCAGCCGAAGGTGCTGCTCGCCGACGAACCCACCGGCAACCTCGACGAGGGCATGCGTGACGAGATCATGGATGTGCTCGAACGCATGTGGAAGGAGCATGGGTTGACGTTCATCATGGTCACCCACGACTCCTCGATCGCCCGCAAGGCCCCGCGTCTCGCGACCCTTCGCAAGGGAAAGATCACCGTGAAGGAGAACACGGGCGCCTGATGGGGCGGAGGCCGTATAGCACCGGGCCCAGGTGTTCAACCGCGCGGTTTGGTAACGGTGTTCCGTCCGCGCCGTAACACTTTCCCGGTACGCTTCTCACCTTTCTCTCATCTCTTGAGTCCGCTGAACACCCCCCGGCATACTGCGTGTTCCGGGGGGTTGACGCGCATGCGTACGAGATGTCCCCCGGCCGGGTGAACGGGGAATTCGCCCGGTACTCCATCTCCCAGGGGGAGTCTTGCGCAGACAAGTGAAAACCGCGGCGGCGGCCACCGTGGCCACCGCCGCTGCCGTTGCCCTCGCCGCGGGAATGACCAGCCCGGCATCGGCGAAGCCCGAGCAGCAGCGCGCGGCCGGCGCCGCCTCCTCGCTCACGGCCAAGCACCGCGTCACCCTGATCACCGGTGACCGGGTCGCCGTGGACGCCAAGGGCCGCATCGTCGGCCTGGACCGCGCCAAGGGACGCGAACACATACCCGTCGAGATCCGCAAGGCCGACGGGCACACCCTGGTCATACCCGCCGACGCGGCCCGCCTGGTCGCCTCCGGCACGCTGGACCAGCGGCTGTTCGACGTCACCGAACTCAACAAGGCCGCCACCCGCAAGGCACAGCGCAACGGCCTGAAGGTCATCGTCGGCTACCGCGGCACGGCCGGCGCGGCCAAGGCCGACGTCCGTGACGCGGGCACCCTCAGGCACAGCCTGAAGTCCCTCAACGCGGACGCGGTGCAGACCCCGGTCAAGGACACCCCGGCGCTGTGGGACGCCGTCACCAACGGCGACCGAACCGCCTCCGGCATCGCACACGTCTGGCTGGACGGCGTCCGCAAGGCAAGCCTCGACAAGTCCGTGCCGCAGATCGGCGCCCCCACCGCGTGGGCGGCCGGCTACACCGGCAAGGGCGTCAAGATCGCCGTCCTGGACACCGGCGTCGACACCACCCACCCGGACCTGAAGAACCAGGTCGTCGAGTCCAAGAACTTCACCCCGGCCGCCGACGCCACCGACCACTTCGGCCACGGCACGCACGTCGCCTCCATCGCGGCCGGCACCGGCGCCAAGTCGGGCGGCACCTACAAGGGCGTCGCCCCCGACGCGAAGATCCTCAACGGCAAGGTGCTGGACGACACCGGCTCCGGCGACGACTCCGGCATCCTCGCCGGCATGGAGTGGGCGGCCCAGCAGGGCGCCGACGTCATCAACCTGAGCCTCGGCGGCTACGACACCCCCGAGATCGACCCGCTTGAGGCCGAGGTCAACAAGCTCTCCGCGGAGAAGGGCATCCTGTTCGCGATCGCCGCGGGCAACGAGGGCCCCGAGTCGGTCGGTTCGCCGGGCAGCGCGGACGCCGCGCTCACCGTCGGCGCCGTCGACGACAAGGACGCCCTCGCCGACTTCTCCTCCACCGGACCGCGCAACGGCGACGGCGCCATCAAGCCCGACGTCACCGCGCCCGGCGTCGACATCACCGCCGCCGCGGCCCCCGGCAGCGTCATCGACAAAGAGGTCGGCGAGAAGCCGCCCGGCTACCTGACCATCTCGGGTACGTCGATGGCCACCCCGCACGTCGCGGGCGCCGCCGCGCTCCTCAAGCAGCAGCACCCCGACTGGGGCTACGCCGAACTGAAGGGCGCCCTGACCGCCTCGACCAAGGGCGGCAAGTACACGCCGTTCCAGCAGGGTTCGGGCCGCATCCAGGTCGGCAAGGCCATCAAGCAGTCCGTGATCGCCGAACCGGTGTCGCTGAGCTTCGGCACCCAGCAGTGGCCGCACACCGACGACCAGCCGGTCACCAAGCAGCTGACGTACCGCAACCTCGGCGACAAGGACGTCACCCTCGACCTGGCCGCCACCGCCACCGACCCCAAGGGCCAGGCGGCCCCGGCGGGCTTCTTCACGCTCGGCGCGACCAAGGTCACCGTCCCCGCGGGCGGCACGGCCTCCGTCGCCCTCACCGCCGACACCCGGCTGGGCGGCACCCTCGACGGCGCCTACTCGGCGTATGTGACGGCCACCGGCGGCGGCCAGAGCGTGCGCACGGCCGCAGCGGTGCAGCGCGAGGTCCAGTCCTACGACCTCACGCTGAAGCTCATCGGGCGCGACGGCAAGCCGGCCCCGTACTACAGCGCCGACCTGACCGGTGTCTCCGGCCTGGCCAAGGACAAGTGGCTCAGCCCGTACGACGCCTCCGGCACGGTCAAGGTGCGCGCGCCCAAGGGCACGTACGTCCTCAACTCCGCGGTCTTCGGCGACCCCGAGGACGCCGCCAAGGGCGTCGACTGGATCGCGCAGCCGAAGCTGAGCGTCACCAAGAACCAGACGGTCACGCTGGACGCGCGCAAGGCCAAGCCGGTGGACATCACCGTCCCCGCCGCCGCCAAGTCCGAGTTCGCGATGCCCGAGTTCGACATCCAGACGAACGACGGCGTGTACGGCTACGGCTGGTTCCTGGACTCCTACGAGAACTTCCGCACCGCCGGTCTCGGCCCGCAGATCACCGACGGCTCGCTGTACCAGCAGTGGGACGGGCACTGGAGCAAGGGCGCCAAGGAGCAGTACGACATCACCCGCGGCGCCTCCGTCAAGCAACTCGCCACCGGCTACACCAAGCACTACAAGGCGTCCGAACTGGCCACGGTGAAGGTCGCCATGGGCGCGGCGGCGAGCGGCAAGAAGGGCGTGATCGGCGCGTACGGCTGGCTGCCGGGCGGCACCGGATCCTCCTCCATCGGCATCCAGCAGTCCCTCCCGGGCACCCGCACCCTGCACCTGTCCGCGCAGGGCGGCGTGCAGTGGCAGTTCGACTTCCAGCAGGACGGCGGCGTCGACGCGGAGGGCTTCCCGATCGGCGAGGCGTACTACACGCTGGGCGGGCCGCAGACCCTCAAGGCCGGCAAGAGCTACTCGAAGACCGTCAACAAGGCGGTGTTCGGGCCGCGCCTCAACACCGAGTTCGGCCTGTTCCGCGAAGGCAACCAGATCTACGGCTCGGTGCCGCTGTTCGCGGACGGCGCCAAGAACGCCGGCTCCTCGAAGTTCACCTCGGTGACCACGACCCTGTACCGGGGCAGCACCAAGGTGGGCTCCAACGACGACCCGCTGTTCGGTGAGAAGACCTTCAAGGTCCCCTCCGGTGACGCCCAGTACAAGCTGACCACCTCGGTGAAGCGGAGCGTCAAGGTCGCCGCGGCCTCCACACGGATCGACGCGAGCTGGACCTTCCGCTCGAAGAAGCCGACCGGCAGCACGATCGCCAAGCTCCCGGCCTCCACGGTCCGCTTCAACGCCAAGACCGGCCTGGACAGCCGGGTCACGGCCGGCCAGAAGGCCACCTTCCCGGTCACCGTCGAGGGCGCGGCCGCGGGCCGCAACCTGAAGTCCCTCACGGTGTACGTGTCGTACGACTACGGCCAGACCTGGAAGAAGGTCGACGTCAAGCACGGCAAGATCACCGTGAAGAACCCGGCCAAGGGGAAGGCCATCTCCTTCCACGCCAAGATCGCCGACAAGAAGGGCAACAAGTCGACGATCTCCATCTACAACGCGTACTACGCCAAGTAGCCGCCTGGTAACCGCACCCACCAGGGGCATGACGGACCCGGTCCGTCATGCCCCTGCGTGCTGTCACGGCGACGACGACGGCACACGGGCGGCGTCCCGGCCCCAGCTGGCCAGCAGGCGCAGCCCGTCCGCCGACGCGGAACCCGGCTCCGCGTGGTAGGCGACCACCGACTGGCCGCCGCCGCCGGTCACCTTGAACGTCTCGAAATTCAGCGACAGCTCCCCGACCAGCGGATGGTGCAGCCGCTTGACCCCATGGGTCTTCTCCTGGACGTCGTGCCGCGCCCACAGCTCCCGGAACTCCGCGCTCTTCACGGACAGCTCGCCGACCAGCGCGGACAGCCGCGGATCGTCGGGATAGCAGCCCGCGTCCATGCGCAGGGTGCACACGATGTCGATCGCCTTCTGCTCCCCAGTCGACGAACAGATCCCGGTACTCGGGCCGCAGGAACACCAGCCGGGCCCAGTTGCGCTCGCCCGCCGGCAGCTCCGCCCAGTCGCCGAAGACCGCCGCCGCCATCCGGTTCCACGCCAGGATCTCCGAGCGCCGCCCCACCACGTACGCCGGTACGCCGTCCATCGTGTCCAGCAGCTGGGTCAGCGCGGGCCGCACCTGCTGGGCCCGCCCCAGCGCCTTCTTCTTGTGCTGCTTGCCCTTGGCGAGGTGCGTCAGATGCGCCTGCTCGGCGTCGTCCAGCCGCAGCGCCCGCGCGATCGCGTCCAGCACCTCGGCCGACACGTTCCGCCCGTTGCCCTGCTCCAGCCGTGTGTAGTACGCCACCGACACCCCGGCCAGCTGGGCCAGCTCCTCGCGGCGCAGTCCGGGCACCCGGCGGTGCCGGCCGAAGTCCGGCAGCCCCACGTCCTGCGGCTTCAGCCGGGCCCTCCTGGTGCGCAGGAACTCGCTCAGCTCGGCGCGCCGGTCCAGCGGACGGCCTGCGGATTCGGGCTGTTCGTCCATGGCCCCAGTATCGGCCGTATTCCATGGTCGTACGTCCCTGTTCCTGACCCCGCCAGTAGTAGGCACGCCGGTCGTAGGCAGAAGCGTGACCTGGGCGGACGTCCACCGCTGCGGCACGCTGGACGTCGTACCCGGCCGGAAGGCAGCCGGGCACCACCCCCCTGCTAGGAGAGACAACGGCATGACCACTGTTGCTGCGTACGCCGCTCCCGCCGCGAAGGCCCCCCTGGAGCGGACCACGATCGAACGGCGCGCGGTCGGTGAGTTCGACGTCCTGATCGACGTCAAGTTCGCCGGTATCTGCCACTCCGACATCCACCAGGCCACCGAGGGCTGGGGCACCGCGATCTTCCCGATGGTGCCCGGCCACGAGATCGCCGGTGTCGTCTCCGAGGTCGGCCCCGGCGTGACCAAGTACGCCGTCGGCGACCGCGTGGGCGTCGGCTGCATGGTCGACTCGTGCCGCGTCTGCGACAACTGCAAGGCCGGCCTGGAGCAGTACTGCGTCAAGGGCCCGACCTGGACGTACAACGGTGTCGGCAAGGACGGCGAGCCCACCTATGGTGGCTACTCGCAGAAGATCGTGGTCGACGAGAACTACGTCGTCCGCATCCCCGACGGCCTCGCCCTGGACGTGGCCGCGCCCCTGCTGTGCGCGGGCATCACCACCTACTCCCCGCTCAAGTACTGGAACGCCGGCCCCGGCAAGAAGGTCGCCGTCGTCGGCTTCGGCGGTCTCGGGCACATGGGCGTCAAGATCGCGCACGCGCTGGGCGCGGAGGTCACCGTCCTGTCCCAGTCCCTGCGCAAGCAGGACGACGGCCGCCGGCTGGGCGCCGACCACTACCACGCCACCAGCGACCCGGAGACCTTCCAGAAGCTGAAGGGCACCTTCGACGTCATCCTGAACACCGTCTCCGCGCCGTTCGACTTCGCCCCGTTCCTGGCCCTGCTGCGCACCGGCGGCGCCATGGTGAACGTCGGCCTGCCCGAGGAGCCCGTCGAGATCACGCTGTCCTCGCTGTTCGGCAACCGCCGCTCGGTGACCAGCTCCAACATCGGCGGCATCGCGGAGACCCAGGAGATGCTGGACTTCTGCGCCGAGCACGGCCTGGGCGCCGAGATCGAACTGATCCGCGCCGACGAGATCAACGACGCGTACGCGCGCGTCCTGGCCAGCGACGTCCGCTACCGGTTCGTGATCGACACCACCACCATCTGACGGCCCGGCCCGGCCCGGACCGGACGGCCCGGCCCCTGGAGCCGGTGCCCCGGCGCTGACTTAAGCAAGCCTTGCCTTGGTTTGTGCCGGGGTATGTTGGTGGTGAGGAGGTCCCTACGATGACCGTGAACCTGAACCACACCATCGTCGCCGCGCGGGACAAGCGGGCCTCGGCCAAGTTCCTCGCCGACATCCTCGGGCTCCAAGTCAGCCCGGACTTCGGTCCGTTCACGCCCGTCGAGATACCCAACGGCGTGACGCTGGACTTCATGGAGACGCACGACGACACCATCGCCCGGCAGCACTACGCCTTCCTCGTCTCCGAGGAGGACTTCGACGCGATATTCGCCCGCATCGAAGACGCCGGGCTGACCTTCTGGGCCGACCCGGCACACCAGCGCCCCGGGCAGATCAACACCAACGACGGCGGTCGCGGGACGTACTTCGAGGACCCCAGCGGCCACAACCTGGAAATCCTCACCCGGCCGTACGGCAGCGGAGGCTGAGCCGGGAAGAGCAAGCACCGGCACCGGCACGGGCGCCGCGGCGGGCGCGGACGGCGCCGCGTCCGGCGGCGCGAGTGCCCGGCCGGCGCCGCGGGAACCGGGGAGCGAGAACCCGGAGAACCGGGAAGCGAAAGCCCGGAAGAAAACAGGACGGCGCTGTCACATTCCCTCGCCGGGGCGGTTCATAGCCGCAGGAGGGGCCCGCAGGAGGCCCACTCGACCCGACGAGGGAGCAGCCATGACGGCGTCGTCAACGTCACCCATCCTGGTCACCGGCGGAACGGGCACCCTGGGCGGCCATGTCGTACCGCTGCTGCGGGCGGCCGGCCACGAGGTGCGGATCCTCACCCGCGGGCCCCGGCCGTCCGCGGACGGCATCACCTATCTCACCGGCGACCTGCTGGCCGACGAGGGCATCGAGACGGCGGTGGCGGGAGCCCGCACGGTGCTGCACCTGGCGGGCGGCCCCAAGGGCGACGACGTGGCGACCCGCGCCCTGGTGCGGGCCGCGTCGGCCGCCGGCGTACGCCACCTCGTGTACATCTCCGTCATCGGCGCGGACCGCGTCCCGCTGGCCTGGCTGCGCTCGAAGCTGGACGCGGAGCGGGCGATCGCCGAGTCCGGCATCCCGTGGACGACACTGCGGGCGGCCCAGTTCCACGACCTGGCCCTCACCATGGTCGAGAAGATGACGAAGCTGCCCGTGCTGCCGGTCCCCGGCGGGCTGCGCCTGCAACCGGTCGACTCCCGCGAGGTGGCGGCCCGGCTGGTGGATCTGACCCTCGGCGCCCCCGCCGGCCTGGTCCCGGACCTGGCGGGCCCCCGATGCTACGACCTGGCCGCCCTGTCCCGCCCGTACCTCGACCTGCGCGGCCGGCGCCGGCGCCCGACCCTGCCGGTCCGCATCCCCGGGAAGGCGGGACGCGCCTACCGGGCCGGCGCCAACCTCACCCTGGAGGGCGCGCAGACCGGCAAGCGCACCTGGGAGGACTTCCTGGCGGAGCGGCTGGGATAGCGAAGTCACCGCCGGCACGGGGCGGTTGGAGCGGCGCGCCGGCAGATCGTCGCGGCTGTCGCCGCGTGTCCGGC
This sequence comes from Streptomyces diversicolor, assembly GCF_057537855.1. NCBI lineage: Bacteria > Bacillati > Actinomycetota > Actinomycetes > Kitasatosporales > Streptomycetaceae > Streptomyces > Streptomyces diversicolor. The sequence continues at coordinate 55,185 of NZ_BAAJXA010000005.1, forward strand.
CGCGTCGCGTGTGCGGCCGCGTGGCGGACGGGGCAAGCAACACGCGCACGCCCTGCGGATTGATTCCGCTCATCACGTGCCGGAGGCCATGCCGTGTCCGTACCGCCGGGAGGCGCGTTCACCGTGGCCGTTCGCCGACGGCACCGGGACGACCGCGGACGCGGTCCCGCGGGACAGGACGGCGATCCCGGCCCCGTGGCGGTCAGTTCGGCAACGACGCCGGACTGCCGCCGTTCGCCTCGAACCCCGCCACCGCCAGCGCCCGGTACACGGCGAACTCCGCGGCCGGATCGGCGGACAGCGTCCAGGGCAGCGCGCCCACATGCCCGTCCACATGCACCAGCTCGTTCATGGCCTCCGCCCAGCGCTCGGCGCGGACCAGGAAGAAGACCAGCAGGTGACGCACGTGGGCCAGCATCGGGTCGTCGGGGCGGGCCGCGTGCACCGCGTACAGCGCGCCGTGCATCGCCTTCGTGACGACCTCGCTCTGATAGAAGCCGCTGACCAGGTTCACCTCGGGAAGGTGCTCGAAGACCGCGAACAGGGGCATCGCGGCCAGCAGGGAGCCCTGCGGAGCACGGGCCGCGGCGGCCTCGGCGAAGGAGTACGCCAGCTCACGCGAGCCGTGCCACTTCTCGCACCAGTAGTGCAGGGCCGCGAGATGGGCGCCCATGTGGGTCGGGGCGCGGTCCAGGATCTTCAGCCACAGCTGCTCGAACTCCTCCCGCGGATACGCCAGTCCGCGGGCCACCGACAGCTCGATGATGTACGGGATCGGGTCCCCGGGCGCCAGCAGGGCCGCCTGCCCGCAGGCGTCCCTGGCCTCCTCCATGATGATCCGGAAGTCGTCCGTGCCCGGCGTGGACGTACGCCACGCCTGCTGCACCAGGAACTCCGCGTGCACCGCGGCGCCGCCCGCGTCCTTGGGCTGCTCGGCCCGCCACACCCGCAGCCACTGGCCGCCCGGCGTCTCGCTGACCCCGCCGGGCCGCTGCTGCAACTCCAGCGCCGCCGCGCCCGCGAAGGCCTGCACGCGCTGCCAGCGCTGCTCGCCCGCCGCCTCGGTGCCGGCCAGCAGCTGGGATGCCGCCCGGTAGTCCTGGGTGCGCTGCACCAGGTCGAGGACGTCCAGGAGGTCCTGGTCGGGGCCGGGCATCCGGATGTCCAGGTCCTCCTCGCGCACGAAGCCGTAGTTCGCCGGATCCGCCGCGTCCGGGTGGTCCGGCGAGACGCGCTCGATCACCCCACGCCTGCGCCGCAGGAGCGGGAGCACCACGAAGCTCAGCATGAGCAGCGCCATCAGGACCCAGAGAATCGCCATGCCTCAAGCGAACCAGACCCCCCCGACAATTGGCCAACCCACCCCGTTGCCAATGGCTGCCGCCCCGGTCGGCAGCGCCCGGTAGGGGCGCGGGGAACTGCGCGACAAGCCACGATGTCGCCGCAGACAACCGACGACACAGCGCGGCACATCCCGCGGAGCGCTCCGCGCGCCGCAGGCGATCGCTAGGGAAAACCCTTCGGTTCGGGCGGGGTCAGGCGTGGCCCGGTGGCTGAAGGCGCGGGCGCACTACGCTCGGGAGCCATGAGCGACAGGCACATCAGTCAGCACTTCGAGACCCGTGCGATCCACGCGGGCAACACCGCCGACCCCCTGACCGGCGCGGTCGTCCCGCCGATCTACCAGGTCTCGACCTACAAGCAGGACGGCGTGGGCGGGCTGCGCGGCGGCTACGAGTACAGCCGCAGCGCCAACCCCACCAGGACCGCCCTGGAGGAGAATCTTGCCGCGCTGGAGGGCGGCCGCCGCGGCCTCGCCTTCGCGTCCGGCCTGGCCGCCGAGGACGCCCTGCTGCGTACGCTGCTCACCCCCGGCGACCACGTGGTCATCCCCAACGACGCGTACGGCGGTACCTTCCGCCTCTTCGCGAAGGTCGTCGCCCGCTGGGGGGTGGAATGGTCCGTCGCCGACACCAGCGATCCGGCCGCCGTACGAGCCGCCCTCACTCCGAAGACCAAGGCCGTCTGGGCGGAGACCCCCTCCAACCCGCTGCTCGGCATCACCGACATCGCCGCCGTCGCCCAGGTCGCGCACGACGCGGGCGCGCGGCTCGTCGTGGACAACACCTTCGCCACCCCCTACCTCCAGCAGCCGCTCGCGCTCGGCGCCGACGTGGTGGTGCACTCGCTCACCAAGTACATGGGCGGCCACTCGGACGTCGTCGGCGGCGCACTGATCGTGGCCGACCAGGGACTCGGCGAGGAACTCGCGTTCCACCAGAACGCGATGGGCGCGGTCGCCGGCCCCTTCGACTCCTGGCTGGTGCTGCGCGGCACCAAGACGCTCGCGGTGCGCATGGAGCGGCACAGCGAGAACGCCACGAGGATCGCCGACATGCTCGGCCGCCACGCGCGCGTGACACGCGTCCTGTACCCCGGTCTGCCGGACCACCCCGGTCACGAGGTCGCCGCCAAGCAGATGAGGGCGTTCGGCGGCATGGTCTCCTTCCAGGTCGAGGGCGGCGAGGAGGCGGCCGTCGAGGTCTGCAACCGCGCCAAGGTGTTCACGCTCGGCGAGTCCCTGGGCGGCGTCGAGTCGCTGATCGAGCACCCCGGCCGGATGACGCACGCCTCCGCGGCAGGCTCGGCCCTGGAGGTCCCCGCCGACCTGGTACGCCTCTCCGTGGGCATCGAGAACGTCGAAGACCTCCTGGAAGACCTCCAGCAGGCCCTGGACTGAGCGCCGGATCCGGCAAAGGACGCCGCGGTCCGGCAGCGCCCCCGGAAGGGGCGCGGGGGCTGTATCGATGTGCGGCTCCGCCGCGGGCGCGACCGGCCACGATGTCGCCGCAGACAACCGACGGCACAGCGCGGCACATTCCGCGGAGCGCTTAGCGTGTCGTACGGGCGGGTCCGGTGAAGGACGCTGCGGTCCGGCAGCGCCCCCGGAAGGGGCGCGGGGAACTGCGCGACCGGCCACGACGGTGCCGCAGACGACTGACGACACAACGCGGCACATCCGGCGGAGCGCTTAGCAGTGCCCCGAAAGGGGCGCGGGGGCTGTATCGATGTGCGGCTCCGCCGCGGGCGCGACCAGCCACGACGGTGCCGCAGACAACCGACGGCACAGCGCGGCCCATCCAGCGGAGCGCTCACGCGCTCACGGACTCACCAGCCCGTGAGCGGTGGAGTCGTCTGGGACGGCGGCTCCACCCAGGGGCGCGCCGTCGCCGCCCAGACCGTGAAGGCGACGGCCGCCGCCAGCAGGACCAGCCACAGCAGGCGCCGGGCGGCGGTCCTGCGCCGCAGCATGCGGCTGCCGCGCCGTACGACCTCCGTGTGCAGGTCAGCCGGCACCGTGGGCGGCGGCATCCGCTCCATGATCCGCCGTGCGGCGGCCTCCCGCTCGGGCCGGTTCACCCGCGCCCCCGCATGCTCGCCCGCCTCATGACGCCGCCACCTTCGCGACGGCCGCCGCCGCGCCCTCATGCGGCGGGTGCAGCAGCGTGGTCATCGCCCGTTCGCAGATCGCGCGGACCCGCTCCACCGACAGGCCGAGCAGGGCCGCCGCCTGTTCCTCGGCGACGCCCTCGTACAACCTCAGGACGAGGATCAGCCGCTCCCGCGGGCCGAGCACCGCCACCGGGCTCGCGGGATGCGGGCGGGCCCGCCCGAAGCCGCCGTACCGGTGCCAGGCCGAACGCGCGAAACGGATGGCGAGCTGCTGGCGGGCACGGTCGTAGGGATCGTCGCCGCGCAGCCGGTCCCAGCACGCGTACGTGTGCGCGAGCGCCAGGGTCAGCAGGCGCCGCGCGCGCGGATTGTCGTCGGGCGCCTCGGCGGTGAGCAGCGTCGCGGCATGCAGCAACCGCCCTGCCGCGCCCGCGACGAACGCCTCGAACTCCCGGGCCCGGCGGGCGCCCTGGGACGCCTGCCGATCTCGCACCGCGCCTCCCCCTTGGCGGGGTCCCGTCCGGCACGCCGGGATGCGGCACCCGGTCGACCGCGGGACCCCGGTCTCATATGAGGACAGCGACGGCCCAAGGTCAAGACTCCGGCGTCAGGACGTCTGCGAAGTCTCCGCAGCCGGCACCCCGGACGTCGTCATCCGGGCGGACAGCGCACCGTTGAAGCGCGTCAGGAGCGCGCAGAACGTCTCGCGCTCCTCCGGAGCCCAGTCGTGTGTCAGCTCGGCCATCAGCTGACGCCTGGACGAGCGCACCTCCTCCAGCCGGGACGCCCCGCGCGGCGACAGCTGGAGCACCACCGCCCGTCCGTCCTCGGGATGCGAGGTCCGCTTGACGAGCCCGGTGTCGACCAGCGGAGCCACCTGCCGGGTCACCGTGGACGAGTCGATCCCCATGCTCGCGGCAAGCGCCTTGACGCCCATCGGGCCTTCCTGGTCGAGGCGGTTGAGCAGCAGATACGCGGCGCGGTCCATGGAGTTGCGCACCTGTCCGACGCCACCGAGACGGGTCTGCTCCGCACGGCGGGCGAACACCGCCACCTGGTGCTGGAGCGTGTCGAGAAGACCGGTGTCACCGACGGTCGTCATGTCCATCGACATTTCAGGTGTTGTGGGCATGGCCGGGGGCTCACTTCATGAGGGCTGCTGGGATGGGGGACAGGGTACGCGGCCCGGGGGTGGACCGTACCGGCGCTGCACGAACCGGTCTCGGAGCTTGGTCACACCGGCTGTGCGCGGCGGTGAACTGCGAGACTTGGGCCATGAACCACAGCACGGCCCACTCCCCGCGTCCCGTCACCCTCGACGACGTCCGCGGTGCCCAGAAGATGCTCTCGGGTGTGGCGCGGGTGACCGCGATGGAGGGGAGCAGGCACCTGTCCCGGCTGGTGGGGGCGCCGGTACTGCTCAAGTGCGAGAACCTTCAGCGGACGGGATCGTTCAAGCTGCGCGGCGCGTACGTGCGGATCGCCGGGCTGCTGCCGGAGGAGCGCGCCGCCGGTGTGGTGGCGGCGAGCGCCGGCAACCACGCCCAGGGCGTCGCGCTGGCCTCGTCGCTGCTCGGCGTGCACGCCACCGTCTTCATGCCGAAAGGGGCACCGCTGCCGAAGATCAGCGCCACCCGGGAGTACGGGGCGGAGGTGCGGCTGCACGGCCAGGTGGTCGACGAGACGCTGGCCGCGGCGCAGGAGTACGCGGAGCGGACCGGCGCCGTGCTCATCCACCCCTTCGACCACCCCGACGTCATCGCGGGCCAGGGCACGGTCGGTCTTGAGATCCTGGAGCAGTGCCCCGAGGTGGGCACGATCGTCGTCGGCATGGGCGGCGGCGGGCTCGCGGCCGGCATCGCGGTCGCGGTGAAGGCGCTGCGGCCGCAGGTGCGGATCGTCGGGGTGCAGGCGGAGGGCTCGGCGGCGTATCCGCCCTCGCTCGCGGCCGGGCGGCCGGTGGCGATCCAGCACCCGGTGACGATGGCGGACGGCATCAAGGTGGGGCGGCCCGGAGACGTGCCGTTCCGGATCGTCGCCGAGTCGGTGGACGAGGTCCGCACGGTCACCGAGGGCCAGCTGTCGGCGGCGCTGCTGCTGTGCCTGGAGCGGGCCAAGCTGGTCGTCGAGCCGGCCGGAGCGAGCCCGGTCGCCGCGCTGCTGGGCGAGCCCCACGCCTTCGCCGGGCCCGTCGTCGCCGTGCTGTCCGGGGGCAACGTCGACCCGGTGCTGCTCCAGCGGGTGCTGCGGCACGGCATGGCCGCGCAGGGCCGCTACCTGGCCGTACGGCTGCGGCTGACGGACCGGCCGGGCGCCCTCGCGACGCTGTTGGGGGTGTTGTCAGTGGTGGACGCTAACGTGCTCGACGTGAGTCATGTACGGACCGATCCGCGGCTCGGGCTCACGGAGGCGGAGGTGGAACTGCACCTGGAGACGATGGGGCCGGCGCACTGCGCCGAGGTCGGGCAGGCCCTGCGCGAGTCGGGTTACACCGTCATCGAGTGAGGCGGCACCGACCGCGCGCCCGGACCTGACACCAAGGTCAGGGAGGTCCGTGTCACTCGTTCGGCGAAATTCCATTGAGAGACGCGATACATCGCGTTATGTTGGTCCCACCCCTCAGCAACGCGCTCGCTCACTCATCCTCCAGAACCCAGCAAGCAACTCCTCCAACTCCTACGACGACGTGGAGACACACATGCCAGGCGCCATCTATGCCGAAGGTCTGGTCAAGACCTTCGGTGACGTACGGGCACTGGACGGCGTCGACCTCGATGTCCCCGAGGGCACGGTCCTCGGCCTGCTCGGGCCGAACGGCGCGGGCAAGACGACGAGCGTCCGCTGTCTGACGACCCTGCTGCGCCCCGACAGCGGCAAGGCCGTCGTCGCGGGCGTGGACGTCCTCAAGCACCCCGACACCGTGCGCCGCTCCATCGGCCTGTCCGGCCAGTTCGCGGCCGTCGACGAATACCTCACCGGCCGCGAGAACCTGCAGATGGTCGGTCAGCTCTACCAGATGAGGGCGAAGGCCGCCAAGGCCCGCGCCGCCGAACTGCTGGAGCAGTTCCACCTCACGGAGGCCGCCGACCGGCCCACGAAGACCTACTCCGGAGGCATGCGCCGCCGGCTCGACCTCGCGGCGGCCCTCGTGGTCTCGCCGCCCGTGATGTTCATGGACGAGCCGACGACCGGCCTCGACCCGCGCAACCGCCAGCAGCTGTGGGAGGTCATCAAGCAACTGGTCTTGGGCGGTACGACGCTGCTGCTCACCACCCAGTACCTCGAAGAGGCCGACCACCTGGCCCACGAGATCGCGGTCGTCGACCACGGCCGGGTCATCGCCAAGGGCACCTCCGACCAGCTCAAGGCACGCACCGGTGGCGAGCGCGTCGAGGTCGTGGTGCACGAGCGGGAGCACATCACGACCGCCGCGGAGGTGCTGACCGGCTTCGGCAAGGGCGACACCACCATCGAGGAGCACACCCGCAAGCTCACCGTGCCCGTCACCGGCGGCGCCAAGCTGCTCGCCGAGGTGATCCGCGAACTGGACACCCGCGGCATCGAGATAGACGACATCGGGCTGCGCCGCCCCACCCTCGACGACGTCTTCCTGTCCCTGACGGGACACCTGGCCGAGACCACGGACGAGGCGAACGAGACGGACGGGGCGGACCCCACGGACGGCGTCCGGACAAGCCGCAAGGACACCCGCAAGGAGACCACGAAGTGAGCGCCGCCACCGACACCCCGCCGACCACAGCGCCGGGCAACCCCTTCGGGCAGTCCGTCCGCGACTCGCTGATCGTCGCCAAGCGCAACCTGATCCGCATGACCAGGATTCCCGAGATGATTCTCTTCGGGCTGATCCAGCCGGTGATGTTCGTGGTCCTCTTCACCTACGTCTTCGGCGGCTCGATGAAGATCGGCGACAGCACCGACCCGGACGTCTACAAGAACTTCCTGATGGCGGGCATCTTCGCCCAGACCGTCACGTTCGCCACCGCGGGCGCGGGTGCCGGCATCGCCGACGACATGCACAAGGGGCTCATCGACCGGTTCCGCTCGTTGCCGATGGCGCGCGGTGCGGTGCTGACCGGGCGTACCGTCGCGGATCTCGTGCAGACCGCCCTGACGTTGGCCGTGCTGGCGATAGTGGCGCTGCTCGTGGGCTGGCGCCCCGGCTTCGCCGAATCGACCAACGTCGCCAAGGTGCTCGCCGGCTTCGGCCTGCTGCTTCTCCTGGGATACGCCTTCACCTGGATCGGCGCGCTCATCGGGCTGTCCGTGCGCACCCCGGAGGCGGCGACCTCGGGCGGTCTGATCTGGCTGTTCCCGGTGACGTTCATCTCGAACGCGTTCGTGGACTCCAGTCAGATGACCCCGTGGCTGCGGCACATCGCCGAGTGGAACCCGTTCAGCGCGATCGTCCAGGCATGCCGTCAGCTCTTCGGCGACCCCGGCGTGTCCGCGTCGGGCGCCTGGCCCATGCAGCACCCGGTGTGGGCGTCGCTGATCTACTCGATACTGATCATCGTCGTCTTCCGCACCCTCGCGGTCCGCAAGTACCGCTCGGCGACCGCCTGACGGGTGGCGGCCGCACGGGGGTCGGCCACCGCCCGGCAGGGCGCGGCCCCCGGCGTCGAGGGACGCCGGGGGCCGGGGACGGGCGGGATCAGCCCTGGTAGGGCTCGGCCTTGAGGATCTTCACCGAGGCCCTCTTGCCGTTCGGCAGCTCGTACTCCGCGTCCTCGCCCACCTTGTGGCCGATCACGCCGGAACCCAGCGGGGACTGCGGGGAGTACGTCTCGATGTCGGTGCTCGCGTATTCACGGGAGGCGAGCAGGAACGTCAGCGTGTCGTCCTCGTCGCCGTCGAAGGCGATCGTCACCACCATGCCGGGGGCGACCGCACCGTCCGCCGATACGGGAGCCTCGCCGACCTTGGCGTTCTCCAGGAGCTGGGTCAGCTGGCGCACACGGAGCTCCTGCTTGCCCTGCTCCTCCTTGGCCGCGTGATACCCGCCGTTCTCCCGCAGGTCGCCCTCCTCGCGCGCGGCCGCGATCTTGGCGGCGATCTCCGTGCGCGCAGGACCAGACAGGTACTCCAGCTCGGCCCTGAGCTGGTTGTACGCCTCCTGGGTCAGCCAGGTGACGTTCTCGCTGGTCTGGGTCACAGGTGCTCCTCGTCGGTACTGGGAATACAAAGCATCGCCCTACCCAGAAGAATGTTCCTTCACGGATGGGCGAAACCACGAGCCTAACAATTCAACGGCGGAAGGGGGAGGACATAAGCCATCAGAATCGTGTCAGTGCAGGTCAGGGCCTATGCGACACGGATGACCTCACTCGGCGTGGCAGCCCAGCAGCTCGGCCGTGCTGCCCCGAGAGGTCGTACGCAGCGTGACGACCTTGTCGATGCGGGTGGCCGAGCCGGTGAATCGGAAGTCCGCCCGGCCCACCTCGGCGCCGTCGGCGGCCTGCGAGCGCACCGTGCAGTAGCCGTCGGTCCCGGCGTCCTTGTGCACCTCCAGATGCACCTCGACCGCGTCGTCCGCGGCCTTGAAGGTGATCACCTGGGCGCTGATCTCGCTCTGCGCGACGTAGTGGTAGGCGAAGTAGCCGACCAGCGCGAGCAGGGCCGCGCCGAGCACCGCACCGACGATCTTGAGCTTGTGGTCGGCGCGCTCGTCCGACGAACGCCCGTACCGGCCCTCGGGCAGTCGCGTGCTCGCCGTGCTCATGATCGTCCTCTCGGCAGGAACGGGACGGGAGTCCCGACAGGGGCCCCGAACCGGACCGTGGAATTATTCGCCCCCCGATTCGGTCACTATAGAAGCCGCCCGCGTGCCACCAGACCGCAACCCCTCTGAGACGTTCCCGCGGCACGGCACTATTGGATTGCACCCGAAGACCCGGGCGCCGACCTACCGAGGATTGAGTCTTGACTGACCAGCTGCGACTGATGGCCGTTCACGCGCACCCCGACGACGAGTCGAGCAAGGGCGCGGCCACCATGGCGAAGTACGTGTCGGAGGGGGTGGACGTGCTGGTCGTGACCTGCACGGGCGGGGAGCGCGGCTCCATCCTCAATCCGAAGCTGCAGGGTGACACCTACATCGAGGAGCACATCCACGAGGTACGCAAGAAGGAGATGGACGAGGCCCGCGAGATCCTCGGCGTCAAGCAGGAATGGCTCGGCTTCGTCGACTCCGGGCTGCCCGAGGGCGATCCGCTGCCGCCGCTGCCCGAGGGCTGCTTCGCCCTGGAGGACGTCGACAAGGCGGCCGGCGAGCTGGTGAAGCAGATCCGCTCCTTCCGTCCCCAGGTGATCACCACCTACGACGAGAACGGCGGCTACCCGCACCCCGACCACATCATGACCCACAAGATCACGATGGTGGCCTTCGAGGGCGCAGCGGACGCCGAGAAGTACCCGGAGGCCGAGTTCGGGCCGGTCTTCCAGCCGGTCAAGCTCTACTACAACCAGGGCTTCAACCGCCCGCGCACCGAGGCGCTGCACCAGGCGATGCTGGACCGCGGCCTGGAGTCGCCGTACGGGGACTGGCTCAAGCGCTGGTCGGAGATCGAGCGCGTGGAGCGCACGCTCACCACGCACATCCCGTGCGCCGACTTCTTCGAGATCCGCGACAAGGCGCTGATCGCGCACGCCACGCAGATCGACCCGGACGGCGGCTGGTTCCGGGTGCCGATGGAGCTGCAGAAGGAGGTCTGGCCGACGGAGGAGTACGAGCTGGCGAAGTCCCTCGTCGACACCTCCCTCCCCGAGGACGACCTCTTTGCGGGCATCCGCGACAATGCCTGACATGAGCTTGAGCCTGGCACTGACGCAGTTCGTCCCTCTCGCCAAGGAGGTCGACGAGAACAAGGTCACCCCCGGCGTCCTCGGCTTCATCGTCTTCGCGGCGATGGCCCTGGCGGTCTGGGGTCTGATGAAGTCGATGAACAAGCGCATGCAGAAGGTCGACTTCGAGGAGGCCCCGGACCCCAAGGCCCAGTCCGGAACCCCACCGACCACCCCGAACCCCCGCCACAACTAGCGCTTGCCGCGCGGGGGCGGGTTCCGCCTGGGTGGGTGCTCCCGGCCTGGCTGGTGCCGGCCGGGCCGTGGTCCGCTGCGCACCGCGGGGCCGTTCGTGCGGTCGGTGCCGGTGGGGTCGGTGGCACCGTGCGGTTGGTGCCGGCAGCCCCGACGCTCACCGCTGGGCGGGTTCTGGCCGGGCGGGCGCTCGCGGCGCGGTCGTGACGGCGGGCCCTGCGGTCACCGCAGGGCCTGGCTCCGCCCGGTCGGCGCCGTCGCGCGGTCGGTACCGCGGACTCGGCACGGGTAGCCGGGCGCTCGCCACGTGGTCGCCGGCGGCGGGCTCGGGCTCACCACACGGTCGCCGGCGGCAGGCCCGGGCTCACCGCGGGGCTGGTTCCGTCCGGCGGTCGGTGTCATCGTGTGGTCGCCGGCGGCAGGCTTGCGATCACCGGGCCGGGATTACCGGGGGGCCGGAGTGGGGACGCCCATGATCTCGCGGGCGTGGCGGTTGGGGACCATGCCGAGGCGCCATGCCTGCCAGCCCGCCTCCAGTTGCACGCCGCGCTCCAGCAGCAGCCCGTACGCCGCCAGATAGCCGGCCAGCTTGCCGTCCCGGGTGGCGTGCGGCGCACGGCTCAGCTGGGCCAGTTCCTCCTGGGCCACCGCCGTGCCGACCTCCACCCCACCGGGGGCCGCATAGGGCAGCAGGGTGCAGCGCAGGAAGCGGGCCCAGTCCTCGCCGCGCCGGTCGCCGTACGAGGTGAACAGGCCGATCGCCTCGTCGCACAGGGCCAGCGCCTGCTGGGTGCGGGCGTTGCCCGCGTCCACGACGGCCAGTTCCAGGCAGGTCCACGCCTCGCCATGGGTGACGCCGATGCGCTGGAAGTCGGCGCGGGCGTCCACCAGGAGCTGGCGGGCGAACCCGGAGTTGCGCAGCGAGCCGGTCCGGGCGGCGCGCTGGTCCCGGGTGACGCGGGCCGAGTGGTGGCGGGCGCAGGCCAGGCCGTAGACGTCCCGCATCCGGGAGAACATCGTGCGTGACCGCTCCAGCTCGCGTACGGCCCGGTCCAGGTCGCCCGTCTCCTCCAGGGCCTGCCCGAGGTAGTAGACCGTCCATGCCTCGCCGCGCGCGTCCTCGTTGTCCCGGTGCCGGACGGCGGCCTGCCGCAGCGCGTCGGCCGCCTGGGCCGCGTCGCCGTCGACCAGCCGGGCCCGGGCCAGCTGGGTGAGGGCCCACGCCTCGCCGCGGGCGTCCCGGGTGCGGCCGTAACGGTCGAGGGCGGCCTGCAACTCCCGCTCCGCACGCGGTACGTCGCCCATCCGCAGCGCCAGCTGGCCGAGCTGGAAGTGCGCCCATGCCTCGCCGTGCACCGAGCCGCCATCCCGGTGCAGGACCAGGGACCGCTCCAGCAGGTCCAGGGCCTCCGGCAGCCGGGCCCGGTCGCGCTGGACCGCGGCCAGGGCGTGCATCGTCCAGGCCCGGTCGGTGGCCAGTTCGGGCGCGGCCTGGAGGTCCAGCGCCTCCTGGAGCTTGGCGGCGGCCTCCGTGAGGCTGCCCTGATGGTGCAGCGTGATGCCGAGAGAGCACAGGGCGCGGGCCGCGCCCGCGTCGTGATGAGCCTCCAGATACAGATCGACGACCGAGCTGAGCGTCGTACGGGCCTTGTCCAGCTCGCCCAGCTGGCGGGCGGCGATGCCGGTGCGCCACTGCACCGAACGGATCAGCAGACCCTGGTCGACGGCCTGGGCCAACTCGCTGATCTCGCCGAGCCGGTACAGGTCGCCGCGCAGCAGGCAGTAGTCGCACAGCGCGCCGAGCAGGTTCAGCACGGCCGCCTGGTTCACGCCCTCCGCGTGGCGCAGCGCCGCCGTGATGAAGCTGGACTCGTCGTCCAGCCAGCGCAGGGCCTCCTCCAGGGAGGTGAAGCCGTGCGGCCCGAAGCGGTCCGAGCGGGTCGACATGTTCCCGTCGACCAGGCGGAGCACGGAGTCGGCCAGCTCGCCGTAGTTCTCGATCAGCCGCTCCTGCGCCGCCGTGCGCTGCGCCGGGTCCTCCTCGTCCAGGAGCCGGGCGTGGGCGAACGCGCGGACCAGGTCGTGCAGCCGGTACCGGCGGCCCCGCACATGGTCGATCAGGCCCGCCCGGGCGAGCGCGGCCAGCCGGCGGGAAGCCTCCGCCTCGTCCGTGCCGAGCAGCGCGGCGGCCGCCGCCGCGCCGAGGGAGGCGCGGCCGGCCAGAGCGAGCCGGCGCAGCAGCCGGCGGTCCGTCTCCGACTGGTCGGTGTAGCGAAGCCACAGGACGCGTTCGACCGGATCCACCGGGCCGTACGCATCGAGGTCCGTGGCCAGCCGGCGCGGTGAGCGCGGGCCGAGCGACGAGCCGGCGATGTGCAGGGCCAGCGGCAGCCCGCCGCACAACTCCCGGACACGGTCCGCGGATTCGGCGTCGTAGGGAGCCGAAGCGTCCTGTGCGGCGGCGCCCAGCAGCTCCTCCGCGCCCGCCGCGTCCAGCGGTTCGACCGGCAGGTGGTGCACCCAGGCCGGGAGGTCCGCGGGCAGCCGGAGCGGTTCCTCCGCGGTGATCAGGACCAGGCTGTCGGAGCGCTCGGGGACGAGGGTGCGGATCTGCTCGGGGTCCGAGGCGTCGTCGAGGACGATGGTCACCGGCAGGCCGGTCAGATGCTGGTGGTACAGCTCGCTGAGCCGCTTCAGCTGCTGGTCGGGGGAGGAACGCTCACGGAACAGCAGTTGTTCGCGGGGTGCCCCGAGCCGGTTGAGCAGATGCAGCAGGGCGTCGCGGGTCGGCAGCGGCGGCTCCTCCCGGCTGCCGCCGCGCAGATCGACCACGACCGCGCCGCGGAAGTGGTCCCGCAGGTCGTGCGTGGCACGGACCGCGAGCGTGGTGCGGCCCGAGCCCGGCCTGCCGTGCAGTACGACCACCGTCGGCCGGGTCTCCGTGCTCGCCCGGGCCGCCTGCACCCACTGCCTGAGCCGCGCCATCTCCGGTCGGCGCCCGGCGAACGGGCCCTCGGGTTCGGGGAGTTGTCCGAAGGACTCCTTGAGTACGGTGCGCCTGCGGGCCGCCGCGCTCTTGTCCGAGCCGCGCAGTTGCGGGCCCGTCTTCTTCGGGCCCGTGGAGGCGCTGAGCACCCGCTGCTGGTCGAGGAAGGGCCGGATGCCGCGTACCTCCAGTGCCGTCAGCCACTGCAGCCGCAGCTGTTCGGGCCCGCCCGGCTGGCCGGCGGCGCCCGCGCGGTGGTGGGCGGCCGGCAGATGGGAGCCGGCCACCTTGACCACGGTGGCGGCGGCGCCCACGACACCCACGGCCACGCCCGCGCCGAGCGCCGTGCCCGCCCCGGTGCCCAGCGACAGGTCGGTCACGGCCGCGGCCACCGCGGCAACGCCCGCCACCAGCAGGGGAGTTCCGGCGCCCTCCTGCGCATACCGCTGTCCGAAGGTCAGCCGGCCGGCCTCCGTCTCGTCGAGCGCGTGCGTGTACGCGGCGTACTCCTCGGCGGCGGTCTGCGTCATGGCGTCCAGCGAGCCGCGCGCCCGTGACAGCAGCACCTGCCCGTCGATGCGCCCGCCCGAGCGCCGTACCTCCTCCTCGACGGCCCGCACCACCAGCCGCTCGGCCTCGGCCCGATGGCTGTCCCGCATGTCCCGTCCCCCTTAGGCGGCAACTCCGTTGCCTACGAGTGTCCTTCGCCGAAGGCGCGAGCGCGAGGGGGCGGCGATCACAGAGGACCGCAAACGCACGGAAGTGGTCGAGCGGGACCGCCGCGACGCACGCCCTACGGCCCGGATGTCGGCGACATCCCGGCAGCGGGACCGGCGAACCGGGCCATGGCCAAGCTCGGTGCGTGGGACCGCGCCCAGCCGGTGGTCATCGCCGGGGTCCGCCGGACTCGGCAGCGGGACGGGCGGGGGTCGCCATCCCTGTGCGGACACTCCCGTGCGGATCAACGAGACCCGCGGGGCGTCCGTGTCGCGGGCCGCCCCACGGCGCACCGCCGCCCGTATCCCGTGCCGCTCCCCGGGTGGCCGGTGCCGCAGGGCAGGCGCAGGGGGCCTGGGTGGCGCGGGAGCCCAGGGCCCTGGGCAGGAACCAGGGCCGAGGCAGGAGCCCAGTGCCGGGGCGGAAGCCGGGGGCCTGGGCAGGAGCCCAGGGGCCGGGGTGGAAGCCCAGTGCCGGGGCAGGAGCGGAGGGCCGGGCAGGACCCCAGGGCCGGGGCGGAAGCCAAAGGCCGGGGCCGAGTCAGGCCCAACACGCACCGGCGGGGCTCGTGGCCGACGGGGTGCCGGAGCGGTTCCCGGGTGCGCACGGTGGGGCCTTGCGCCGACCGAGGCGGCGCGGCGCGGGGCCCCGGCCGAGGGCCGGGCGTCGGGGCGATCGACGGGGGACCGTGCGGCAGTATGGGGGTATGCCGAACCGACTGGCTCACGAAACCTCTCCCTACCTCCTCCAGCACGCCGGCAATCCGGTCGACTGGTGGCCCTGGTCGGACGGGGCGTTCGAGGAGGCACGGCGGCGGGGGCTGCCGGTGCTGCTCAGCGTCGGCTATTCCAGCTGCCACTGGTGTCACGTCATGGCGCACGAGAGCTTCGAGGACGAGGCGACGGCGGCCTTCATGAACGAGCACTTCGTCAGCGTCAAGGTGGACCGCGAGGAGCGGCCGGACGTGGACGCCGTCTACATGGAGGCCGTGCAGGCGGCCACCGGGCAGGGCGGGTGGCCGATGACGGTGTTCCTCACGCCGGACGCCGAGCCCTTCTACTTCGGCACCTATTTCCCGCCGGTGCCCCGGCACGGGACGCCCTCCTTCCGGCAGGTGCTCGAAGGGGTCAGGCAGGCATGGGCGGAGCGGCAGGACGAGGTGACCGAGGTCGCCGGGAAGATCGTGCGCGACCTCGCCGGGCGAGAGATCGACTACGGGGGCGCGCGACCGCCCGGCGACCAGGAGCAGGCGCAGGCCCTGCTGGGGCTCACCCGCGAGTACGACCCGCAGCGCGGCGGATTCGGCGGCGCGCCGAAGTTCCCGCCGTCCATGGTCATCGAGTTCCTGCTCCGGCACCACGCCCGCACCGGTTCCGAGGGCGCCCTGCAGATGGCCCAGGACACCTGCGAGCGGATGGCGCGGGGCGGGATCTACGACCAGCTCGGCGGCGGGTTCGCCCGGTACTCCGTCGACCGGGACTGGACCGTGCCGCACTTCGAGAAGATGCTCTACGACAACGCCCTGCTGTGCCGTGTCTATGCGCATCTGTGGCGTGCCACCGGTTCCGGGCAGGCCCGCCGGGTCGCTCTGGAGACCGCCGACTTCATGGTCCGTGAACTGCGCACCGCCGAGGGCGCCTTCGCCTCCGCGCTCGACGCCGACAGCGACGACGGCAGCGGGCGGCACGTCGAGGGCGCGTACTACGTGTGGACTCCCGAGCAACTGCGTGACGTGCTCGGGGACGACGCCCCGCTCGCCGCCCAGCACTTCGGGGTGACCGAGGAGGGCACCTTTGAACACGGCCGTTCCGTGCTGCGGCTCCCGCAGGGCGAGGGCGTGGCGGACGCGGAGCGGATCGCCTCGGTGCGGGAGCGGCTGCTGCGGGCGCGGCAGGACCGCCCGGCACCGGGCCGCGACGACAAGGTCGTCGCCGCCTGGAACGGTCTCGCGGTCGCCGCGCTGGCCGAGACCGGCGCCTACTTCGACCGGCCCGACCTGGTCGAGGCCGCGGTCGCCGCGGCCGACCTGCTGGTCCGGGTGCACCTGGACGAGAGCGGCCGGCTGGTCCGCACCAGCCGGGGTGGCCGGGCCGGCGGCAACGCGGGCGTACTGGAGGACTACGCCGATGCCGCCGAGGGCTTCCTGGCGCTCGCCTCCGTCACCGGCGAGGGGGTCTGGCTCGACTTCGCCGGACTGCTTCTCGACCAGGTGCTCGCCCGCTTCACCGACCCGGACGGCGGCGCGCTCTACGACACCGCGGCCGACGCCGAACGGCTCATCCGCCGCCCGCAGGACCCCACCGACAACGCCACCCCGGCCGGCTGGACCGCCGCCGCCGGCGCCCTGCTGAGCTATGCCGCCCACACCGGTTCCGAGCCCCATCGCGCCGCCGCGGAGCGGGCGTTGGGGGTGGTGACCGCTCTCGGGCCGCGGGTGCCGCGCTTCATCGGCTGGGGGCTCGCCGTCGCGGAGGCCCTGCTCGACGGCCCGCGGGAGGTCGCGGTCGTCGGCCCTGACCTGTCCGACGAGGCGACAGAAACCCTGCACCGTACGGCACTTCTGGGTGCCGCCCCCGGCGCCGTCGTGGCCGTCGGCGTCCCGGACGGCGACGAGTTCCCGCTGCTCGCCGACCGGCCCCTGGTGGGCGGCGCGCCCGCCGCCTACGTCTGCCGGAACTTCACCTGTGACGCCCCGACGACCGACCCGGAACGGTTGCGCACCGCGCTGAGCACCTGAAACGACCGTCCCCAGCTGCCGGTACGCGAGAGGCGGGCGAATCGCCGAGGGCAACGGCGGGGGCGACCCGTTGTGGCCGGACCGCGATCGCGGCGGCAGCGGCTGCGGCGAGGAGCAGGTGACGGGACGTCAGACGGCTCGGCCTGGGCCGGTGAACTCGTCGAGGGCGCGTTCCACGATGGCTTCCAGCTGTTCGTGGTGCGCGCCCTTCCAGTAGGCGCGCCCGCACTCCCGGCACTGCGCGAAGACGTCGTACGAGCGGTGCGTGCCCCCTTTGAGCTGGTCGGCCACCTCGTCCTTGGTGGCCGCCCGCAGCAGGCCGTTGCAGGCGGTGCAGCGCGTCCAGGGCCGCAGCTCGGGTGCGAACCGGTCCAGGACGTCGCGGAGTTGGTCGTCGGGCCGGGTGCTGTAGACGAAGGCGCCCGCCCACAGTTCGCGGCGGCGCAGCAGACCGCGGTCGCGGCTGAGCATGACCCGTTTCTCGGCCGCGGAGCGTGCGGCCAGCGCCGGGTCGCCGATGTCCGTCGACTCGTAGGCCGTGTCCACGCCGAGCAGTCGCAGCCGCCGGGCGAGGGTGCCCAGGTGCACGTCGAGCAGGAAACGCAGCGGGGCGCCCGGGATCCGCTGGGGCCGCTCCACCGCCCGCACGAGTACCGTCTCGCCCGCCGCCGGGACGTGGGACACGGGCACCGGCCGGCCGTCCACGACCAGGGCGCCGACCTCGGTGAGCGGGACGCCCAGGGACTCGACGACATGGCCGAGGGTGGAGACGCCGTCGGTGGCGAGCGCGCGGGCGCCGCCGCGCCGGGCGTGCGGGACGAACAGCCTCAGCGCGGGAGCGACTTCCACCTGGATCTCGGGACCGTTCACCCGGCCAGGATGCCATGGGCCGGGCCGCGGGCCTCAGGGCTTTTCGACGGGCAGGCCGTGCTCCAGGACGTCGAGGGCGCGGTCGATGAGGTCGACGAGGTTGTCCCGGTGGTCGTTCTCGGCCCAGTACAGGGAGACCTCCATCAGGCCGCCGACCAGGGACATCGCCCAGACCCGCACCTCCAGGGAGTCGGGGTCGCGGCCGGTGCGCTCGCCGATGGCCCGGCACAGCAGTCGGCCGGTGACCGACATGGTCTCCATCGTCCGCGAGCGCACCGCGGGCACCTCGACCATCAGCTTCGTACGCAGCCGGGTCACCTCGGGGCTGTCCCTGAGGCCCAGGCTCACGGCCCGGTGCATGACGTACCGCAGGGACTGCGGCCACGGCTCGTCGGCGGGCCGGGCGCGCAGTTCCTCCAGGATGACCGGGTCCCACTCGTCGGTGAGGACGATGTCCTCCTTCGTGGGGAAGTAGCGGAAGACCGTGGACGGCGACACCTCGGCGCGCTCCGCGATCTGCTCGACCGTGGTGGCGTCGTACCCCTGTTCCGAGACCAGCCGGTAGGTCGCGGCGCGGATCGCCTCCCGCGTCTTGATCTTCTTCCGTTCCCGCAGGCCGAGCTGGGGACGGTCGGCGGGGGCGCAGGTGGCACCGTCCCGTTCGGGCGGCGGGGAGAGCTTGGGGGAGCGTGCGGCCGTCATGGAGGTCATTGTCGGACATCCGCCGGGGGTGTGACCACGGCCGGGGCCTCGTCGGCCGCCGCCCCCCGGGCTGCCGCGGCGCCCGGCAGGAACGCGGCGGCCAGCAGGGCGGCGGCCAGGGACGCGACGCCGCACACCACCAGGACCAGGCCCATGGCGTGCACGAACGCGCTGTTCGCGGAGGCCGCCAGCTGGGTCGCGCCCGACCGCTCGGCGATCAGGTGGGCGGCGACCACGGACTCCCGGGCGGTGTGGGCCGCGGGACCGGGCAGCCCGGTGACGTCGAGCCGGTCGCGGAAGGCGCCCGCGAGCAGGCTGCCGAGCAGGGCGATGCCGATCGCCGCGCCGACCTGGCGCAGCGTCATCAGCAGTCCGGAACCGCTGCCGGCGCGTTCGGCGGGCAGTGCGCCGAGGGCGCCGTCCATCGCCGGGACCATCGCGAAGCCGAAGCCGAGCCCGGCGACCGACAGCCACAGCGCGGTGAACCCGTAGCCGGAGTCGACGGTGGTGCGGCTGCCGAGGAACGCCGCGAAGGCGAGGACGACGAGCCCGGCGCTGACCACGGCCCGCGCGCCGAACCGGGCGACGACCGGCTGGGCGCCCCGTGCGGCGATCAGCAGGCCGCCCATCATCGGCAGCAGCCGCACCCCGGTGCCGAGGGCGTCGTTGCCGAGGACGGCGTGGAGGTAGGGGGGCAGCACGAACAGCAGACCGGACAGGACGAACGTCACGAGGGTCGCGGCGACCGAGTTGACCAGGAAGCCGCGGTGGCCGAGCAGGGACATGTCGAGCATGGGACGGGCCGCCCGGCGCTCGCGCACCACCAGGGCGGCGAGCAGGACGACGGCGGCGGCGATGAGGCCGAGCACCAGCGCGTCGCCCCAGCCGCGGTCCGGGGCCTCGATGATCGCGTAGATGAGGGCGCCGAGGCCGGTGGCGGTGAGCGCCGTGGAGACGGCGTCGACCTTGGGGGAGGCGGGGTCCCTGGTCTCGGGCAGCAGGAAGAGGCAGGCGGCGATGCCGATGGCGACCATGGGGACGTTGATCAGGAAGACCGAGCCCCACCAGAAGTGGTTGAGCAGCCAGCCGCCGAGGATCGGGCCGAGCGGCATGCCGAGCGCCGAGGCGGCCGAGATGACGCCGACGGCCTTGGCGCGCTCCCCGGGTCCGAACAGCGAGGGCAGCACGGACAGGGCGAGCGGCATGACGAGGGCGCCGCCGACGCCCATCACGGCGCGGGCCGCGATCACCGCGTTCACATCGCCGGCCAGGCTGCCGACGACCGTGCCCGCGAGGAACACGGCGAGCCCGGCGATCAGCATCAGCCGTCGGCCGAACCGGTCGCCGAGCAGTCCGGCCGGGAGCATCAGCGCGGCGAAGACGACGACGTAGGCGTCCGCCATCCACTGCTGCTCTCCGGTGGTGGCGCCAAGCTGTTCGGCCATGGTGGGCAGCGCCACGTTGAGGATCGTCATGTCGAAGCCGAGCACCAGCATGCTCGCGACCAGGGCGCCGAGGGCCCACCAGCGGCGCGGGTCAGGGGTCGGGGTGACGCTTTGAGTGACAGTAGCCATGAAATGAGAGTAGCTGTCAAAAGATGGGTGATGTCAATAGAGGGTGGCTTCCCGCGCGCAGGGAATTTCGGCGCACACGAAAAGGGCCACGGCTCGCAAGCCGTGGCCCTGTCTGCGAGGGTGCGGGTCTACGCGTGCTGGTAGGCCACCAGGGAGATGCCGACGTAGTGCACGACGAAGGCGGCGAGGGTGAACGAGTGGAACACCTCGTGGAAGCCGAACCAGCGCGGTGACGGGTTCGGCCGCTTGATGCCGTAGATCACGCCGCCCGCGCTGTACAGGATCCCGCCCGCGATCACCAGGACCAGGACCGCGATGCCGCCGGTGCGCAGGAAGTCCGGCAGGAAGAAGACGGCCGCCCAGCCCATGGCGATGTAGCAGGGCGTGTAGAGCCAG
This sequence comes from Streptomyces diversicolor, assembly GCF_057537855.1. NCBI lineage: Bacteria > Bacillati > Actinomycetota > Actinomycetes > Kitasatosporales > Streptomycetaceae > Streptomyces > Streptomyces diversicolor. The sequence continues at coordinate 75,676 of NZ_BAAJXA010000005.1, forward strand.
CGCGGTGCGCCCACCCAGAAGACGCGGAAGACGATGCCCGCCGCGGCGGCGGCCCAGATCCCCCACAGCAGCCACTGCCCCTTGGCGCCCGGCAGGAGCAGCAGGGTCAGCGGTGTGTAGGTGCCCGCGATGATCAGGAAGATGTTCGCGTGGTCGAGACGGCGCAGGATGCCGTCCATGCGCGGGCTCCAGTTGCCCCGGTGATACAGCGCGCTCACGCCGAACAGCAGGCAGGCGGTCAGTACGTAGATGCCGCAGGCGACCCGGCCCCGGCTGGAGTCGGCGAGCGCGGTGAGGATCAGGCCCGCGACGAGGACGGCCGGGAACATACCGAGATGCAGCCAGCCGCGCAGCTTGGGCTTGATCGGGTGCGGCAGTGAAAGCGCGGTGGGACCACGGCCGGCGGCCGGCGGGTCCAGGGGCGCGTCGGGGGCGGGCGCAGTCATGCCCGGCATCGTACCTACGGAACCGTAAGTTGCGTATCAGCGGAGGCTGATGAGCACTTGATAGTGGTCATCCTCTCATGGACGCGCACGGCGCCGGACGTAAAGGGACCGCCAGGCGAACGCTACGTGCACGTAAAGAAACGGGCCGGAACCCGCTGATCGTGGCGTTCCTCACGCCGCTCACCTGTGCGGCCCTCTGGACAGATGCGCAGTCGCGTCGGATGATCAAATGAGTGCAGCCGGCACCGGATGAGCGGCTACGAAGCATCCGGGCCGCAGCCCCCATGGGGCCGAAAGAAAAAAATCCCTCATTTAGGAGCAATCGTGGCGCGCGACATCGCGGCTCCCACCGTCATCCCCACCAACCATCAGGAACTGATCTCGTGGGTGAACGAGATCGCCGAACTGACCCAGCCGGACAACGTGGTCTGGTGTGACGGATCCGAGGCCGAGTACGAGCGACTGTGCGGGGAGCTCGTCAGCAGGGGCACCTTCAAAAAACTCGACCCGGTCAAGCGCCCCCACTCCTACTACGCGGCCTCCGACCCGACCGACGTCGCCCGGGTCGAGGACCGGACGTTCATCTGCTCCGCGAAGGAGGAGGACGCCGGTCCGACCAACCACTGGATGGCCCCCGAGCGGATGCGGGACGTCTTCACCGGCGAGAAGGGCCTGTTCCGCGGGGCGATGCGGGGCCGCACCATGTACGTGGTGCCCTTCTGCATGGGCCCGCTGGGATCCAAGCTCTCCGCGCTCGGCGTGGAGATCACCGACTCCGCGTACGTCGCCGTCTCGATGCGCACCATGACGCGCATGGGCCGGACCGTCCTCGACGAACTCGGCTCCGACGGCTTCTTCGTGAAGGCCGTGCACTCCGTGGGCGCACCGCTCGGCGAAGGCCAGCAGGACGTCCCCTGGCCGTGCAACCAGACCAAGTACATCTCGCACTTCCCCGAGGACCGCGAGATCTGGTCCTACGGCTCCGGGTACGGCGGCAACGCGCTGCTCGGCAAGAAGTGCTACGCGCTGCGCATCGCCTCCGTCATGGCCCGCGACGAGGGCTGGCTGGCCGAGCACATGCTGATCCTCAAGCTCACCCCGCCGACCGGTGAGGCCAAGTACGTCGCCGCGGCCTTCCCGAGCGCCTGCGGCAAGACGAACCTCGCCATGCTGGAGCCCACGGTCTCCGGCTGGACCGTGGAGACCATCGGCGACGACATCGCATGGATGCGGTTCGGCGAGGACGGCCGACTGTACGCGATCAACCCCGAGGCCGGCTTCTTCGGCGTGGCGCCGGGCACCGGCGAGCACACCAACGCCAACGCGATGAAGACGCTGTGGGGCAACGCGGTCTTCACCAACGTCGCGCTCACCGACGACGGCGACGTCTGGTGGGAGGGCATGACGGAGCAGGCCCCGGCCCATCTGACCGACTGGAAGGGCAACGACTGGACGCCCGAGTCGCAGACTCCGGCGGCCCATCCCAACGCCCGCTTCACCGTCCCCGCCGCGCAGTGCCCGATCATCGCGCCGGAGTGGGAGGACCCGAAGGGCGTGCCGATCTCCGCGATCCTGTTCGGCGGGCGCCGGGCCACCGCGGTGCCGCTGGTGACCGAGTCCTTCGACTGGAACCACGGCGTCTTCCTCGGCGCGAACGTGGCCTCCGAGAAGACGGCCGCCGCCGAGGGCAAGGTCGGTGAGCTGCGCCGCGACCCGTTCGCCATGCTGCCGTTCTGCGGCTACAACATGGGCGACTACATGGCCCACTGGATCGACGTGGCCAAGGACAAGGACCAGTCGAAGCTGCCGAAGATCTACTACGTCAACTGGTTCCGCAAGGACGGCGACGGGCGTTTCGTGTGGCCGGGCTTCGGCGAGAACAGCCGCGTCCTGAAGTGGATCGTGGAACGGCTGGACGGGAAGGCGGAGGGCGTCGAGACGCCCATCGGCATCCTGCCGTCGAAGGCGGCGCTGGACACCGCGGGCCTCGAACTGACCGACGACCAGCTGGACTTCCTGCTCACCGTCGACCCGGAGGTGTGGCGCGAGGAGGCCGCGCTGGTGCCCGAGCACCTCAACACCTTCGGCGACCACACCCCGCAGGAACTCTGGGACGAGTACCGGGCCCTGGTACGGCGCCTGGGCTGACCCCGAGGAGACAAGACCCCGCGGCCGGTCCGGGAGAGTGCCCTGACCAGCGATCGTCACGGCCGGCCGCGGCACCCGGACCGGCGAGGCCCCGTACAACGGCGTACGGGGCCCACGGCCTGCCGGCCCCTCCCGTCCGCCCCGACGGAACCACCCCGGCAGGCCTTCGCCCCGTCCGCCCGCCTCCCCCGGAACGGACTTCCGACCAGCGGTACCCGGTCCCACCGACGGACGATGCCGCCAGTCCCTTACCCCTGGCCGCCCCACTCGCCTGAAGGGAACCTTCCGGCGGCCGGGGGCCGGCAGTGCGCGGTCGGTCCAGTCGGAGCGGCTTCCGACCAACCCCACGCAGGTCCGCACAGCCAGAGGCGCCGCGTCGGGCTGCGCCCTTGGCCGCGGCGTTCAGTCGGAGGGGCCCGGTGGCGGGTGTGCGCGGTCCGGCTCGGTGGGGGAGGCGGCGGATCCTCGCGTGGTTGAGCCGGAGTGGTCTTCCCGGTAGGGGTGTGCGCGGTCCGTGCCCGGCGGGATGCGGCGGCGGGCCTTCGTTTCGGTCCGCCCGGTTCAGCCGCCGGACTCCCGACCAGCCCCGCGCGGGCCCGCGCGGCCGGAGGGGTACGCGGCTATGCCTCGGTCGCCCCGTCCACCTGGAGGGTCTTTCCGGTGGCCGGGGGTGGCGGGCTGTTTGGTCGGGGCGGTCTTCCAGGCAGCGCTGTGCGGGCGCGCCCCGCCGGAGGGGCCGCGCCGGGTTGCGTCCTTGGCCGTGGTGTTCAGTCGGAGGGGGCCTCACGGTGGCCTCAGGTGGGTCGTTCAGTTGGAGCGGTCTTCCAAGTAGCGGGTGTGGGATTCCTGGCGGCGGGATTCTGTTTCGCGGAGTGTGGAGGCCAGGCGTTCGGCCTCGTCGTGGAGCAGGGTCAGCTGGCGCTCCAGGTGGCGCTCCGGCGGCTCGGTGCCCGGCGTCAGCCGCGTCCACCACCGGGTCCGCACAAACGTGTCGACCGCCTCGGGGATGTCCTGCCGCACGGCCCGCGACAGCGTGTGCATGCCCTCCGGGTCCTGCGCCAGCACCTCGGTGACCCACCCCGGATCCAGCAGGGCGGTCAGCAGCTCGATGAGTTCGGTCAGCCGCCCGGCCGCCGCGGGCGGCAGGTCGACGTCCGCGAGATAGCCGCGCAGGGTCTCGAAGTCACTGCGCAGCTCGTCGAGTTGGGCGGTCGGATCCGGGAAGTCCGGCAGCGCGGGCCGCTCCGGCGGGGCGATCAGCGCGCCCGCCCCGTACAGCCCGGCCACCACGACGGGCCAGTACGGTCCCGCCACCCCGGTGAAGGTCAGCGCGAGCCCCACGATGCCGCCCACACCGCCCGCGATGTTCTTGCGGGACTCCAGATAGCCGAGGAACCTACTGGTAGCCACGGATCTCCTCGAAGGCTCCGTCGAGCGAGCCCTTGCGGGCGTCGAACAGACGGCCGCCGGTCAGGTCGGCGATGTGCTGCAACTCCGCCCGGTCGGAGTCGCCGAAGAGGATGGGGAAGACCGGGGTCTCGCGTTCGGCCTGGGTCAGACCGCGGTAGAACGCGTCGAACTCCGCCGCCTTGGCGCCGGTGGTGTTCTCGCCGTCCGTCATCAGCACGATCGAGGTGAAGGTCTCACCGACGCCGCCCAGGTGCTCGTACGCCTTCTCCAGCGAGGTGTACACGGCGGTGTCGCCCTGCGCGGACAGCGCGTCGGTGTCCTTGCGGATGGCGTCCAGACCGCTCTTCGGGTCGGACGGGCTGACGACATGGGTGCGCACGCTCTTCACATCCGAACCGAACGGCATCAGCGTGACCTCCTCGCGCTGGCGGAAGTCCCCGGTGAGACTGGTGAGGGCCTTCTTCAGCCGGTCCAGCCGGTCACCCCGCATCGAGCCCGAGGTGTCGAGCACATACACCGTGCGCGAGGGGCGGCGCAGCTCGTTCTCGTACGAGTCGAGCAGCCCGTCGGCGACCGACCGGCTGCCGGGGAACGGCAGTTCGCGCCGTCTGCTGGTGTCGAGGCCCGCGGCCGGCTTGACCGACGGGACGACCGGACGGCGGTGGGTGCGCTCGGTGATCAGCCGCTGCGCCGCGTCGCCGCGCAGCGCTTCGGCGAGCCGGCGCACGTCCTGGCGGGCGGCGGAGCCGGCGGAGGCGAGCGAGGAGAGCGGGTAGTCGGCGGTGAGCACGCCGTCGGTGGGCCGGATCACGGTGAGGCCCGGGATGCCCTTGAGTACGGACTCGTAGTTGAGCAGCGCGTCGACGTTGCCGCGCCGCGCGTACGCCGACGCCAGCCAGCCCGAGGACCCCGAGGTCAGCTTCTGGCCCTTGAAGAACTCCTTGAGCCTCGGCGTCGCCTTCGCCACGTCCGCGTCGGTCAGCGCGGACTGGGCGCCGGACAGCGCGGAGGCGACCGAGACGAGCGCGGAGAAACCGGAGTTCGAGCGGGCCGGGTCGGTCATGCCGTAGGTCAACCTGCCGTCCTGCACGGCCTGTTCGATCCGCCCCCAGGTGACCTGCGCCGGCTTCCAGTGCAGCCGGTTCAGCGCCTCCTGCCGGACGCCGATCGCGACCGGACTCGACATGATCGGCGTCTCGGAGACGACCTTCTTCGCGGCGTCCGGGCGCAGCCGCAGATAGTCGTTGGACGACAGCCACAGCGCGTCGTACGCCCCGTCGGCCCTGCCCTTCGCCACCAGGTCGATCGCGTCGAGGGTGCCCAGATAGGTGGGGCGGACGGTGATGCCGGTGTCCTCGCGTATCCGCTCCAGCACCGGCGCCATGTCCGTGAGTTCGCTGGAGGCGAGGACGCGCAGGGTGCCGGGCCGCGGCGCGGTGCCGTCGTCGGAGGGGTCCTTGTGCTCCTGGGAGGTGCAGGCGGTCAGGAGCGCGGCGGCGGCCGCGAGGACGGCGAGTCGTCGTCTCACGCGAGCCCTCCGTCCAGGGCGCCCTGCCTGCGGCTGCGCTCCAAGTAGGTGCTGGCCTGCTGGAGTTCGGCGGTGAGGCTTTCGACGGTCGTCGCCATCGCCTCGGTGGCCTGCACCTTGTAGGTGTCGATCGCGTCCAGGGTGCGGTAGATCTGCTGGAAGGCGGAGCGCAGGGTCTCGGCGCCGACGGCCGGGTCGGCGGCGATGCGCTGGATCTCCCCGCTCTGCGTGCTCAGCATCTCGGCGTTGCCGCGGATCAGGTCCTCGGTCGTCCCGCGCAGGGCGTTGACCTGCTCGATGACCTTCTTCTGGTTGTCCAGGGCGGAGGCCAGCATCACGGAGATGCGCAGCGCCGATACGGTCGTGGTGGCCGCCCGTTCCACGCCCTTGATCAGCTCGTCGTTGTTGCGGCGTACGACGTCCATGGCGAGGTAGCCCTGCGCGCACACCGCGAGTTGGGTGAGCAGGTCCTGGTGCTTTTGCCGGACCGGGAAGAGCACGTCGGCGCGCAGGCCGTCGGCCCGCTCCGGGTCGCTCGCCGCCACCCCGTCGATGTGCCCCTCGACGGCGCCGTCCAGGGCCTCGGTGAGCACGACGTACTCCTGGAGCTTGCCCATGGTCTCCCACAGCCGCACCCGCTCGGTCTGCAACGCGGCGTTGTCGCGGCGCAGTTCGTCCTGGCCGCCGCGCAGCGAGCCGACGATCTTGTTCAGGGTGCCCTGTGCGGAGGCGTACTTGGCGACGTGGTCGCGCAGCTTGTTGCCGCCGGGCAGCCGGGACAGGAACTTGCGGCCCTTGCTCGCGGGCAGATCGCGCGGGTCGAGGTCGTCGACGACCCGGCGGAGTTCCACGAGCGACCCGGCCACCAGGGACTGGGCGTCGCCGCCCTTGCCGGGCAGGCTGCGGACCGCGCGTTCCAGCATGCGGTTGGACTGGGCGGCGGCGCTGCGCATCTCACCGGCGCCCAGGGCCGTGATCTCGCCCACCTTGCCCGCGAACTCGGGCGAGCGGGTGTCGAGAGCGGCCAGCCCCTCGACGTACGCGGCGGCCTTGCGGGACATGTCCTCCCGGACGCTCGCCTCGACGGGCACCAGTCCGCCGGCCTTCTCCCGGGGCACGGGCGCCACGGCCTCGGGCGGGGTCAGCGTGAGGACGTCGTCGCCGCTGAGCGTCGGCTCATGGCCGCTCGCGCTGATGTGGTTGAAGCTGCTCATAGGTATCCCCCCGGATCAGCCGCGTGCCCGGCGGGCCATCTCGTGCAGCACCTCGGAGGTGGGCACGGGCGCCTGCCGGACACCGGTCAGCTTCTGGTTGAGGTAGGCGGCACGGTCGGCCGTGGCCTTGATGAACTCGGCGGTGTCGCCCTGCGGGCGGAAACCGTGCCTGACGGCGAGCTTGCGCAGTGTCGGGTCGGTGCTGAGCAGGTCGCCGAGCGCGCGGCCCTCTTCGGTGAGCGGCACGACGGTGTGGTCGCTGTTGACGGTGGTGTCGGGGTAGAGGACGACGAGGTCGTCGACCGACTTCTGTTCGCCGAGGAGCGTGGCGACCTGTGACTCGTACACCAGCACCAGCGGATTGCCGGCCCCGCTGATGAAGTCCCGGAACGGGCCGTCCGAGCTGGACTGCTGGGCGCCCTGGACGGAGACCAGCTTGCGCAGCAGGGGTGCGGTGCGGTCGACGTCGGCCGTGCTCGCGGCGACCTTGCCGCCGCCCGCGACGTAGGAGGCCGCGGCCAGGTAGAGGGCGCCGGAGTTGGAGGACTCCGGGTCGGTGCTGGCGATGTAGAGGGTGCCGGTCAGTTCCCCGTGCCGGTCGGCGCCCTTGAGCTGCTGCCAGGTCCGGTCGTGGCGGGCGGCGTCGAGGTAGGCGGCCATCTTCAGGGTGCCGCGGCTCTTGCCGTCGAGCGTGGCCAGCCCGTTCGCGGCGAGCACGTCGGCCGCGCTGCGGTGCGCCACCACGACGAGCGGCGAGTAGAAGGGGCGCGGCAGCGGCTCACGCACCCCGTACTTCTTGGCCAGTTGGTCGGCCGGGGCCTGGCTGGACGGGAAGGCGAAGTCGTACCCCTTGAGGTCGAGTCCTTCCATCGCCCAGGACCCCGATGACTCGGTCTTCACGGTGAAGCCCTTGTCGGCGAGGGCCTTCACCACGTCGGGATCGGCGAAGAACTCGGCCTTCTCCGATCCGATCACTCCCTGCACGGTCTTCGTTGCCGTGCCCTTGTCCTCGCCCTGTCGGCCTGCGACGACGGCGGTCACCACACCGCCGATCAGCAGCACCGCGAGGACTATTCCCGCGATACGTCTCACACGAGGGAGACTGCTCCCGGAATTCAACGTTCCGTGGGGAGCGTGGTGAACGGAGGGTGTCGGGCCGATCCCGTTATGCAACAGGAACAAGCCATTCCGCTCGGCGGGGTGGAATCGGGCGAAGCGAGCTGGGGCGCCCGGTCCACGCGTCGCTGCGGGTACGCGCGGACCGGGGCCGTCCGGGACCCGGGCCGGGGGTCAGTGGGTCGCGCTGAGTTCCGGCAGATCGTTCAGCGCGGCGGCGTGGGCGTCCATGCGCTCGGCGGACAGGATGGCCGCCGTGGTGTCGGCGCGGGACGCCGCGACGACCAGGGCGCGACCGGCCAGCGCGTGCGCCCGGTGGTGCAGCGCGGCCGGGCGCGAGCCGGTCGCGGTGCCGGACGCGCGGGCCGGCGCGTGCCCGCCCCGCAGCCGGGTCACCTGATCGGCGAGCTGTGCGGACGCCGTGTCCAGCTCGGCGCAGGGCGCGAGGGCGCGCAGTTCGTCCGTGACGGCGAGCAGCGCCGCGAGGTGTCCGGCGAGCTGGATGTCCAGCTCCTCCTCGCGCGACCGGTGGGGGAAGTCGGAGGGGGTGCCGGCCATCGGGTTGCCGTGCGGGGACCGGGGGGACGGTCCGGTGCGGATCGGTTCGTACATGGGAGATGGCCTCCTGTGCTCTGACAGGAAGCCATCCTAGCTTAGAACTCGTCTAAAGTTGACCCTGATCGCGCAGGCGGGTCGAGTGGCTACCGGGCGTGAGGCGCGGCGGTCCGGCTACGGCTGGGCGTAGCCGTCCAGGAACGAGCCGATCCGGGTCACCGCGTCCCTCAGGTCACCCGCCGACGGCAGTGTCACCACGCGGAAGTGGTCCGGTTCCGGCCAGTTGAAGCCGGTGCCCTGGACGACCATGATCTTCTCGCGGCGCAGCAGGTCGAGGACCATCTGCCGGTCGTCCTTGATCTTGAAGACGTTCGGGTCCAGGCGCGGGAAGAGATAGAGCGCGCCCTTGGGGCGCACACAGGTGACCCCCGGGATCTGGGTCAGCAGATCGTAGGCGACGTCCAGCTGCTCCTTCAGCCGCCCGCCCGGCAGCACCAGTTCGTTGATCGTCTGGCGCCCGCTCAGCGCGGCCACGACGCCGTGCTGGCCCGGCATGTTCGCGCACAGCCGCATGTTCGCCAGGATCGTCAGGCCCTCGATGTAGGAGTCGGCGTGCGCCCGCGGCCCGGAGATCGACATCCAGCCCACCCGGTAGCCCGCCACCCGGTACGCCTTGGACATGCCGTTGAACGTCAGCGTCAGCAGGTCCGGGGCGACCGCGGCCGTCGGGGTGTGCGTGGCGCCGTCGTAGAGGATCTTGTCGTAGATCTCGTCCGAGCAGACCAGCAGGTTGTGCCGGCGGGCGATGTCCGTCAGGCCCTTCAGCATCGCCTCGTCGTACACCGCGCCCGTCGGGTTGTTCGGGTTGATGATGACGATCGCCTTGGTGCGGTCGGTGACCTTGCGCTCCACGTCGGCGAGGTCGGGCATCCAGTCGGACTGCTCGTCGCAGCGGTAGTGGACGGCGGTGCCGCCCGAGAGCGAGACGGCGGCGGTCCACAGCGGGTAGTCGGGGGCCGGTACCAGGACCTCGTCCCCGTCGTCGAGGAGCCCCTGCATCGCCATCACGATCAGCTCGGAGACGCCGTTGCCGATGTAGACGTGCTCGACGTCGGTCTCGATGCCGATGGTCTGGTTGTGCATCACGACCGCGCGGCGCGCCGCGAGCAGGCCCTTGGCGTCGCCGTAGCCGTGCGCCGACGACACGTTGCGGAGGATGTCCTCCAGGATCTCGGGCGGGCACTCGAAGCCGAACGCCGCCGGGTTGCCGGTGTTCAGCTTGAGGATCCGGTGTCCGGCCGCCTCCAGCCGCATCGCCTCCTCAAGCACCGGGCCGCGGATCTCGTAACAGACGTTGGCGAGCTTGGTCGACTGGATCACCTGCATGTCCGCGAGCTTACGACCCGGTAACGGCCCGTGGATGGTGTTATCCGCCACGTGAGACACCCGACCGCCGACCGACACGCCCACGGCACCCGCGAAACCCCGCCCACCCCGTCACCTGTCCGGCCGACCCCCACATCCACCAGGACGAGTGACACCATGCGCCACCGCCCGGGCGACGGGCGCCCCGCTGCGGATGCCCCGTGCGCCTCGCCTACGGCTCCGGGGCGAGGGCCGGCCGGTCCGTCGTGGCGGGGGTCACTGGAAGGACGGCGGGTGTCGCCCCGATAGGGGCGCGGGGAACGGCGCGCCAAGCCACAACGCACCCGCACCCGAAGAACGGCGGCTGAGCCCCGTCAGGGTGTTCGTGGGGGAGGGCGGGGGGTGGGTCGGCGGCTGGGCGGATGCCCGGTGCGGGGTCGTGCCTGTGCCGCCGGCGGCGGCCGTGCGTGGCCTCCGGCAGGCGCGCGCAGTGAAGAGGGCTCGCCGCGGGTGCCGGGGTGAGCGGCCCGTGTGCCTCGTCGGCCAGGGATGGGCGGCAGCCCGGGCGCGGGTCAACTGGGGGTGGTTTCGGGGGAGTCGGGGGTCTGGTGCGGCGGGTGAGGGTGCGTACGGGTTCTTGCTGTTGACCTTTGTGCGGCTTCAGAATGTGCATGACAAGACTGCGGGCGGCCGGAAGATCTCCGGTCGCTTACGTCTGCAGAGGGGACCCCCACATGAAGAAGCCTCTCCTTGCCGCGCTCGCGACCCTGGTGATCACCGGGGCGGGCACGGCGCCGGTGGCCGCGGCGACGGACACCACCGGCACGGCGGCGAAGCCGGCGACCACCCGGGCCGTGGCCGCCGACACCACCGCGAAGGCCGCCGCGCCCGCGATCCAGGCCGTCGACTTCGCCGGCACCGTCGCGCTCAGCAACTGCTCCGGCTCCGTCATCCGCTTCCCGAACTCCGCCGACACCGACCCGGCCCTCGTGCTCACCAACGGCCACTGCCTGGAGACCGGCTTCCCGGCCGCCGGCCAGGTCATCGTCGACCAGGCGTCCAGCCGCACCTTCGGCCTGCTCAACGCCTCCGCGACCCAGGTCGGCACGCTGCGCGCCAGCAAGGTCGCGTACGCGACGATGACCGACACGGACGTCACGATCTACCAGCTGACCACCACGTACGCGCAGATCAAGAGCACGTACGGGATCAATGCCCTGACCGTGCAGAACACGCACCCGACCGCCGGCACCGCCATCACGGTCGTCTCCGGCTACTGGAAGCGGACCTACGCCTGCAGCATCGACGGCTTCGTCTACCGCCTGAAGGAGGGCAGCTGGACCTGGAAGGACTCCGTCCGCTACACCTCGGCCTGCAACACCATCGGCGGCACCTCCGGCTCCCCGGTGATCGACAACGCCACCGGCAAGGTCGTCGCCGTCAACAACACCGGCAACGAGGACGGGGCCCGTTGCACCGTGAACAACCCCTGTGAGGTCGACGAGGCCGGCACCGTCACCGTCCGCCAGGGCATCAACTACGCCCAGGAGATTTACCAGATCCCGGCCTGTTTCACGACCGGCAACAAGCTGAACCTGAGCGCGAGTGGCTGCGCCTTGCCCAAGCCGTAGCGCTCCGCTTGGGGCCGGTGATGGTTCGTTGCCGGCTGCGGACGCGTCGTGGTTGATCGCGCCCGCGCGGCGGAGCCGCATGTTGACACAGCCCCGCGCCCCTTCGGGGGCGCGTCAGGCTGGGGTTCTGCGGATCGATCGGCCGGGTAGGGCGTCCGTGCGGTGGCCGGTCTGAATCACGAAGCGGCCGTCGACCAGGACGTACGGAATGCCCGTGGGGAGGGCGCGGGGCTGTTCGAAGGTGGAGCCCGCCGCGACCGTCTCGGGGTCGAAGAGCACCAGGTCGGCGCGGTACCCCTCGCGGATCAGCCCGCGGTCCGGCAGACGCAGCCGGGCCGCGGGGCGCGAGGTGAGGTGGGCGACGCACTCCTCCAGCGACAGCACCCCCAACTCCCGTACGTAGTGGCCCAGATAGTGCGGGAAGGTGCCGTACGCCCGCGGATGCGGCTTGGCGCCTTGCAGGATGCCGTCCGAACCGCCGGTGTGCGCCCCGTGCCGCATGATCGCGCGGACGTTCTCCTCGTGGCCCACGTGCTGGAGGATCGTCGGCCCCAGCCGGTCCTCGACCAGCAGCCTGCGGGCCGTCGTCCAGGGCGTCTCGCCGCGCCGCCGCGCCGACTCCAGGACCGTGCGGCCGACGTGGTCGGCGAGGGCCGGGTCGGTCACCCCGGAGATCTCGATCGTGTCCCAGTCGACGGGCACACCGTGGCAGCCGTCGGAGCCGACGACCTCCAGGTGGTGCCGGATCCGTTCGGCGGTCGCCTCGTCGGAAAGCCGCCCCAGGATCTCCTCCGGGCCGCCCTCGCTCGCCCAGCCGGGCAGCAGCGCCGCGAGCGTCGTACAGCCCGGGGTGTAGGGGTAGGTGTCGAGGCTGATGTCGGCGCCGCCGGCGATCGCGTCGTCCAGGAGGGCCAGCAGTTCGGGCGCGCGGCCCTCGTTCACGCCGAAGTTCATGGTGGCGTGCGCGAGGTGCAGGGCGCAGCCCGCCGCACGGGTCAGCTCCACCATCTCCGCGTACGCCGCGAGCGCGCCCGCGCCGTAGGAGCGGTGGTGCGGGCAGTAGTAGCCGCCGTACCGGGCCACCACCCGGCACAGTTCGGTGAGTTCCGCGTCCTCGGCGTACATGCCGGGCGTGTAGGTGAGCCCCGACGACATGCCGACCGCGCCCTGCTCCATGCCCTCGGCGACCAGCCGGCGCATCCGGTCCAGCTCGGCGGGCGTGGCCGGCCGGTCCTCCCAGCCGACGGCGAGCGCGCGCACCGTGCCCTGCGGGATCAGATAGGCGGCGTTGACGGCGATGCCCCGGTCCAGCCGGTCCAGATACTCGCCGACGGACCGCCAGTCGAAGTCGATGTCGTCGCCGTACCCGTTCCAGCCGGTGATCGCCCGGCGCACCGCGTCGAGCGTGCGGTCGTCGACCGGCGCGTACGACAGCCCGTCCTGCCCGATGACCTCCAGAGTCACGCCCTGCGCGGCCTTCGCGCTGTGGTCGGGGTCGCGCAGCAGGGCGAGGTCGCTGTGGGCGTGCATGTCGATGAAGCCGGGGGCGAGCACCAGCCCCTCGGCGTCCAACTCCTGGCGGGCCTTGGGGCGTTGGCAGCCCGCCTGGGCCGCCTCCTGGACGATGGAGACGATCCGGCCGCCGTCCACCACCACATCGGCGCGGTACGACGGCGCCCCGCTGCCGTCCACGACGTCCGCGTCCCTGATGACCAGCTCTTCCACCGGCTGCCTCCTAGAAGAACGTGCGGATGTAGTCGACGACCGTGCCGTCCGCCTCGGCCAGCGGGATCAGCTGCCACTTGTCGAACGACGTGCACGGGTGGGACAGGCCGAGCCCGATCCAGTCGCCGACCTCCAGGTCCGCCTCCGGTTCGGTACGCAGCCAGGCGTGCTGGTCGGACAGGCCGGTCACCGCGATGCCGCTCGCCGGCTGTTCCCTGCCGTTCCTGCGTACCACCTGGGCGAAGGGCAGATCGAGGTCGTGGGCCGCGTCCCGCTTGCCCGCGTTGGCGAAGGCCTGCCCGGCGCTGGGACGGGAGACGATCTGCGCCCACAGCCGGAAGGCGGGCTCCAGGGCACCCTCCTCGGGGACCCGGTTGAACGGGGTCACCTCGCGGTAGTGACCGTCGTCGTGCGAGACGTAGGCGCCGGAGCGGAGCAGCTTCAGGACGGGCCGGGACAGCGCGGGGACGCCGGCGAACACATCGGCCACCGCGTCGAACCAGGCGCTGCCGCCCGCGCTGACGACGATCTCCCCGGCGTCCGCGAACCGGCCCGCCGCATCGAAGTCCACGGCGAGCGCGACCAGCCGGCCAAGCCATGCGTGCACCCGCTCCGGATCGGCCCGCGGCACCTCGCCCTCGTACCCGGCGACACCGACCAGCCGCAGCGTCTCCGCGGCGGCCACCGCGTCCGCGACCGCCGCGCACTCCGCCTCGGTCCGCACGCCGGTGCGGGCGTCCTCGCCGGCGGCCAGCTCGACCACGACGTCCACCGGGCGGGCGGACCCGCGCAGCGCCGCGTCCATCAGCTCCACGCCGCGCACCGAGTCGACGTAGCAGACGAAGCGGAAGGACGGGTCAGCGGCGAGTTCCGCGGCGATCCAGCGCAGCGCAGCCGCGTCCACCAGCTCGTTGGCGAGGAAGACCCGCTCGACGCCGAACGCCCGCGCCACCCGCACCTGGTGCGGCACCGCCAGGGTGATGCCCCAGGCGCCGTGCGCGAGCTGGCGGTGGAAGAGCTGCGGGGCCATGGAGGTCTTGCCGTGCGGGGCGAAGGCCAGGCCGTGCCGGGCCGCGTACGTCTCCATGAGCCTCAGGTTGTGCTCCAGGCGCTCGGCGGACAGCGTGAGCACGGGGGTGGCGAAGCCGTCGGTGAACAGATTGCGGCGCTGGGCGGCCAGCTCGCCGACGGTCAGCCCCGCGGCGTCCGGCGGGAGGCCCTTGAAGCGGTGGTCGACGCGTTCCTCGGCCAGGCGTGCCAGCGCCTCCGTGCTCATGGAACCTCCCTGATCAGGTCTGTTGCTTATGTTGCAACGATCATTGCGTATATCGCTCACTGCTGTCTAACATCTCGGCCAACGCGGGGTCAACGGAGCCGCCATGACCCGCGTACGCACCGAGGAGCCGCGACGATCGTGACCGACACCGGACCTGGCACGGACCCCGACGTCGTGGACGTCGTCGCGCTCGGCGAGTCCATGGTCACGTTCCTGCCCACCCGCACCGGCCGCCTCGCCGACGTGCCCTCCTTCGACCGTGCCATCGGCGGCGCCGAGTCCAACGTGGCCTGCGTCCTCGCCGCCGCCGGGCACTCCACGCGCTGGGTCAGCCGGGTCGGCGCCGACGGCTTCGGCGACCATCTCGTCCGGGCGATCGGGGAATACGGCGTCGACGTCGCCTCGGTGCGGCGGGACCCGGCGCGGCCCACCGGGATCTACTTCCGCACCGCCGGCGACCGGGCCGGCGACGACCACGAAGTCGCCTACTACCGGACCGGTTCGGCGGCCTCCGCGATGTCCGTCGACACCGTGGACCTGGCGGCGCTGCGAGCCGCGCGCATCCTGCATCTGTCCGGGATCACGGCCGCGCTCTCGGCCGGCTGCCTCGAACTGCTGCGCGCACTGACCGCGCCCCGGCCCGGCCGCCGGCCCCTCGTCTCCTTCGACGTGAACTTCCGCCCGGGCCTGTGGCGCGACGCCACCGCGCCCCGCGTGCTGCTGGACCTCGCCCGCCGCTGCGACCTGGTCTTCGTGGGCACGGACGAGGCGGAGGCGGCCTGGGGCGTCACACCGGACCCCGACGCGATCCGCGCCCTCCTCCCGGAACCCCGGACCCTGGTGGTGAAGGAGGGCGCACGCGGGGCGACGGTCTTCGAACGGGCGGACGCGGCCGGCGGCGTTCGTACGGGCGCGGTGGACGCGGAGGGTGCGGGCGGCGGCGTTCGTACGGGCGCGGTCGGCGCGGAGGGTGCGGGCGGCGGCGTTCGTACGGGCGCGGTCGACGCGGGGGGTGCGGGCGGCGGCGTTCGTACGGGCGCGGTCGACGCGGTTCGGGCGGGCGGTGCACGCGGTGCCGGGGGTGCCCACGGTGCCGGCCCCGTGGGCGATCCGGGCCGCTCGCGCGACGTGGGCGGTGCTGGGCACACCCGGTCGGAGCGGACCGGCTCCGAGCCCGGTCGCACCGCGTCCGCGTCGGGCCGGGCAACACGGCCCACGACGGCCGCGGACACGCGCCCCTCCGTCCCGGTTGCGGACGCGGGCCCTTCCGTCGTGGCCGGGGAGGGCACTTCCGTCGCGGTCGGGGACGCGCGCTCCTCCGTTGCGGTCGGGGAGACGGGCATTTCCGTCGCGGTCGGGGAGACGGGCGCTTCCGGCCCGGTCTCGGACTTGCGCGCATCGGTCCCCGTCCCGAGCGCCGGTACCTCGGTCCTTGACGGAGACACGGGCACCCCCGTCGCCGCCTCGGACACCCGTACCTTCGTGCCCGCTCTGCACGTCGATGTCGTGGCGCCCGTCGGGGCCGGGGACGCCTTCGCCGCCGGGTTTCTCTCGGCGACGCTGCGCGGGCTGTCCGTGCGGGAGCGGATCAGGTCCGGGCATCTCCTGGCCGCCGCCGTACTCACCGTCCCCGGCGACCTCGCCGTGCCCCCCTCCAGGGAGCACGCCGACCGGCTGATCGCCCTGGACGACGCGGCCTGGGGGAGACTTCGACTCGGCCCCGGCTGGACCCACGCCACGGGCCGGGCCGATGAGGAGGTACCCACGCCATGAGCCAGACCGTCGACCGCGCGCTGAGCATCCTGCCGCTGCTCGCCGAGGGCCCCGCCGACCTCGGCCAGGTCGCCGACCGGCTCGGCGTGCACAAGTCCACCGCGCTGCGCCTGCTGCGCACCCTGCACGAACACGGCCTCGTCTACCGCCAGGCCGACCAGCGCTACCGGCTCGGCGCCCGTCTCTTCGCCCTCGCCCAGGAGGCGATGGAGAACCTGGACGTCCGCGAGATCGCCCACCCCCACCTGGTCCGCCTCAACGAGGCCTGCGGACACACCGTCCACCTCGCCGTGTACGAGGAGCACGAGGTGCTGTACATCGACAAGGTGGAGAGCCGCTACCCGGTGCGCATGTACTCGCGGATCGGCAAGCCCGTCGCCATCACCGTCGCCGCCGTCGCCAAACTGCTCCTCGCCGATCTGCCCGACGCCGAGCGCCGCGCCCTCGCGGAACAGCTCGACTATCCCATGTACACGGCCCGCTCCACCCCCAACGCCCCCGCCTTCCTGAGGGAGTTGGACAAGGTCAGAGAACAGGGCTGGGCCACCGACCTCGGCGGCCACGAGGAGTCCATCAACTGCGTCGCCGCCCCCATCCGCGGCGCCGACGGCCGGGTGGTCGCCGCGATGTCCGTCTCCGCGCCGAACGTCGTCGTCACCGCCGACGAACTCCTCACCCTGCTCCCGCAGGTGCGCCGCACCGCCGACGCCATCAGCGGCGAGTACTCCGGCAGAACTCCAGTGAAGGAAACCCCCGCATGACCGAGAAGACCGCGCTCACCCCCGCGACCCACACCACCCCGCCCGCGACGTTCTCGCACGGGGTCAAGAAGGGCAACATCCTCCAGGTCGCCGGTCAGGTCGGATTCCTCCCCGCCGAGCCGGGCAAGCCGCCCACGCCGGCCGGCCCCACCCTGCGCGAGCAGACCCTCCAGACCCTCGCCAACGTCAAGGCGATCCTGGAGGAGGGCGGCGCCAGTTGGGACGACGTGATGATGATCCGCGTCTACCTCACCGACGTCGACCACTTCGCCGAGATGAACGACCTCTACAACACCTACTTCGAGGAGCAGGGCCTCACCCAGCCGCCCGCCGCGCGCACCACCGTCTACGTCGGCCTGCCCGCGGGCCTCCTCATCGAGATCGACGCGCTCGCCGTCCTCGGCTGACCGCCCCCGCACCCCGCATCCGCACGCCCGCCGCACGGCGCTCCCCACCCCGGGGCGCCGCGCCGCGATCCCCCCTGCCCGAAAGCACCGTGTACGCCCCCAGAGGACCCCCACATGCCCCCCATATCCCTGCCGCTCGCCGCCGCCGCGCCCGCCGCGCCACCCCACACCGGAGGGCTGCTCCTCCTGGTCGACGGCACCACGGGACTGCTCGTCGTCGCCGCCATCGGCATCGCCCTGCTGCTCTTCCTGATCATCAAGGCGCGGCTGCAGCCCATCGTCGCCCTCCTCGCCGTCTCCATCGCCGTCGGCCTGCTCGCGGGACTGTCGGTCACCGAACTCTTCGGCACCGTGCAGCGTTCCGACGCCGTCTCCACCATCGAATCCGGCATGGGCGGCATCCTCGGCCATGTCGCGATCATCATCGGCCTCGGTACGATGCTCGGCGCGATCCTCGAAGTCAGCGGCGGGGCCGAGGTGTTGGCGTCCCGGCTGCTCGGCCTGTTCGGCGAGCGGCGGGCACCCCTCGCGATGGGTCTGACCGGCCTGATCTTCGGCATCCCCGTCTTCTTCGACGTCGGCATCTTCGTGCTCGCGCCGATCGTGTACGCCGCCGCCAAACGGTCCGGCAAGTCCATCCTGCTGTACTGCCTGCCGCTGCTCGCCGGCCTGTCCATGACGCACGCGTTCCTGCCGCCGCACCCCGGCCCGGTGGCCGCCGCCGGGCTGCTGCACGTCCAGCTCGGCTGGATCATCCTCATGGGCGTCGTCTGCGGCATCCCCGCCGTGCTCGCCGCCTGGGCCTTCTCCGCCTGGATCGGCCGGCGGATCTTCGTGGCCGTACCGCAGGACATGGTCGAGGCCGCCGAGGAGGCGCGGCGGGCGGTGGTCGAGGAACAGCGGGCGGCCGGTACGCGGGCGCAGGAGAAGCCGGTCCCGCTGGGCACGGTCCTCGCCATCATCGGCACCCCGCTGGTGCTGATCCTCGCCGCCACCTTCTCCTCGATCGCCCTCGATCCCTCCACCACCCGTTCGGTGATCGAGTTCTTCGGCAACCCGTTCGTGGCGCTGACCATCGCGCTGCTGCTCGCGTACTACCTGCTGGGTCTGCGCCGTGGCTGGTCCCGCAAGTCCCTGGAGACCGTGTCGACGTCCTCGCTGAAGCCGGTCGGCAACATCCTGCTGGTGGTCGGCGCGGGCGGTGTCTTCGGTGCCGTGCTCAAGGCGAGCGGCGTCGCGCAGGCCCTGTCGGACACCTTCCACGACGTCGGCCTGCCGGTGATCGTGCTCGCCTACCTCATCTCGGTCGTGCTGCGGGTGGCCCAGGGTTCGGCGACCGTCGCGATCGTCACCACGGCCGGCATCGTCGCCCCCCTCCTCGCCGAGGGCGACCACTCGCAGGCGTTCGTCGCGCTCGTCATCATGGCGATCTCGGCCGGCTCCATCTTCGCCTCGCACGTCAACGACGGCGGCTTCTGGATGGTCGCCAAGTACTTCGGCATCAGCGAACGCGACACACTGAAGACGTGGACCGTTCTGGAGTCGGTCCTCTCGCTCGCGGGCTTCGCGGTCGCCGCCGTACTGAGCCTGTTCGTCAGCTGAGTTGAGCGGACCCGAGCGGGGCCCGGTGACCGGGGTGAACCGGGGTGAAGGGTGGGCTGACTGGTTCCGGCACAGGAACGTCGTCCATACTGCCCGCGTGGAGCAGCGCATAGGATCGAGCAGCCAGCCCCTTGAGGGCGCCGGATTCGACCCGGCCTTCATTCCCGGGATCACCGCACCCGTGGCGGCGGACCGGCAGGACACCGAGGCGGAGGACGCCGTCGAGACCGAGGAGACGGCCTCGGCACGCGACACGCAAGCGTCCACCGCCAAGGCCGAGGACGGCGCCGAGGCCGCGCAGGACAAGGCGGAGGCTCTGGCCGAGGACGCCGAGGCCGACGACGCGGGGGCCAAGGCCGAGGCCGAGGGCGAGCAGGACGACGCGGAGCCGGACGGCCCGGTCTTCGAGGCCGCCGACCGCCGTGCCCGGATAGTCGCCGACCGCAAGGGCGTCCGGCTCCGCCTCGACGAGGAGTCCTGCGAGTTCCGCTGGGACGAGATCGGCGCGGTCGAGACGGAGACGCCCCGCTTCGGGAAGCGTTTCACCGTCACGGTGCACACCCCTGACCGCCGCTGGTACCCGATCGAGATCGAGGCGACGGCCAGGACACGCTTCAAGGAGTGGGAGGAGCAACTGGACGCGGTGCTCGACGCCTACTTCGAGGACTAGCGGCCCCCCGCGGGGGGCCGCCCGGCCGCGGTACAAGTGCCGTGCGATGAGGTGCGGGCCGGGCCGTCAGGGGACCGCCGTCATTTCCGCGACCCGGGCGAACTCCTCTTCCAGGCGGTCGTGGCCGAGGGCCGCGAACTCGCGGTCGAGGTCCGCCGGTGTCACGTCGCGCAGCTCCACCATCGTGCGGGCGGCCCGGACCCACGGTGCCCACTCCGACCCGTACTTCACCTGTTCCATGTGGCATCCCGGGATGGGTTGGAGCGTCACGGGGTGGTGGAGGGGACCGACGACCCCCCACGCGGGTACGTGTCTCGCCCATGCCGCCACGAACCGCCCACCCCGCAGGGCACGGCAGAGCTGGATGGAGATCCCGGCGCACGGCACACACACCGGCGGGCTCGTCGTCCGCTCGCCTTCCCGGATCGGGCCGACGCTGTCCCGCAGGAGGAACAGATGCGGGCCGTGCGGGTCCGGCGGCATACGGGAGCACACTTGGCACATCATGTTCAGCATCGCGCGGCGCTGCCGGTAGGGGTGGACGTTCCGGAGCTGCGGGCTGCCCCGGCGGCGCTTGGGCCGGAGGGCGTAGCGGGCCCAGAGCACGCCGAAGCTGTCGCGGTCGTACGGGGTTTCATCCACGTAGGCGATCCCCGGGGCCACGCGGCGGCGGGTGATCGGGCACTTCAGGAGTCTTTCCTCACTCCATCCGGCGATGTAGGGGACGATGCCTGGCGGTGCCGGGGGCAACACGATCGAGGACCTTCCTTTGTCGAGACGTGGGTGGCGGGCCCGCCGGCCCCGCGGGGGAGAGTCGGGTGCGGGAGGCCGGCGGGCGCCTGGGGGCTCCGGTCACTCCCTGGGGCGCGAGCGACCGGAGCCGGTCATGGGGTCAGCGGTCGATACCGGCTACGAGGGCGGCCGGGGCATCGGCACCAGGGGCACGGGGCGTACCTGTCCGCGGTCACCGGGGCTTTCCCTGTCCGTCTTGGTGGCCGGGCACTGGTACGGCGGGTGCCTGCCCGTGGCCGGTGTCAGCCGCTGGGTGGGCGGGACGATGACCCGTCCGCTGTCACGGGCGACCGTCCCGTAGCGGTCCACCTGGTAGACCCGCACGGTCGTCTGGCTGAGCGGCGGGTTCGGCTGCGGGGACCGCGCCCCTGCGGTCGTCTGCGGGCGGGTCACCGGCGGTTGTCCCTGACGAGCCGGTACAAGCCATCAGCCTTCTGCTCGCCAAGGTTGACGGCCGTCTCGATCGTCAGAGGCCGGCCGCACCAGATGCACACGCGGCCGGCGGTCCGGTCCTCGTCCAGGCTGTCCAGGTCGGGCAACGCCAAGACGGCCAACACCTCTGGCGGGATCCCCTGGACGGCACTGCTCATCGGCTCGCCCCCTGGGACGGCCGGACGGTACCGTGCGTCACGTCGACTCCTTCGCCAGTCGGCCACACCCCCGGGACCGTTCGCGCGGTCGCCGGGGTCTCACTTGCTGACTCAGAGTGCCGACAGAAAAGCGGTGTGGCGTTGACAAAGGTGTCAACGCCACGAGGCTTGACCGGAGTTCACCTATGCGCTACACGCCGCACCACAGCGCGTAATCTCGAAGGTCATCACTGAGGCGTGGCCGTGCCCGCAGCAGAGTCGCCACCGTCTCGTGCACCGAATGGTGATAGCGGGTGAGCTGCGGCGACGCCGACCGAGCAGCCAGCAGCGACTTCAGCGCCTCATCCTGCTGCGCTGTCCAGGTTTCGGCGTTGGCCTTGTCGATCCAGAAGTGCGCCGCGCGGGTGGGCGGGTAGTCGTCAGGAAGCCGCACCCCCGAGGCGACAGTCAGAGCCTGGTCATAGTTGTTCTGATCGCCCGCGGCGGAGATCTCGTGCAGACGGACGTTCAAGGGCCCGAACGCGAGGGCGTAGTCACGCGTCTCGCCGGTCCGCTCGGCGAGTTCGGCCGCCTCTCCGATCCAGTCGGCTGCACTGCTTTCGTCGCCGCCACGAGCCGACAGGGTCGCGGCCCGCAGTTGGAGCGTGCCTCGGACCGCACGCGTCTGCCGCGTCCCATCGTCATCCAGCTCTCGCAACGCGTGCCGCATCAGGGACACCCCGCGGTCAAGTCGGGAGCTGTCGGCGGCCATCTGGGCACGCTCGTACCGCTCGATGGCTACCTGCCGTGGATCGCCCGACTGCGGTGCGGCCACGCCCATGCGGGACAGGGCCAGCCTGGCGAGGTCCATGTACCCGATCCGGTAAGCCACGATGGCCGCCGTGCGGCAGATCTCAGCCTGTGCGGCATACGCGCGCTCGCGGTCTCGCCCCGCGCTGGCGTGGAGCTGCGTGGCCAAGGCCAGTTCAGAGATGAGCCCGGGCAGGTCCGCGGCGATCTCGGTGAACCGGGCCTTCACCCGTAGGCCGTAGAGGCGTCCTACGTCGCCCTCGATGGCGTCGAGCGGGCGGGGCGGTGGAGCGTCGTCCGGCGGCAGGTCCCAGTCGTCGAACGCGGTGCTGATCGGTGTGAGGATCGCGTCCAACTGCTCCTTCTGGAGCGTCTGAATGTAGGGCTGTCCCCGCAGGACGGAAACCTTCACGGCAAGGGCACGGGCCACGGAGGCGAGAACAGCCTCGGTTGCGGCACGCCGGCCGGTCTCGATGCGGGAGAGCAGGCTCGGCGAGACGTGCGCCCGCCGGCCGAGTTCAAACAGGGAGTAGCCGCGGATGGCTCGGACATCTCGGATGCGTGCCCCGATGCGCTCTGGGGCAGCGGAGGCGGTGTCGGGCATACTGGACCCCTTCGAGTCTCGACACCCCGAAGGTACTCCTGGCAGCGCCGGGGAAACGGTACACGGCCCCCATCTACCTCGTCGGGGGCTATCGCGCTGTACGGCCGTCTTCGGCCCTGAACGCACGAACGCGGCCCTTGCCGCCCGAAGGCGGCACGGAACGCCGCCGGTTACCCGTCCCAGCAGGACTCGCCGACGCCCTCGGTGTAGGAGTCCGGCAGGTACGACGGTGGGAGTCCGCCACCCCGCCGTGGCCGCAGCCAGAGGTGGCACAGACCCTCATAATGGAGAGAGGAACGCTGGTGCCGGAGCTGGTTCTGTGGGACATCGACCACACGCTGATGGCGACGCGGGGCCTCGGACATGAGCTGTGGGCCGAGGCGTTTCACCAGGTGACCGGCGTGCGGATGCGTCAGCAGGCGGACGTCACCGGGTCCACGGAACGCGTGATCCTACGCGAGACGGCGCGGCTGCACGATGTGCCCTACACCGACGACCTGTTCACGGCGTTCGCCGAAGCACTGGGGGCCGTGCACGTTCGTCGTGCCGCCGAGCTGCGCGAGCGCGGTCACGCTCTCCCCGGGGCCGCCGCCGTCCTTTCGGCCGTCGCGGACCAGGGCGTGCGCCAGTCCGTGGTGACAGGCAATGTGCGCGGGGCCGCAGAGGTGAAGCTGGCGGTGTTCGGTCTCGACAGCTACCTGAGCCTGGACGATGGCGCGTACGGCGAGGACGGTGAAGGACGGCCCGAGCTACTGCGTGCAGCGCTGAAGCGCGCGGCCGTCCCTCCGGGAGCCGCCGTGTTCCTGGGAGACACGCGCGCCGACGTGGCGGCCGGGCGCGAGGCCGGGGTGCGCGTGGTGGCGGTTGCGACCGGCCGCGCCTCGGCGAGCGACCTGCGCAACGCGGGTGCTGATGCCGTGCTGGGTGACCTGTCGGATGCGCCCCGGGCCGTTGCCGCCATCGGGGCATGACGAAACGACCCCTGCCGCCGGCACCGCGATACAGATGCTCGACACCGTGGAGGGGATGGAGTCGCACCGGCTCTACGACCGGCTCGTCGGCGTACGCCGCAACCTCGCCACCACCCGCAGCGGGTCCACGCGCGAGGTCGTCGACCGGATCGACGAGACCCTTCGCATCCCGCTGTAGCCGACTGTGGTCGGATAAAGCGCGTCCCCGGAGGAGAGGCAGCAACATGTCAGTGTGGCGGAACCTCGGCGAGCGCACCGTGTACGAGAACCGGTGGGTAGAGGTGAATATGGCCGACGTGGAACTGCCGGACGGCCGACACCTCGACCACACCGTGATCCGGCTGCGGCCCGTGGCGGTGGCCGCGGTCGTGAACGAGGCGGACGAGGTGCTGCTGCTGTGGCGGCACCGGTTCATCACCGGCGCGTGGGGCTGGGAGTTGCCGTCGGGCGGGACCGGTGAGGGCGAGGACCCCGCGGTCGCGGCTGCGCGGGAGTTCGAGGAGGAGACCGGGTGGCGGCCCGGCCCGATGCGGCTGCTCCTGGCGGTCGACCCAATGCCGGGGATCTCGACGTCGCATCATCGGGTGTACTGGTCGGATCGCGCCGAGAAGGTTCGCACCGCGCCGGAGGATGCGCACGAGTCCGCGCGGCGGGAGTGGGTGCCGCTCGCGAAGGTGCCCGAGTTGATCGCCCGTGGTGAGGTGCGGTCGGCCAACGCGGTGGCGGCGCTGCTGATGCTGCACCATCTGCGCCTCGGGTGATCGAGGGCATGACGAAATGACCCCCACGGCCGAAGCAGCAGGGGCCAGACGCTTTGCTCGGCGGTATCAGGCACGCGCCTGAATCGGCGTCGTCCCGGGCGCCCGCCCACGGCCGTCCGGGCGCCCGGAGGGGCGACGCGGAAGGGGGCGGTGGCCGAAGCCGCCGAAGCGACCTGCGCAACGCTGGTGCTGATGTCGTGCTGGGTGACCTGTCGGATGTGCCCCGGGCCGTTGCCGCCATCGAGGCATGGCGGAACGACCCCTGCCGTCGGCACCGCGATACAGATGCTCGACACCGTGGTCTCCAGGCAGATGCCGTTCTGCGCGGTGGCGTGCCGGGGAAGGTTTCGCAGGCCGGTCGAACGCGCGGTTCGGATGCGATCCTCCGCGTGGGCCCGCAGCCGGTGGCGGAGCTTGAGCTCAGCGATCGGCCGGTCGGGGGTTTGTGGCTAAGCAGGTGATCCGCATGCCGTCGGCGTCCGTGTATCTCAACTGGGCACGGGAGTGAGGCCGTTCCCTGCGGACGATCAGCCGCATGCCCTTGGACCGGCCGTCCAGGACGTCGTTGGCGAGTTCGGCGACCCAGGCGCCGTCGCGGGCCTCGCCGTCCGTCTCGGCGGTCGGGGTCCAGGCGGATCGAATCCAGAGGGGACGAGGCTCCGCGCGACGCCGGGTGGGTCACGCGGAGCCTCGCACGAGGAGGCGCGGGTTCAGGCCGTTGCGGCGGCGACAGGCACCGGGCGACCCGGTGTGTCCAGCCAGATGCGCTGTCCCTCGGCGGTCACGGTGACCCCGAAGCGTTCGCGGCCGGGGCGGTCGTGTCCGACGTAGAACTCGTGCGCGGCCTCCACCGCATCCCACAGCAGCCGCGGCCCGGCCTGCCGCGCCGTGCCGTCCTCCGCGCGTGCCCAGGCACCGTCAGCGCCCCACAGCTCCACGGCCGTCACGCCGCCGTCCTCGGCGCGCTCGAAGGCGAACGCGGTCTCGGGAGCGACGAGAGACAGGACGAAGCGAAACGCCTCGTCCTCGGCGACCGCGGTCAGGTCCAGGCCGGTGAGTCGGCCGCTCGTCGCCCCCGGCCTGCCAAGGTGGGCCGGGGTACCGGTGGTGCCGGCGTCGCGCACGGTCATGAAGTAGGAGGGGGCGGGAAGGAACCGGCCCTCGGCGCGGCCGTCGTCGGCCACCACCAGGCGCACCGTGCCCCAGCCGAGCGGACACACGATCAGGCCGGCGGGCCGCACCTGCTCCCGCCACGCGGCCGGGATGGTGCTGAAGCCACAGGTGGCGATGAGCCGGTCGTACGGGGCCCGGCCCGGGTATCCCTCGCGGCCGTCCCCGGCATGGACGAGCGGGGTGTAGCCGCTGCGCCGGAGCCGAGAATTCGCCAGCCGCGCCAGCACCGGGTCAACCTCGACGGTGACGACCTGGTGACTGCCCAGCCGCTCCGACAGCAGCGCCGCGTTGTAGCCGGTGCCGGTCGCGATCTCCAGCACCCGGTGACCGTCGGCGACGTCGAGGGCTTGGAGCATGACGAACATCAGGCCCGGGGCTGTCGAGGACGAGGTGGCCACGCCGTCCGTGAGCTGCGTCGCCAGCGCATCATCCGTGTACACCAGGTCGAGCCAGTCCGGATCGGCGGACGTCACCCGTCGCGGTCCCTCGCCCGCCAGGGTCCAGAACTCCGGCACGAACGGGTGGCGCGGAACGGTCTCGAACACCTTGCGCCATGTCGGGTCGGTGAGTTGGCCGCTGGTCTCCAGGTTCTCGGCGAGCGCCGCGCGCAGCTGCTCGGCGCGCTCCTCGGTGTGCATGGTCATGGTCGTCCCTTGGCGAGTAGGTCGGCGATGTGCGCGGCGATGGGCAGGCCCGTGCGGTTCTGGATCCAGGACCACTCTCCGGACGGGTTGCACTCGAACATCACCCAGTCGCCGGCCGGGGTGACGGCGAAGTCGAACGCGCCGAAGCCGAGCCGGAAGTGCTCCAGCCAGCCCAGCACGCCCGCCCGTACGTCGTCCGGCACTTTGCCCACGTCGTAGGTGAGTGCGTCGTAGTCGCTGCGCCAGTCCACACGGGCCGCGTCGCTGCCCGTGTGGATCTCGGCGGCGAACATCTCCGTCCCCACGACGGTCAGCCGCACCTCGTGGCTCTTGGTGATCCATTCCTGGAACAGGTGCGCCGTCAGGGACACGGAGTCGTCGATGGTGTCGGGGTCCACCAGGTGAGTTGGGACCCCGCTGCGGCGGCCGTCCGGGTATTCCAGCGGGCCGCCCATGAGCGGCTTGCAGATCACCCGGCCGTCCACCTGGTGGCAGAACTTCCGGGCCGCCTCCGGCTCCGTGGTGATCAGCGAGCGCGGTGTGCGTAGCCCGTGCGCCGCCGCCACCGGAAGCTGCCCCGGCTTGTGGGAGGCCATGCCGTCCACGTCGGGCCGGTTGACCCACATCACCGGCAGCGCGTACAGCGTGCCGAGCAGGCCGGCCAGGGCCTGTTCGTTGGCCCACGTGCGGTGGGGCTCCTCCAGTTGCTCGGAGACGGCGGGAAGGCGGGGCCGCCTGTAGTAGACGGCCCTCACCTCCTCCAGCCGCACGGAGCGGTACTCGTCAGCCAGGCTCCCCGCCCAGGGTGCTGCAGTGTGCTCAGCGGACAGGGAGATGGTCTGCGGGAAGTCGCCCATGTCGAGCCTCATGACCGGCACGTGCCGGGTCGTCAGCTCGTCGACCACCAAGTCCGCCGCGGGGTCCAGTTCCTTGGTGACGACCAGCACCGGGCCGCCGGACAGGTGCTGTGTCACCGCATCAGGTACGGGTCGGCCGTGTCGTCGTTCTTGCTGTCCCAGTTCGTGTTCGTGCAGCTCCCGGCCAGGGAGGTGGACCGGCTCCACAGGTCGCCGGAGCCGTCGGTCAGGATGTTGACCTGCCGGGCCGGGTCGTACGTGAACGAGCCCGCCTCCAGGGTCACGGTGTATGGGGTGCGCTCGACGCGGGCACCGAACGGGACGAGCGCTGCTGCTGTGGGCATGCTTGCCTCCTGTCGTTGATGCTGCTCGGACTGTTCTCCGCCCCGCCTACGTCCGAGGACGGTGACGAGGGTCTTGCAGGGCCCGCTCCGCCCCGGTGGGGAGCCTGCTGTGTGGGGGCGGAGCGGGGGTCGTACGCCGCCCGGCGCCGGGCGCTCGGTCTCCCGCACCAGGCGGCGGGCCAAGGGCCACCGCCAGCGACAGGCGGGGGCGCGGACTCGCGGACCCACAGCGGGAACAACCGGCCGCAGTGACGCGCCACGCCCCACACAAGGCCGGCCATCCCCCACCGGCGGGCGCAGTGCGCGCAGTCGATGGCCATCTGCTGGCGCGGGCTGAGCTGGTCGACGCGCGGCGGCTCGTCCACGGATGACGCGCTCACTGCTCGCCGTACGCGCGCGGCTCGGCCCACCCGCGTATCCCTCCGTGCACCAGCTCACTGCCCCAGTCGTGGGCGAGGCCGCCGACGAGGAGGAGCCCGCGGCCGTGCTCGGTATCCGGGGACGGCGTGCCCGGGACAGGTCTGGTGCGCGAGGTGTCCGTCACGACGGTCCGCGCGGACAGGGGCCCGTGCGCGTGATCGAAGCGCCGACCGTCGCCGCGTCCGTGTGCTCCACCGCGTTGGCCATCAGCTCCGTGACGACCTGCTCGGCGACGTCGAGCAGCTGAGGCAGGCCCCAGGTCTCCAGGGCCAGCGCTCTGTCCCGTTGCGCCTGCCGGGCAGCCTCCAGCTTCGCCGGACAGCGCTCCTGACAGCGCTGTGGCCCTCCGTGTGCAGCGGTCATGGTCATCGTCGCGTCCTTCGGTGGTGCTCGCGTTCGATGGGCGGGCTGGGCTGTCAACGCCGCCCGCATGGAGGGAGGGCAGCCGGTGACCAGACAACTCCCCTTCGCGCCGAGCTGGTGAGTCGTCTCGTCACCGTCCACGCAAGCAGCGTCGTGGGGGCGGCTGCGACGCCGGAGCGATGTAAGAGCGATGAAAGAACGGGACGTTGGTGGCATGATCCCTGCCGACGCCGGGGCACGAACAAGGCGGGAGCGGTACGGTCCCCCATACCCGTCCCGTCACATCGGATGCTGCTCGGAGCCGGTATGGCTGACCGCCGCACGATCCCCAACACCGTGTTACGCGCGGTGCGCGAGAACGAGTTCCAGATGTCCCGCCAGGAGTTCGCGAAGCTCATCGTGACGACCGGTGACGAGATGGGCGAGACAGTCGCTTGCACGCCGCGCCTGGTGGCGGCATGGGAGGACGGGGACGTTCACCTTCCGCGCGCTGTGTACCGGCGTGTCCTCACTCGGCTGACAGGGCGCACCATGGGTGAGTTGGGGTTCCGCCTCAGCAGCCCGGCGCGGCCGGTCGCGTCGGCATCCGTGGCGGACGTGCCGGAACAGGAGGGAGGCGTGGACCGCCGTGCCTTCGTGGTGGACGGTGCGGGCGCTGCCCTGTCGCTCATCCCGTTCGGGGCCGCCAGGGAGAACCCGCCAGGCCGGATCGGGGTCGGCGATGTGCGGGCCGTCGACCGAGCCGTCAGCCAGATCTACGCACACGACCACGACCACGGCTCCGCCGCTCTGCGCCGCGATGCCTCCGAGGCGCTGCACACCGCCTACCAGTGGCTCCAAGAGGGGACGTACACCGAGCGGACCGGCAGGCGGCTGCGGTCGGCGACCGGTCATCTGTCGATCGCGGCCGGGTGGTTGTCGTACGACTCCGGCCGCCCCGCCGACGCCCGCAGCCTCTACAACGAGGCGCTGGCCGCCGCCCGGATCGCCGACGACTCGGCCCTGGAAGGGCACGCCTTCGGCTGCCTCTCTCTGCTGGCCAAGGCATCGGGCCGTCCCCGCGAGGCGATCTCCGCAGCTCAGGGCGCGCAGACGGTGGTGAAGTCGTACGGCTCGGCGCGGATGCTCTCCCTCATGGCGATGCGGGAGGCCGGCGGCTGGGCCCTGCTCGGCGATGCCAGCGGCACGGATCAGGCGATCGTGCGCGCCCACCGCCTCTACTCCAAGGGGCCGAGCGACGCTGACCCCGCTTGGCTGGAGTTCTACACGCCCGCCGAACTGGCCGGACTTGAAGCTCTCGCGCGGGCCGATCTCGACCAGCACGAACGGGCCGCAGCCGGAGCCGAGCAGGCCGTGTTGCTTCACGGCGACGCCTTCGCCCGCAACCGCGCCCTGTACACCGCGGACATCGCGATTCAGCATGCGGTGAGGGAACGGCCCGAGCCGGAAGCCGCGGCAGAGGCCGCCGGGCGCGTCCTGGCCTACCTTCCCGAGGTGCGTTCGGACCGGCTGGTGAAGCAACTGCACAACGTCGAGAGCGCGCTTCAGCGGCACGCCGCCGTCCCGGCGGTTGCTGACTGCCTGGAGGAGTACCGCACCTTGACCGGTGTCAGCTGAGGAGGAGACGGTGACCACCCCGAGCACGCGTACCAACGTGGTGATCCGCACCTACGGGCCCGGCAAGGTGCCGCCGATGCTCGACGTGCTCGCCGACATCTGGGCCGACGCCCATCCCGAACTCGTCGACAACCCGAGCGCGGAGGCACTCGGCCTGTCCGCGCCCGCCTTGCGCCGCCAGGTCGAAGGCCACCTGAAGCACTCCGGCTTCAGCCTTGTCGTCGCCTACGCGGGTGGCACTCCCGTGGGCTTCGGCTACGCCTTCCCTTGCTCTGCCGACTACTGGTTCGGCCCCGGCCTGGTCGACCAGGTACCCGAGGGCGCCCGCACGGAGCGCCTGATGGGGCTGTGCGAACTGGCCGTGCGCCCGCCGTGGCAGTCCCAGGGCATCGGCACACGGCTGCACACCGCGCTGCTCCAGGCCATCGATCCGAAGTGGTCCTCACTGCTCGCACTGCCGTCCAACCAGCGCGGTCAGGACCTCTACGCGCGGCTCGGCTACGGGTGTGCGGGCGAGTACAGGAACACACCCGACGGTCCGGCCTTCGATCTGCTGCTTCTCCGTGTCGAGGACGTGGACTGACGAAGGGGCATAGGCCGGGGCAGCCCAGAGCGGCCGTGGTCAGCGACGGCACGGGGCGAACGGCCGGGCCGCGCACAACGTGACGTAGCCGAGCGGGCCGACGAGGACGGCGGCCGTAGCGGTCAGCCCGGGATCTCATCTCCTCGTCCCGGGCGGTTTCCCGCCTCTGGGGCGGGGCCCTGCTAGACGCTGGATGCCTGGTCAGGGCCCTCGTGGCAGTTGTCGACGCACGATCGGCACCACGGCGTGATGCCGTACTGCGCCGCCCCGTCGAACCGGGTGCTCCCGGTGTGCGACGCGGCGGCGTCCGCGGTCATCCGGCCCACGACCGTCCGGGCGCTCGGAGGGGCGACGTGGAAGGGGGCGGTGGCCGAAGCCGCCGCCCCCCGGGGGTTCGCGGTGTTACGGCAGTGCGTGTACGTGGGGCCCCACCGTGTTCGACCAGGCGTTGCCCGAGGTCGCGTCCCAGTTGGTCGACCAGGTCATCGCGCCCCGCAGGTCGGGGTAGGTCTTCGACGGCTTGAACGAGCCGCAGCCCGTGCCCTTCGTCAGGCAGTCCAGGGCGTTGTTGACCACCGTCGGGGAGACATAGCCGCCGCCCGCCGCGCGGGTCGACGCCGGCAGGCCCAGGCCGACCTGCGACGGAGCGAGACCGCCTTCGAGCTGGATGCAGGCCAGCGCGGTGAGGAAGTCCACCGAGCCCTGGCTGTACACCTTGCCGTCACAGCCGAGCATCGAACCGCTGTTGTAGTACTGCATGTTGACGACCGTGAGGATGTCCTTCACGTTCAGCGCCGTCTGGAAGTATCCGTTCGACGTGGACTGCATGTCGATGGTCTGCGGGGCCATCGTCAGCACCAGCGAGGAGCCCGCCTTCGCCGACAGCGAGCGCAGCGCCTGCGTCATATAGGTCGCGTTCAGCCCGTTCTCCAGGTCGATGTCGACGCCGTCGAATCCGTACGTCCGCATCAGCGAGTACACGGAGTCGGCGAAGTTCGCCGCGGACGCCGAGTCGCTCACCGACACGGTGCCCCGCTCGCCGCCGACCGAGACGATGACCTTCTTCCCGGCGGCCTGCTTCGCCTTGATGTCCGCCTTGAACTGGTCGACGGTGTAGCCGCCGAGACCGGCCGAGTCCAGGTTGAAGGTGACCGCGCCCGGCGTCGACGTCGCGTCCGCGAAGGCCACCGCGATGATGTCGTACGCCGACGGCACGTCGGAGACCTTCTGGACCGTCGCCCCGTTGTTGAAGTTCTGCCAGTAGCCGGTCACCGCGTGCCGGGGCACCGTGCCGCCGCCTCCGCCGTTGCTCGTGGCGGTGGTGGCCGTGACCGCGGCCGACTTCGGTGACTCGCCCGCCGAGTTCGTCGCCGTCACCTGGAAGGAGTACGAGGTGGCGGCGGCGAGGCCGGTCACCGTCGCCGACGTACCGGTCACCGCCGTGACCTTCGTGCCGTTGCGGTAGACGGAGTAGCCCGTCGCGCCGGACACCGCGCCCCAGGACAGGGAGACGGAGGAGGACGTCGTCCCGGAGACGGTGAGGCCGCTCGGGGCGCCCGGCACGGTCGGGGCCGGGTCGCCGCCGCCCCCGCCGTCCGGTCCGTAGACGGACACGTCGTCCGCGACGTACGCGGCCTGGCCGTACCAGCCGTGCGTGTAGACCGCGACGGACGTGGTGCTGGAACCCGTCGTGAACGTCGTCGTCAGCTGCTTCCAGGAGGCCGAGTCGGGCGTCCAGGTGGACACGTCGGTGGTGCCGGTGCCCGTCACACCCAGGTAGGTGTAGCCGCCCTGCACCCACGCGCTCAGCGTGTACGTCGAGTTGGGCCGTACCGCCACGGTCTGGGTGCAGCGGGCGTTGTCCTGCCCGGCCGGCGTCGCCTTCAGCGCGGCGGTGCCCGAGTGCACCGGCGAGGAGACGGTCGTACCGCTGCCCGCGGAGCAGGTCCAGTTGCTCAGGCCGGACTCGAAACCGGCGTTCTTGACGTTGTTGACGTCCGCCGCGGCTGCGGGTGCGGCGGCGAGTCCCGCCGCGGACAGGGCGAGCGCGGCGGTCACGGACCAGGTCCGTATCCGTCGTCTGGTGCGTCCGGGCATGCCTGGTGCGCGGTCCACTGGGGCCTCCGGGTGGGGGAGTGGGCGGGGAGGGGGAGAGGACGGTGGCCACCGCCAGCCTCCAAGTTGGTCCAGACCAATCCCGGTGTCAAGAGGTCCAGACCAAAATCCCGTGTGCGCGGGAAGTTCAACCTGTCCCGGTTTGAAGCGAGTTGTGTGAAGACAGATCCCGTCCGGCCGCACAAACGGTGTTCTCCGGTCACAGAGCCGTGGATACAGTGCTCACGTAGTCACGCAGTGAAGTCGTCCCGGCGCACCGGAGTCACCCCGGTGGGCCACCGGATGTGAAGAGCGGGGAGCTGCGCGTGCCCACTGCCATCGCCGTGACCAGCGCCGACATGGCGCTGTCCGCGCAGGACGAACGGACCATGCCCGCCGTCGTGCTGCACGACCTCGACAAGCGGCCGCTCGACCACGCCCTCGCCGAGCTGAACGGGCTCGTCGAGCAGCACGGGCATCTCATCGTCGTCGGCTCGCAGGCCGCCCCCGCGGCGGTGACCCAGCGGCTGCACACCCTCCGCTCGCTCCTGGAGAGCGACCGGATCGCCCTGTTCCGGCCGGCTCTGCCGCCCCTCGGAATCGCCGTCCTGGCCCGCCAGTTGCGCCAGCTCGCCTCCTGCGACCTCAGCCCCGGCGTGCTCGCTTCCGCGGGCCGGCTGCTCACCCACTACATCCACGCCGGCGCGGTCCTCGGCTCGGTCGCCAGGCTCGACCGGATACCCGTGGGACTGAAGGCGCACGCCAAGTCCTGGGTGCCGGGCAGCCAGTTCGCGGTGGTCGCCCACCCGCAGCCGCGGCTCGTGCGCGTCGGCCCCGAAGCGACCCTGCCAGGACCCGAGTTCAGCACCTGGATGCTGGTCGCCAAGGGACAGCTGCAGTCCGAGTGGGTCGGCACGCTCGCCACGTCCTGGGGCGCGCACGGGCTGCGCGAGGCCCCGCTGCCGGCCGAGTCCGCGCACTGGTGGGGGACGGGCCGGATCGTGGAGTTCTGCGGCTATCTCGCCGACCTCTCCGTCCTCTACCAACTGGTCACCTCGGTGCGGCAGAGCACCTGTCACTGGTGCGGCGTCGACGTGATCGGCGACCGCTGCGTCTTCTGCTCCGCCACCCCGCCCGGCCATGAACCACCCGCCCCACGGGCCCTCGAACAACGGACGCCCGGCTGACCGTCCGGCCCCGCGACACCGCTCACCCATCGACTGCGCACGACCGACTCCCAATGAGGTTGCACGGTTCTTGACGGTCCCCTCCCTGAAGGGAGGGGTTCTTACGGCTCGCGCCGTGAGACTTCCTGTTTCATCGCCGACTGCCCGCCCGGAGAATTCCGTTGAGGTCTTACACCAGCTCCGCAGGCCGACACCGCCCGTCCGGCGGCCAGCAAGTTACTTGCGGCGTTCACGTCCCTGTCATGGGTTGTGCCGCAGTCGCACGTCCAGGTGCGCACGTGCAGCGGCATCTTGTCCTGCAAGGTGCCGCAGACGGAGCACAGCTTGGAAGAGGGGAAGAAGCGGTCGACCGCGATCACTTCCCGCCCGTACCAGGCTGCCTTGTACTCCAGCATGCTCCGGAACTCCGACCATGCCGCATCCGAGATGGCGCGGGCCAGGGACCGGTTCTTGACCATGTTCCGGACAGTCAGGTCCTCGATCACGATCGTTTGGTTCTCACGAACGAGACGAGTAGTCAGCTTGTGCAGCCCGTCACGCCGACGGTCGGCGATCCGGGCATAGACCTTGGCGACCTTCCGCCGCGCCTTGCGACGGTTGGCCCCGTCCCCCTTGGCCTTCTTCGCCAGTGCCCGCTGGGCCCTGGCGAGGCGGGCACGGTCCTTGCGCTCATGCCGGGGATTGGTGATCTTCTCCCCGGTCGAGAGCGTCAGGAGGTGGTCAAGGCCCACGTCGACACCGACTGCCGCGTTCACGGCGGGGAGCGGTCTCACGGACGGGTCCTCGCACAGCATCGAGACGAACCAGCGTCCGGCCGCATCCTGCGACACGGTCACCATGGACGGCTTCGCCCCCCGGGGAAGCGGGCGCGACCAGACGATGTCCAGCGGTTCATGCATCTTCGCGAGCGTCAGCCTGCCGTCGCGGAAGCGGAACCCGCTGGTGGTGTACTCGGCGGACTTCCGCGACTTCTTCCGCGACTTGAAGCGCGGGTACTTCGCCCGCTTGCCGAAGAAGTTGGTGAACGCCGTCTGCAAGTGCCGCAGACACTGCTGGAGCGGAACCGAGGAGACATCGTTGAGGAACGCAAGCTCCTCAGTCTTCTTCCACGCCGTCAGCATCGCCGACGTGGCGTTGTAGTTCACCCGCTCCTGCCGCGCCCACGCCTGCGTACGGGCGGCGAGCGCCATGTTGTAGACCTTCCGCACGCAGCCGAACGTGCGCGACAGCTCGGCCGCCTGCCCGTCCGTGGGATAGAAGCGGTACTTGAACGCCCGCTTCACATGCGTCGTGGGCACGCTCACAAACTAGCGATATCGCTCGTAAAGATCAAAACTGCGGGGCAGAGCGCGGTCTTTCGCCCTGTCGGCGAAACCCCGCTCCTTGCCCTGCTCCACAGGAGTCCGTTTCCTCCCCTGCCTGAAGGCAGGGGCATCCACGGAGGAACCTGATGAACTCCCGTCAGCGCCGCGGCGTGATACTCCTGGTCCTGTCGGTCCTCTGCGCCCTCGGCGCGTTCGCCGGCGTGCTCTCCGTGATCGACGACGTGAAGTCCAAGGTCGGCCCCGAGGTCACCGCGTACCGGCTCAAGTCGAACGTGGCGCCCTACACGCCGCTGACCACCGGCCAGTTCGCGAAGATCCGGATGCCCGAGCGCTGGCTGTCGGCCAACGCCGTCACCGATCTGCGGCAGATCCGCGGCAAGATCGCCGTGACCACCCTGCGCGAGGGCTCCCTGCTGCAGACCGACATGATCGTCGACCAGCCCGCCCTGCGGCCGGGGGAGCAGGAGGTCGCCATCATGATCGACGCGGCCACCGGCGTGGCCGGCAAGATCACCCCCGGCTCCCGGGTCAACGTCTACGCCACCTTCGAGGGCAAGCAGCAGGCCGACCCCGACCAGTCCAAGATCATCGTGACCAATGCCCGGGTCCTCGACGTCGGCAAGCTGACCTCCCTGGAGCCCGACAACAAGAACCAGCAGCCCACCGACGCCGTCCCGATCACCTTCGCGCTGTCCACCATCGACGCACAGCGCATCACCTACGCCGAGTCGTTCGCCCAGCGGGTCCGGCTCGCCCTGGTGGCACCCGGCAGCGAGACCACCGTGCCGGACAAGGACCGCACCTACGAACTCGCGACGGACAAGTGAGAGGCGGCCCGCATGCCCACCAGAATCCTCCCGGCCGTCGGTGACCCGGACGCCGTACGCTCCCTCATCACCCTGCTCAGCCAACTCCCGGACGCCGAACCGCTCCCCCCGGTCGGCGACTCCACCCAACTCGTCGACACCCTCGCCCGGCTCGCCGCCGAGTCCGTCGACGAACTGCCCGAGGTCGTCGTCGTCCACGAACGCATCGGACCCGTACCCGCCCTCGAACTCGTCCGCGAGATCGCCCTGCGCCACCCCGCGGCCGGCGTCATCCTCGTCACCACCGACGCCGGACCCGGCCTGTTCTCCGCCGCCATGGACTCCGGCGCCCGCGGTCTGGTCACCCTCCCGCTCAGCTACGACGAACTGGCCAGCCGGGTGCACGCGGTGGCCCAGTGGTCCCAGGGCGTACGCCGCCATCTCGGCCACGGCGCCGATGTGTTCGGCGGCGTCGGCGGCACCGTCGTCACCGTCAGCGGCGCCAAGGGCGGCGTCGGCGCCACCTTCGCCGCCGTCCAACTCGCCCTCGCCGCCCAGGCGTCCGGCCGGTCCACCGCCCTGGTCGACCTCGATCTGCAGACCGGCGACATCGCCTCCTACCTGGACATCCAGTTCCGCCGCTCCGTCGCCGACCTGGCCGCCATCACCGACATCTCCCCGCGGGTCCTCGCCGACGCCGTCTTCCGCCACGACACCGGCCTCGCCCTGCTGCTCGCCCCCGGCGAGGGCGAACGCGGCGAAGAGGTCACCGACCGGGCCGCCCGGCAGATCATCGGCGCCCTGCGCTCCCGCTACGAGGTGGTCGTGGTGGACTGCGGCGCCCAGCTCAGCGGCGCCGGCGCGACCGCCGTGGAGATGGCCGGGACGGCGCTGCTGCTGACCACCCCCGACGTCGTCGCCGTACGGGCCGCCAAGCGGACCGTGCGCATGTGGGACCGGCTGCAGATCCGCAAGGCGGAGGAGACCACCGTCGTCGTCAACCGGCACACCAGGAGTACGGAGATCCAGCCGCAGCTCATCCAGCGCGTCACCGGCACCGCGCTGGCCCGTACGACGGTGCCCGCGGGCTTCAAGGAACTCCAGGGCGTCGTGGACGCCGGACGCGTCCACGAACTCGACAGCCGCAGCGCGGTGAAACAGGCCCTGTGGGCGCTCGCCGGTGAACTCGGCCTGGCCGGCGCGCCCGCCGCACCGCCGCACCGCGGCCGGCCGCGCGGCGACCGGGGCGCGGTGAGCTTCCGGCGCCGGAAGGAGTGAACGCCATGGACCGGCCGGCACGCGACCGGGGACAGGTCAGCATCGAACTCCTCGGGATGACCCCGCTGATCCTGCTGACCCTGGTGCTGATGTGGCAGTGCGTCCTCGTGGGGTACACCTACACGCTCGCGGGGAACGCTGCCGACGAGGCGGTACGGGCCGGGACGGCCGCGGCGCCGGGCGAGCGGCAGGCCGCCTGCGAGCAGGCGGGACTCGGGCATCTGTCGCAGGCGTGGAAGGGGGATGCCACGGTGACGTGCGGGGGGAGCGGCTATGTGACCGCCGACGTGTCCCTGAAGGTGCCGGTCCTCTTCCCGGGGACCATCGCCTTCCCGGTCACCGTGCACGGCCACGCGGGCGCGGTGGAGGAGGCGAAACACTGACATGCGCGACTTCGCCGGCCGCGACCTGAGCGGCGACACCGGCCCCCACCCCGAGTCAGCCCCTCCGGGCGCCCGCCGCCCAGCCCGCCTCCGCGCCCGCCTCCGTGTCGGTCTCGGCCATGTCGCCGCCCGGCTTCGCGAGCTGCGCGCGCGACGTGCGGACGGTGCGCTGGGCGTTCGCCGGTGCGGGGGTCTTCGGGCCCGTCTTCGGGACGTTCGTGTGCTCCGTGTCCCGTCGCGGGATCGGGGGCAAGTGGCCATCGAGTACTTGGGTTTCATCCCGGTCCTGCTGCTCGTCGCCCTCGCGGGCATTCAGCTCGGCCTCGTCGCGTACGCCGCGCAGCAGGCGGGGACCGCGGCGCGCGCGGGGGCGCGGGCCGCCTCGTTGCGGCAGGACGCCGGCCAGGCCTGCGCGGGCGCGGTCAGCGACTGGCTCGCCGACGACACACAGTGCGCCACCGCGGAGCTGGGCGACGCGGTCGAGGTCACCGCCACCGTCCACATCCCCTCGGTCCTCCTCGGCTGGAACTTCGGGGACGCCCGCAAGTCCGCCACCATGCCGCTCGACCACTGAACGAGGAGCAGCCCAGCCATGAGCCTGCGGGCACGCATCAACTCCCCCGAGGAGCACGGCAGCCGGGGCGAGGACGGCCACCTGGTCGCCACCTACCGGGCCAAGCTCCTGGAGGAGATCGACCTCGCGGAGATGAGTTCCCTCGCCGCTGCCGAGCGCCGGGCCCGCCTTGAGCGGGTGCTCGGCCACATCATCAGCCGCGAGGGCCCGGTCCTGTCGACGGCCGAACGCTCCCAGCTGATCCGGCGGGTCGTGGACGAGGCGCTGGGCCTCGGCATCCTGGAACCCCTGCTGGAGGACCCGTCCATCACCGAGATCATGGTGAACGGCCCGGACGCGATCTTCGTGGAACGCGGCGGCCGGGTCGAGCAGTTGCCGCTGCGCTTCGTCTCCGCCGACCAGCTGATGCAGACGATCGAGCGGATCGTCTCGACCGTCAACCGCCGGGTGGACGAGTCCAATCCGATGGTCGACGCCCGGCTGCCGTCCGGCGAGCGGGTCAACGTCATCATCCCGCCGCTGTCCCTGACCGGCCCCATCCTCACCATCCGCCGTTTCCCGCGTTCCTTCACCCTCCAGGAGCTGATCGGCTTCGGCTCCCTGGACGAGCACATGGTGTTCCTGCTCGCGGGCCTGGTGCAGGCGAAGTTCAACATCATCGTCTCCGGGGCCACCGGCACCGGCAAGACGACCCTGCTCAACGCCCTGTCCGGACTCATCCCGGCGCACGAGCGGATCATCACCATCGAGGACTCGGCCGAACTCCAGCTCCAGCAGACCCATGTCGTCCGCCTGGAGTCCCGCCCGCCGAACGTCGAGGGCAAGGGCCAGGTCACCATCCGCGACCTGGTGCGCAACTCGCTCCGTATGCGCCCCGACCGCATCGTGGTCGGCGAGGTCCGCGGCGGCGAGTCCCTGGACATGCTCCAGGCGATGTCCACGGGCCACGACGGCTCCCTGGCGACCGTGCACGCGAACAGCGCCGAGGACGCCCTCACCCGGCTGCAGACCCTCGCCTCCATGTCCGACGTCCAGGTCCCCTTCGTAGCCCTGCACGACCAGATCAACAGCGCCGTCGACGTCCTCGTCCAGCTCACCCGGTTCGCCGACGGCGCCCGCCGCATCACCGAGATCGCCCTGCTCGACAGCCACGGCGGCGAGCCGTACCGGCTGGCCACCGTGGCCCGCTTCGACGCCCGGCCCATGACCCCCGACGGCCGCGTCCACGGCACCTTCCAGTACTTCCCCCTCCCGCGCCGCACCGCCGACCGCCTCTACATGGCGGGCCAGCCCCTGCCGCCGGCCTTCGGCGTCGCGCAGAGCGCGGACCAGCTCGCCACCCGAGAGGCCAGGTAGGTAGGCACCCATGGAACTGTCCACGCTCGTCACGCTCACCACCGGCGTCACCCTGCTGACCTGCGTCCTGGCCGTCGTCGGTGTGCACACCTACGCGTCCGGCCGGGCCCAGCGCGCCGCCCTCGTCGAACGCCTCAGCCACACCGGCCAGGTCCCGGCCGCCGGCCGCAGGCGCCGCTTCCGCACCCTCGACCGACGGCTGCGCCGCACCCGGCTCGGCCGGAAGCTGGAGCTGCGTCTCCTGGCGACCGGCCTGGACGTCACACCCGGCGAGTTCTTCGCGACCATGCTCGCCGTGGTCGCCGCCCTGTGGCTGATCGGCCAGGCCGTTCTCGCCCCCTTCTTCGGCCCGCTCGTCGGGCTGGCCGGCGTGTGGGCGGCCCTGCTGTTCCTCAACTGGCAGCGGCAGAAGCGCATCGAACGCTTCATCAACCAACTCCCGGAACTCGCCCGCATCCTGGCCAACGCCACCCAGGCCGGCCTCGCCCTGCGCACCGCGCTCGGCCTGGCCGCGGAGGAGCTTGAGGCCCCCGCGGGCGAGGAACTGGCCAAGGTCTCCGACCAGTTGGCGATCGGCCACTCGATGGACGACGCCCTCGGCGAACTCGCCGAGCGGCTGCCCTCGCGCGAACTGGTCGTGCTGGTCACCACCCTCGTGCTGTCGAACCGCGCGGGCGGCCAGGTGGTCAGCGCGCTGCGCAACCTCACCGAGACCCTGGAGGAGCGCAAGGAGACCCGGCGCGAGATCCGCACCCAGCTCTCCCAGGTGACCATGACGTCGTACGCCGTCCCCGCGCTCGGCGTGGGCGCGCTGTTCCTCATGAACGGCGTCAAGGACGGCGCCCTCGACCGGATGACCGGCTCGCCGATCGGCCAGGCCAGCGTGGTCGTCGCGTTCGCGATGTACGCGGTCGGATTCGTGCTCATCCGCCGTATGAGCCGTATCGACGTCTGACCGCCGGGCCGCACGGAGAAGAAGGAGGGGATCGGCATGGGACTGCTGCTGGCGGCGGTGACGGGCCTCAGCGTCTGGGGCGTGTTCGCCGGGATCCGCATGTACCGCGCGGAGGCCAGGCTGCCGCGCGACCTGGCCGTGGCCCTGGAGGTCGGCGCCACCCGCACCGGCGCCGTCGGCTCGCTGGTCGACCGCATGGGCATGCGCTACGCCCCCGCGGTGCTGCGCCTGATGGGACCCAAACGGGTCGCCAAGTACCGCCGCAGGATCGACCTCGCGGGCAACCCGGGCGGCCTGACCATCGACCGGTACGCGGCACGACGGGCCGTCTACGGCGCGCTCGGCGGCGTCGGCTTCCTGGTGATGCTGATGCGCGGCCAGTACCTCCTCGCGCTGCTCCTGCTCGCCTTCGGCGCGTTCTGGACCGAGGTCGGCATCTGGTCGGCGATCCGCATCCGCAGGGACGTCATCGAGCGCACGCTCCCCGACTTCCTTGACGTCCTCGCGGTGGTGGTGAGCGCGGGGCTGGGCTTCCGGCAGGCCCTGGACCGGGTCGCCGCCAGGTACGAGGGCCCCTGGGCCGACGAACTGCGCATCACCCTGCGCCAGATGGACCTCGGCATGAGCCGCCGCCAGGCGTTCGCGGAACTGCGCCGCCGCAACGACTCCGAGCAGGTCGCCATGTTCGTCACCGCGTTGCAGCAGGGCGAGGAACTGGGCGCGCCGATCGTCGACACCCTCGTGGCCCTCGCCAAGGACATGCGCCGCACCGACGCGCAGAACGCCCGCCGCAAGGCCGCCCGTGCGGTGCCCAAGGCCACGCTGATGATCACCACGTTCATGGTTCCGGCCACGATGCTCCTGCTGGGCACCGGACTCCTGCTGGGCTCCGGGGTGGACTTCGGCTCCATCACGGGCAAGTAGACGGGGAAGCGGGCGGGGCGGGGGTGAGCGCGGTGACGGTGACGGGAGACGGTGCGGCCGGACGCCGCCGCGTACGCCTGCCCGGGTGGACGAGACGGACGCCGGCCCGCGGGGCGACGGACCCGACCGGCACCGGACAGACCCACCCGCACCCAACGGGCGGGGAACTCGGCCGCACACCCGGCCGGGAACGACTGGAGGACGTGACCCGGCCGGACACCGCCCCCGAGCGACTGCAACTGCGCGCCCTGCAGGCGATGTGCCGGCAGGTCTTCGGGTTCCGCCTCGCGATGATCGCGCTGGCCGCGCCCGCCGCACTGGTCAACGCGTCCCCCGGCCTCGGCGTCCGCCTGGTGGGCGGCGCCGTCGTCATCACGTTCATGGTGTCGTACGTCCTGTTCCGCGACTGGGCACGATTCGGCCCGCTGCTCCTGCGCCACCCCACCCTGCTGGCGGCGGACACCCTCATCGGCTCCCTCCTGCTCGTCTCGGCGGGCCCGGACACCACCCTCGCCTACGTCAGCGTCTGCACCCCCCTCCTCGCCGGACTCCTCTACAGCTGGCGCGGCGCGGCCTGCTTCGCCTCGCTCCAGTCCCTGATCCTGCTCCTGGTCCACGCGACCCTGGAGCAGGGCCGCGGGGCCGATGTCACCGAGTCGCTGCTGCTGCCCGGCCTGTGCGTCATCGCCGGGGCCATGGGCTCCACCCTGCGCAACCTGATGCTCCGCTTCGGCGCCGCCACCCAGGCCCTGACGGCGGTGCAGGCCCGGCTCGCCGTCACGGAGGCGGTGAGCGCCGAACGCGCCCGGCTGGCCCGGGAGATGCACGACTCGGTGGCCAAGACCCTGCACGGCGTGGCCCTCGCGGCCGACGGTCTGGCCGCCTCGGCCGCCGCGGGCGCCCGCACGGACCCCGCCCTGATCGAACAGCAGGCGCACCTCGTGTCCCGTTCGGCCCGCCGGGCGGCGGCGGAGGCCCGGGAACTGCTCACCGACCTGCGCCGCGAGAACGACCCCGGGCACGGCATCGAACTGCTGCCGGAACTGGCCGCGCTCACCGCCGAGTTCCGCACCCGCACGGGACTGCGTGCCGAGTGCCGCCGAACCGGCGAGCTGCCCCTGCCCCCCGTCCCACCGGCGGTCGCCCGGCACCTCTTCGCCATCGTCTCCGAGGCCCTGGAGAACGCCCACCGGCACGGGGCGCCGTACCGGGTGGAGGTACGGGCTAACGTCCAGGGCGGGCTGCTGCGGCTGAGCGTGTACGACGACGGCCGGGGCCTGCCCCCCGGCAGCACCCTCGAACAACTGCGCCGCACCGGCCACTTCGGCTTGGTCGGCATGGCCGAACGCGCCGCGACGGTCGGCGCCCGCCTGCACATCGGACGGGGCGACCACCCCCGCGGCACCGAGATCCTGCTGGAACTGCCGCTCGCGGCGCTGACACCCCCCACCCCCGCACCGGCCCACGAGGCCGAAGACGCATGAGAGGAGGCACCCCGATGCCGGTGAACCCCTTCGAGAACCTTCCCCCGACCGTCCCCGCCGCACCGCTCCGGATCGTGGTCGCCGACGACAACCCGGTGGTCCGAGCGGGCCTGACCGCCCTCCTCGGCGGCCGGGACGACACCACGGTCGTGGCGGAGGCAGCGGACGGCCGCGCGGCCTGGGAAGCGGCCCTGGAACACCGCCCGGACGTCGTCCTCCTGGACGTCCGCATGCCCGGCGTCGACGGGCTGTCGGCCCTGCCGCACCTGGCGCGGCTGGCCCCGGTCATCATGCTCACCTACAGCCACGAGACGGAGAACGTCCAGGAGGCGGTGCGGCTGGGCGCGGGCGGCTATCTGGTGCACGGCGAGTTCACCGTGGACCAACTGGTCACCGCGGTACGGGACATCACCCGGGGACGTCCGCACTTCACGCCCGCGGCGGCCGGGGCGCTGATGGCTCCCCTACGTCAACGAGCGCATGCAACTGCACACACCGAACCTGAACTCGCCCACAACTCTCGCCGTACTTCTCCACAAAACCTTTCGCAACTGCAACCCGCTGTGGGACCCTCGATGCGGTCGCGCTACCAACTCAGCACGAGGGAGGCGGAGATCATGGACCTCGTCGCGTCCGGACTGAACAACCAGCAGATCGCCGCCGTGTGCTTCATCAGCG
Source organism: Streptomyces diversicolor (assembly GCF_057537855.1). NCBI lineage: Bacteria > Bacillati > Actinomycetota > Actinomycetes > Kitasatosporales > Streptomycetaceae > Streptomyces > Streptomyces diversicolor. Next base: position 118,855 of record NZ_BAAJXA010000005.1, read on the forward strand.
AGAAGACGGTCAAGAACCACATCAACCGCATCTTCGCCAAGCTCCACAGCACCAGCCGCGCCCAGGCGGCCGCCAAATGGCTGGGGGTGGCCTGACATGCCGCCCCGCGACGCACGTTGGGCCCGGCAATGGGCCCTGGGGCCCTGTGCCGAACGCGGCACGGCATCGTACGTTCACTGGATCGAAGGCGAACCCGGAGGGGAGCACGATGAGCGACCTGATGCTGAGGACTGCCGTGGCGGCGAAGGTTCGCTTGAACGGCTGGAAGAACACGACGGCGGCCGCCCTGCAACGCCGCGCGGCCGACCGCGGCCAGACCGCCGTCGAGTACCTGGGGATCATCGCCGTGGTGGTGGCGATCGTGCTGGCTATCACCGGTACGGACATTGGGCAGACCATTCTCGACAAGATCAAGGCAAAGATCACCGAGATCACCTGACGCGGCCGCACGGTTCGAGGGACGCAGGGCAGGCCTTCCCCATCTACATCACGGTGGTGGCGGGTCTGCTCTTTCTTGCGTTGGCCTATCTGGCGATCGGCCAGGCCGCGGCCAACCGGAACGGCGCCCAGACGGCGGCGGACGCGGCGGCGCTCGCCGCGGCTCAGAACGCCCGAGACCAACTCGCCGGCGCATGGCTGGAGGACGTGCTCGATCCCAGCACATGGCAGGACGTCTTCGACGGCAACGTGCCGTTGAATCCCTCGTGCTGGCGTGCCGAGCAACTCGCCGCTCAGAACGATGCGACGGTACGGAGTTGCGAGGCGCTCGATCCGCTCACCTATCGGGTCGACGTCCAGACCGACAAGCCCGTCGGGCACTCCGTAGTGCCCGGTACGGAGGACGTGAGGTCGACGGCGTCCGCCACGGCCGTGATAGAGCCGCTGTGCACCTTCGACCCGCTTGATGAAGACGCCGAGGACAACGCACTGCCGCAGCTCACCTGCAAAGAGAACTGGGACCTCAATCCGGATGATCTCGCTGATCTCCCGGGTCCCGAGGACCTTTTCGACGTGCACCTGGCCGAGTGACAAGCGAACGACGAGTCGAGAAGGAAGCGGAGTCATGAGCATTCGGTTCACTGCGAAGAGTCGCAGAGGGCTGGTCGCGTTCACGATCGCGGCCGGTCTGGCACTCGGGGCGGTCGGCTGCGGTGGCGGCGGTAGCGACGACAAGAAGCCGGAATCGACCGCGTCGGCTTCCAAGGACGGTGGGCCGAAGCCGAGTGCTCAAGAAGGGCAGGCCGACCAGCCGCTGGCCGAGCTGAAGGGGCCCAACGGGCTGCTGCTCCAGATCACTTCCGCGGACCGGGACTCGGGCGGATTCGTAACGGTCAACGCGACGATGAAGAACGACAGCGGCACCACAGCGGTCATCCCGTCCAATCTGAGCGGCAATGAGACAGAGATCATCAGAAACGGCAGCTCGCTGGGCGGCGCGACGCTCGTGGACCCCAAGGGGAAGAAGCGTTACTACGTCCTGCGTGACACGGACGGCCGCCCCCTCACCACGACCGGCCTGCCCGCTTTGAAAGCCGGAGAGTCCCTGCCGGTGTTCATGCAGTTCCCCTCGCCCCCGACCGGCACCCCCGAAGTCGGCTTCCAACTGCCTGGCTTCCCCACCGCCACCATCCAGATCTCCGGGTGAGGCGCACGTGATCATCGTAGACCGGGTTTCGCTGGCCGTGGGCACCGCCGCCGTGCTTCTCGCCGCCTCCCTCCACGCCGCCACCCCCGCCCGCGCCGACGAGTCCGACCCCAGTGTTCCGCCGGGTACCGAGGCATCGGCGTCCGCGCCGGTCGCGGTCGACCCCAACGACCCGGATCTGAAGCTGCCGGAGGGCGCGACGCTCGCCGCTCCCAAGGTGCTCGACATCAAGTCCGTGGTGGAGGACCAGAGCGGCGACGAACGCCGCGAGGACACCAACGCGGACGTGAAGTTCGCCCTCCAGGCCGAGGTGCTGTTCGGCAAGGACAGCGCCAGGTTGAGCGCGGAGGCGAGGGCCCGTATCGCCTCGATCGCGGAGGAGATCAAGAACCAGAAGGCGACGCAGGTACGGGTGTTCGGCTTCACGGACAACCTGGGCTCCTCGGCCCACGGCGACGTCCTGTCCAAGCAGCGGGCCAACGCCGTACAGGCGGTCCTGGACCAGGACCTCAACGACGCGAACGTCACCTTCGAGGTACGGGGCTACGGCGAGCAGTACCCGATCGCGGACAACTCCACCGAGTCGGGCCGGAAGAAGAACAGAAGGGTCGAGGTCTCCTTCCCCCGCTCGGCGAACTGACCCCACCCGGAGGGCCCCGGACTCACCGGCCGTCGCCCGCCCCCTCCACGCTCACCCGCGCTCCCGCCTCGATGCCCCACCCCGCCATGGCCCCGGCCGCGGCCTCCAGCACATGCCGTGACCGCGGCCGGGGCAGGCCGAGCCGCCCGGGCCGCATGGTGCGTACGGCGATCACGGTGAGATCGCGGTCGAGGTAGGCGACATCGATGGGCATCCGCATGCGAAAGGTGTGCACGCTGCCCGCGGGGGAGAGCAGCATCGCCCCGTCCACCGCATCGCGCCCCAACAACCCTTTGGTACGGGCGCGGTAGGAGGCCGCGATCTCCAGCGGTACCGACACCCGCCCCCCGCGCACCCCGTACACCGCCAGCTCCGCCCGCCCGTCCCGCCAACGCCGCATCCCTACCCCACCTCCCTCAAAACCGTACCGCTCCGCCCCCCACCGGGCCCCCTCCGCACGACATGACGGTCAAGCGACACGGGCCGCCCGGGATTGTCAGTGGGTCCTGTCACACTCCTCTCCCATGACGACGTCCATGACGGACAGCACGACGGACAGCACGACGGATTCCACGGCGGAGTCCGTCAGAGGAGGCGGCGGAGATGAGTGAAGAGTCCGCGCGGGGTGCCGAGCCCCGTGCCGTGGGGCTGCGCGAGGTGGTCGACGCCGACCTGGAGACCTTCCTCGCCTACGAGCACGATCCGGAGGCCGTGCGCCGGTCGAAGTTCCCGCCGCGCGAGCGGGACGCCTTCCTGAAGCACTGGAGGACGAGGGTGCTGGGGGACCCCGACAACCTGGTGCGGACCGTCACCGTGGGCGGCGAGGTGGCCGGCAACATCGTCTCCTGGTCGCAGGACGACCGGCGGTTCATCGGCTACTGGCTGGGGCGGGCGTACTGGGGGCGCGGCGTGGGGTCCCGTGCCCTCGGTCTCTTCCTGCGCCAGGAGCGCACCCGGCCCCTGTACGCCGACCCGTTCTCCGGCAACACGGCATCGGTCCGGCTCCTGAGACGGCACGGCTTCGAGGACGCCGGCACCGTACGCCACGGTGACGACCTACACCTCCTGCTCGCCCTGCGAGAGGAGGTGCGGGGGGTCGCGCCGTGAGAAAAAGCAGCGGCGCCCACCGGCGGCGCCCTGCGACGATCCGTGCATGGACCGGACACACCCGAAAGAGCCCCGTTCTCCTCGTTCCTTCGAAGACCTCGTCGCGGAGGGCACCGCCGTGCCCACCGAGGGCTGGGACTTCTCCTGGTTCGAGGGACGCGCCAGCGAGGAACGGCCGTCCTGGGGGTACTCACGCTCGGCGGCCGGCCGGCTGGCCCGTGCCACGGCCGCGCTGGACATCCAGACCGGGGGCGGCGAGGTCCTTGACGTCGCGCTGGCCACGGCGGCCCCGGCCCGGCCCGCACTGCTCGCGGCCACCGAGGGCTGGCCGCCGAACGTCGCCCGGGCCACCGCGCTGCTGCGCCCGCGCGGCGCCGTGGTCGTCTCGGCGCCGGACGACGCGCCGCTGCCCTTCGCCGACGGGGCCTTCGACCTGGTGCTGAGCCGGCACCCTGTGCGCCCGCACTGGGACGAGATCGCCCGTGTGCTGAGCCCGGGGGGAACCTACTTCGCGCAGCACGTGGGGCCGGCCAGCGTCTTCGAACTGGTCGAGTTCTTCCTCGGGCCGCAACCGGAGCCAAGCCGCACCGCCCGCCACCCCGACCGTGAGCGCGCCGACGCCGAGCGGGCCGGGCTTCAGGTCGTCGACCTGCGGGCCGAGCGGCTGCGCATGGAGTTCCATGACATCGCGGCCGTCGTGCACTTCCTGCGCAAGGTCGTCTGGATGGTCCCGGGCTTCACCGTCGAGGCGTACGAGCCCCGGCTGCGGGCCCTGCACGAGCGGATCGAGGCCGAGGGGCCCTTCGTCGCGCACAGCACCCGGCACCTCTTCGACGCCCGTAGACCGGACCGCTGACCGCTTCGAGCCGGGCGCCTGCGGGCCGGACGGAAGAATTGGCCGGGAATCGCCCCTCGGGGACGGCTCGGCGACGGTGGCGGGGCCGGGGCATCCTACGCGCCGGCGTGTCGGCGCGGGGCGCGCGTGTCGGCGGGGTTTCCACATCGTTATCGCAAGCGGCTCGCATCTGCGGGGTGCCCTCACGTAAGTTCAGACCAAGGCAATTCGCGTGAGCAAAGCCGCGCGGTCGGCACCGCGTGGCGGAGGGGGCTGCGCGGTGCCGGTATGCGCCCGTGCGCCCGTCAAGCCACCGTTCGCTGCCGAATTAGCCCAACGGAGGGACGGCGTGGCGACTGTCCGCAGCGGCGCCGGGACGCGCCACGCCTGTCGATCATTCGACGCATGGCCCGGCCGCCTGGGATTCCGCTGTGAATCGGCCATGGAACGGCCCTGAACAAGGGGTTCCGCCGCCCTCAGGGCGTCGCCGGGCGACTCCGGAGAGTAATTGTGGCACGCCGATGCACACGGGATCCCTTACGAAGGGTTATGGTGGAAACCCCCCCTCGGGCCGGTCCGTCTCCCCCCCACGGACCGGCCCGTTTTCTTTGTGCGCCCGCCACGCCCCCCGGCCGCCCCGCCTCTCGCCTGCCACGCCCCGCCTGCCACGCCCCCGCCCCATGCCCCGGCCCCCGCCCCATGCCCCCGGCCCCCGCCCCATGCCCCCGGCCCGCGCCCCGCCCCCGAGGCGTCCTCCGCCGCCGGGGAGGGAACCGTTGGGCCGCCGTGTGCCGTCCCCCTCACCGGGGTGCGGACGACCCACCGCGGCGCGACCCCGAAACCGTGCCGGAGCCCCGCAGGAGTAGGCTTCGGGCCCGCGGGGACGCACCCGCACCGTACGGAGGGGCTGACATCACGTGAACCTGCGCGACAAGCTGCGCGGCCTCCTGGTCAGGCTGTACGCGCGCCGGGTGGAAGGCCACCTGGACCACGCTCAGGTGCCCAAGCACATCGGCGTCATCATGGACGGCAACCGGCGCTGGGCGAAGGCCGCGGGATCCAGCACCGTCCACGGCCACCGGGCCGGTGCGGACAAGATCGGCGAATTCCTCGGCTGGTGCTCCGAGACGGACGTCGAGGTCGTCACCCTGTGGCTGCTGTCCACGGACAACTTCGACCGCGCGCAGGAAGAGCTGGTCCCGCTCCTCGGCATCATCGAGGACGTCGTGCGCACGCTCGCCGCCGACGGCCGCTGGCGCGTGCACCACGTCGGCACCCCGGACCTGCTGCCCTCCCCGATGCAGCTGGCGCTGAAGGAGGCCGAGGAGGCCACGGCCCACGTCAAGGGGATACTGGTCAACGTCGCCATCGGCTACGGCGGTCGGCAGGAGATCGCCGACGCCGTGCGCTCCATGCTCCTGGACGCCCACGACAGGGGCGTCACCATGGAGGACCTGGCCGAGTCCGTCGACATCGACATGATCGGGCGCCACCTCTACACGAGCGCCCAGCCCGACCCCGATCTGGTGATCAGGACCAGCGGCGAGCAGCGGCTGTCCGGTTTCATGCTGTGGCAGACGGCCCACTCCGAGTACTACTTCTGTGATGTCTTCTGGCCGGCCTTCCGCAAGGTCGACTTCCTGCGTGCGCTGCGTGACTACGCGGCGCGGCACCGGCGCTACGGCGGCTGAACGAGCGCGGTAGCGGGCCCCGGGCGCCCCGCACGGCACACATTCCGTACGCCCCCGGTGGGGTGGCGGCAACGAGGTGTTCACCGGCGCGCCGTCCCATGCACTTGCATGGCAATGCATCTTCCAGGGCATAAGCCAAACAGGTCGACACCCGAACCACGGGTGTCGGATCTCAGCGGGCGGCACGGGGCCGCCCGCCCGGGAGGCCCTTTGCACCAGCCCGACCGTGCCGTCACCGCACGGAAGCAGCCGCGGAGGGCCGGTTCCCGGCCCGCGCGTGTGCGGTGCGGCCGGCGACCGGCCTGGTTTTTCCCGCCCTCCCGGCCCAGCTTCCGTCCCGTCGCTCCCCGACCTCATCCGAGGGGGTACGTCCTTCCGTGGTGACCAGCACAAAGCGCCACAAGCCCGACCGGCGCACCTATGTTCTCGACACCAGCGTCCTGCTGGCCGACCCGAACGCCCTGACCCGCTTCGACGAGCACGAGGTCGTGCTCCCGATCGTGGTGGTCACGGAGCTGGAGGCCAAGCGGCACCATCCCGAACTCGGCTACTTCGCCCGGCAGGCGCTGCGTCTGCTCGACGACTACCGGGTGCGGTACGGCCGTCTCGACGCCCCCATCCCGATCGGGGACCTCGGCGGGACCGTGCGTGTCGAGCTCAACCACTCGGATCCCAGCGTGCTGCCCACCGGCTACCGCCTGGGGGACAACGACTCACGCATCCTCGCCGTCGCCCGCAATCTGCAGGCCGAGGGGTTCGACGTCACCGTCGTCTCGAAGGACCTGCCCCTGCGCATCAAGGCGTCCTCCGTCGGTCTGCTCGCCGAGGAGTACCGCGCGGAGCTGGCCATCACGGACTCCTCCGGCTGGACCGGCATGTCCGAGCTGACCCTGTCCGCCGAACAGGTGGACACGCTCTTCGAGGAGGGGCACGCCGAGGTGCCCGAGGCCGCAGGACTGCCCGTGCACACCGGTCTGACGATCCAGTCGGAGCGGGGCAAGGCGCTCGGCCGGGTGACGGCGGAGGGCACCATCCGCCTGGTGCGCGGCGACCGGGAGGTGTTCGGCATCAAGGGCCGCAGCGCCGAGCAGCGGATCGCCCTCGATCTGCTCCTCGACCCGGACGTGGGCATCGTGTCCATGGGCGGCCGGGCCGGCACCGGCAAGTCGGCGCTGGCGCTGTGCGCCGGCCTGGAGGCGGTCCTGGAGCGCCGTCAGCACCAGAAGGTGATGGTCTTCCGTCCGCTGTACGCGGTCGGCGGGCAGGAGCTGGGCTATCTGCCCGGCACCGAGGCCGAGAAGATGAGCCCGTGGGCGCAGGCGGTGTTCGACACGCTGTCGGCGGTCACCAGCCGTGAGGTCATCGAGGAGGTCACCGCGCGCGGGATGCTGGAGGTCCTGCCGCTGACCCACATCCGGGGGCGTTCGCTGCACGACGCGTTCGTGATCGTGGACGAGGCGCAGTCACTGGAACGGAACGTACTGCTGACCGTGCTGTCCCGGATCGGGGCGAACTCGCGGGTGGTGCTGACCCATGACGTGGCGCAGCGGGACAATCTGCGGGTCGGCCGCTACGACGGTGTCGTCGCCGTGGTGGAGAAGCTGAAGGGGCATCCGCTCTTCGCGCATGTCACGCTGACCCGGTCCGAAAGGTCCCAGATCGCCGCGCTCGTGACCGAAATGCTGGAGGACGGACACATCTGACCCGAGACCTCCGATCCGGCGCATCCGACCCGACTGGTCGACTTGGGTCGGTTACCCGCTGGTTGGCGCCGTCCGGCAAAGCGATGAGCCTAGCCGGGCGGCGCCGTGATGTGTGGGGGATTCCTGAAAACGCCGGGGCCAAACGAGATGTGAGCTTTCACACGCAACTCGGAATTGCCTACCGGCGCCGGGTTACGGCAGAGTCTCACTCCTGTCAGGCCCCGCATACGACACAGCCGTGCCCCGTGGGGGCACCTCCCACGCCCTTAGGGCTGTGGGGGAGGTACGGCAGCACCCAGGCACCACGGTCAACTCCATAGCGTCGTCGTATGCCGCCCGAGCACCATGCGGCGCTCCCGCGCAGGGAGTTGCCCACCGGGCCCGTGCCTCCCGTGACCCCGCAGTTGGGAGGCCAGCGTCAGGGGCACGATTGCGTCCGCCAGGGTCACCGAAGCGGGCGATGCTGGAAGGAAACCGTGTGAGCCGGATTTCGGTCCGGGGATTCGCAGTGGCCTCGGCCACCGCGGTCACCGCCGTCGGAAGCGTCGTCGGAGTTGCCTCGGGCAGCGTCGCGCAGAACAACGACGCCGAGGCGACGGCAACCGACGCGACGCTTCTCGCGGACATACCCGCGGGTCAGCAGGCCCAGGTGCAGACCGCGTCCCTGACACAGCAGGCGGACGCGCAGGCCATCGCCGCGGACGCGAGCGCCAAGAAGGACGCCGAGGAGGCGGCCCGCAAGGCGGCCGCCGAGACCGCGATCGCGAAGAAGGAGGCCGCCGAGAAGGCGGCGAAGGCGGCCAAGGAGCGTGAGGAGGCCGCGAAGGAGGCAAGCCGCAGCCAGAGCGTCGGCGCCGCCAGCTTCCCCGTCCAGAGCTCCTACTCGGTCGCGCAGATCCAGGCGATGGCGCGGCAGATGGTCGCGAGCGGCCAGTTCCAGTGCTTCAGCAACATCGTGGACCACGAGTCCGGCTGGAACTACCGTGCCGTCAACGCCTCCTCCGGCGCCTACGGCCTCTTCCAGGCGCTGCCGGGCTCCAAGATGTCCTCCGTGGGCGCCGACTGGCAGACCAACCCGGCCACCCAGATCAAGTGGGGGCTGAACTACATGAACGACCGCTACGGCAGTCCCTGCGACGCCTGGTCGTTCTGGCAGGCCAACCACTGGTATTAGGCGAACAGCGGTTCGTCGCTTACCTCTCAACCCCGCACAGCCCCTTCCCGTCCTACGGGGAGGGGCTGTTGCCGTGTACGGTCGGACGGACGATTCCTGGGAGGAGTGGTGGGGCGCACCCGGGGACATGCGGGAGAAGGACGGATCATGTCGCGAGTGCCAGGATGGCTCGGCCGGGTCGGAGCCGGACTGACGCAGATGGGGGAGCGGTTGGACGAGCGGCGGGTGGCGGCGGAGCGGCAGCACGCCGAGGAACCACCGCGGGCGCCCGCCGAGGAGCCGCTGCCCGACGACCACCAGGACCCGGCCGAGGTCCGGATCGTCCGCCCTGACCCCGCGCAGGCGGTGCCCTGGGGCGTACGGGTCGCGGCCGAGGCGGGCTGGCGGCTGCTGGTGCTGGCCGGCACGGTGTGGGTGCTGATGCGCGTCATCAGCTCCGTACAACTCGTGGTGTTCGCCTTCGTCATCTCGCTGCTGGTCACCGCCCTGTTGCAGCCCACGGTCGCCCGGCTGAAACGGCACGGTGTGCCGCGCGGCCCGGCCACCGCACTCACCGCGATCCTCGGCTTCATCGTGATGGGGCTGATCGGCTGGTTCGTGACCTGGCAGGTCATGGAGAACATCGACACGCTCTCCGACCAGGTCCAGAGCGGCATCGACGATCTGCGCCGCTGGCTGCTGCAGAGCCCGTTCCACGTCACGGACAAGCAGATCAACCAGATCGCCAAGAGCCTGCGGGAGGCGATCGGCGCCAACACCGACCAGATAACGTCGGCCGGACTGGAGGGAGTTCAGGTCGTCGTCGAGGCGTTGACCGGCATTCTGCTGGTGTTCTTCTCGACGTTGTTCCTGCTCTACGACGGCGACCGGATCTGGCAGTGGGCGCTGAAGCTGGTGCCGGCCGCGGCCCGGCCGGGCGTGGCCGGCGCGGGCCCGCGCGCCTGGCGCACGCTGACGGCCTACGTCCGCGGCACGGTGCTGGTCGCCCTGATCGACGCGATCTTCATCGGGCTCGGCATCTACTTCCTGAACGTCCCCATGGCCGTTCCGCTGGCCGTGTTCATCTTCCTGTTCTCGTTCATCCCGCTCGTGGGCGCGGTCGCCTCGGGTGTGCTGGCCGTGGTGGTCGCCCTCGTCACCCAGGGCGTGTTCACCGCGGGCATGACGCTGGTGGTGATCCTGGCGGTGCAGCAGATCGAGGGGCACATCCTGCAGCCGTTCATCCTGGGCCGCGCGGTGCGGGTGCATCCCCTGGCCGTCGTCCTGTCCGTCACCGCGGGCGGCATGGTGGCCGGCATCGGCGGCGCCGTGGTCGCCGTGCCCCTGGTGGCGGTGACCAACACGGTGGTCGGCTATCTGCGGGCCTACTCCGAGGAGCAGGCCCTGCGCAGCGCCGGCCGGGCACGTCCGGCCCCGCCCGCGGTCCGGCAGGAGCCGGTGCCGGCGGACGCGGAAGGCCCCGCCCACCAAGGGTGAGCGGGGCCCGGAGCGCGGAACCGCCTGTGTGGCGCAGCGGGTTATCCGGCGAGCACCGCCTCGGCGTCCAGGGTGGTGCCCACCGCCTGGACCACCGCGGCGATCTTGAACGCTTCCTGGACGACCTCGCGGGTCACACCGGCCTTGCGCAGCACCTGCTCGTGCGAGTCCAGGCACATGCCGCAGCCGTTGATCGCGGACACCGCGAAGGACCACAGCTCGAAGTCGACCTTGTCGACCCCGGGGTTGCCGATGACGTTCATCCGCAGGCCCGCGCGCAGGGTGCCGTACTCATGGTCGGAGAGCAGATGGCGGGTGCGGTAGAAGACGTTGTTCATCGCCATCACGGCGGCGGCCGACTTGGCGGCCGTGTACGCCTCGGGCGAGAGGTTGGCCTTCGCCTCCGGCTCCAGCTCGCGCAGCACGATGGGGGAGCGTGCGGCGATCGCCGTCGCCAGCACCGTGCCCCACAACTGCTGGGCGGGCAGGTCGGAGTTGCCGATGACCGAGCCCAGGTTGAGCTTCAGGTCCTTCGCGTAGTCCGGTACCCGGGACTTGAGAGAGTCGAGGGACACGGACTCACTCTCCGGCGAGCAGCGCGACCGGGTCCAGCGTCTCGTCGCCCTTGGACCAGTTGCACGGGCACAGCTCGTCCGTCTGGAGGGCGTCCAGGACCCGCAGGACCTCCTTCGGGTTACGGCCGACCGAACCCGCGGTCACCATCGAGAACTGGATCTCGTTGTTCTGGTCGACGATGAAGACCGCGCGCTTGGCGAAGCCCTCCGCGTCCTCGATGCCGAGGTCGCGCATCAGCTCGTGCTTGGAGTCGGACATCATCGGGAACGGCAGGTCGCGCAGGTCGTCGTGGTCCTTGCGCCAGGCGTGGTGGACGAACTCCGAGTCGCCGGAGAAGCCGAGGACCTGCGCGTCGCGGTCGGCGAACTCCTCGTTCAGCTTGCCGAAGGCGGCGATCTCGGTCGGGCACACGAAGGTGAAGTCCTTGGGCCAGGCGAAGATCACCTTCCACTTGCCCTCGTAGGTCTTGTGGTTGATCTTCTCGAACTCCTTGCCCTTCTCCAGCGAGACGCAGGCTGTGAGGTCGAACTCGGGGAACTTGTCACCGACAGTGAGCACGCGCTCTCCTTGCAGCGAGGAAACGCCCCGGTCACAGGCGTTTCCCATGGGTTGGACGGTGCTGATGGTGGCACAGACGGCATTGATTCGGGAAATAGCTACACTCAGTCGTGTTGATCGGAGGTAGCTATCAGTGACCGCAGGTAAGCGGAGGCAGCCCAGCCTGTCCCAGTTGCGCGCCTTCGCCGCCGTCGCCGAGCACCTGCACTTCCGGGACGCCGCCGCCGCGATAGGCATGAGCCAGCCCGCGCTGTCCGGGGCCGTCGCCACGCTCGAAGAGACCCTGGGCGTCACTCTCCTGGAGCGTACGACCCGCAAGGTGCTGCTCTCGCCCGCCGGTGAGCGGCTGGCCGTTCGGGCGAAGGCGGTGCTCACCGAGGTCGCCGCGCTGCTGGAGGAGGCGGAGGCGGTGCGGGCGCCGTTCACCGGCGCGCTGCGGCTCGGGGTGATCCCGACCGTCGCCCCCTATCTGCTGCCGACCGTCCTCGGCCTTGTCCACGACCGGTATCCGGACCTCGACCTCCAGGTGCACGAGGAGCAGACCGCCAGCCTGGTCGACGGGCTGACCGGCGGCCGGCTCGACCTGCTGCTGCTCGCCGTCCCGCTCGGCGTCCCCAGCGTCACCGAACTGCCGCTCTTCGACGAGGACTTCGTGCTCGTCACACCCCCGGAGCACTGGCTCGGCGGCCGGGAGGGCATCCCCCGCGAAGCGCTCAGGGAGCTGAACCTGCTGCTCCTCGACGAGGGGCACTGCCTGCGCGACCAGGCCCTGGACATCTGCCGGGAGGCCGGCCGCGCGGACGCCCCGGTGGCGACCACCGCCGCGGGTCTTTCCACCCTCGTCCAGCTCGTGGCCGGCGGGCTCGGCTGCACCCTGCTGCCGCGCACCGCCGTCAAGGTCGAGACGAGCCGCAGCGCCCGGCTGCTGACCGGTTACTTCGCCGATCCCGCGCCGAGCCGCCGGGTCGCCCTCGCGATGCGCACCGGCGCGGCCCGCGGCGCCGAGTACCGCGAACTCGCGACCGCCCTGCGGGAGGCGCTGCGCCCGCTGCCCGTGCGGCTGCTCGCCCACGGCTGAGGGCCCCTTACGCGGAAGCCCTCCTTCCCGCGGAAGGGGCCCCGGTCCTGCGAGGCGCCCGCTACTCGGTGCGCAGCCCGTCGGGGCGCATCAGCCGCAGCAGCGGCGGCAGGCTGAGCAGGCTCACGCCGAGGACGACGGCGGCGCCGAAGCCGGTCAGCGACAGCACGCTCGCCCAGTCCACGCTCACCGCCGTGCCGGTCATCCGCAGCAGCACGGCGCCCAGGGTCAGGCCCACCACCATGGCCAGCAGCAGACCGAGCGCGATCGGCACCGCCGTCTGCCACAGCACCGACAGGCCCAGCGTGCGCCGCCGGGTGCCGAAGGCGACCAGGGACGACAGCAGCTTCCGGCGCTCGCGCAACTGCTCCAGCTGCGAGACCAGCAGGCTGGCCCCGATCAGCGCGAGCACACAGGCGGCGCCGGCGAACAGTCCGGTACGGATGGAGGTGAACCTCGCGGACTGCTCGGTGGCCGACCAGAGCATCGGGTCGATCCGCGGGTCGATCCGCGCGGCCGTGTTGCGGATGTACTCCTTGACGTCGGGCACGGACGCGTCGAAGGACAGATAGATCGTGCCGCCCATCACCCCGGCGGCCTTCCCGGGCAGCGCGCCAGGGGTCAGCAGGAAGCCGCTGGTGAAACCGCCGTTCGGAGAGTCGATCGCCCGCGCCTGCTTCAGGCCCGCCGGCACGGTCAGCGGGATGCCGCCGTCTCCCGGCCGGTTGCCGTACGAGTCGTCGATGTAGAGCTTCGTGCCCGGCTTGGCCAGCTTCGGGGTGTCCGTGTCCCATTCCTGGCCGCGCACGGCGAAGGCGTCGCCGTCCCGGCACGAGGGCAGTGACGCGACCTCGCGCAGCGCGGCGCAGTCGCCGACGGTCAGCCCGGCGGTGCGCTCCGGGTCCTTGCGCCACGATGTGTCGCTGACCGAGGAGTGGGCCAGCGCCGTCGTCCCGCGCACGCCCCGGGTCGCCGCCAACTGGTCGGCCGCCGCGGCCAGGTCGATGTCCCTCGCCACGTTCAGCTGCATCTGCGCCCGGGTGAGGTCGTTGCTCGACTGCTTGGTGTAGTCGTCGTCCACACCGGCGAACAGCATCTGCAGGGCGATGGCGCCGGCCACCGCCACGGCGATGCCGTTGACCATGCGGGCCGCGCTGCCGCTGCTCAACTGGAGTCGGCGGACGGCCAGTTGCCAGGCGACGGAACCGGCGCCGAGCCGGGCGACGACCGCTTCCACGATCCATGGCAGCAGCGCCGTGATGCCCACCAGCAGCAGTATGACCCCGCCGGTGACCAGGTACTGGTTGAAGTTCCCGTTGTCCCGGCCCTGGCCGATCATCGGATAGAGCAGCGCGAGGCCGCCCAGCGGCAGCAGCAGCCGCCACCACAGGCGCCGGCGCGCGGGCCGCGCCGTGCGGACCACGCCCAGCGGTTCGATCACCACACCGCGCAGGGCGAGCACGGTGACCAGGACCGCGGCGGCCGGGACCGCGAACGCGACGAGCGCGGCCAGCAGCGGCGAGGGGTTCAGATAGCTTGGGAACACGCTGATGCCGAGGATCTCGACCGAGCCCGCCACCTCCCGGCCGATCAGGAAGAAGACGGTGCCGAGGACGAGGCCGAACACCGCACCGGCCAGCGCCTCGCCCGCGGCGATCCGCCGGGTCATCCGGCTGTCGGAGCCCACCAGGCGCAGCGCGGCCAGCCTGCGGTCGCGCCGCTCGCCGCCGAACCGTACGGCCGCGGTGATGAACACGGCCACCGGCATCAGCAGCACCACGAAGACGACGAGGACGAGCAGGACCAGTACCGGATCGGCGGGCTGGTCCGTCGGGTTGGGGTCGCCGAACTCGGTGATGCGGCCCACCTGGGAGCCGTCGATCCGCTCGGCGAGCCCGTCGGCGCCCGCGTAGTAGGCGAGTTCGTGCGAGCCGATGAGCCCGCTCTCCCCGATGGTGCCGACGATCCGGTACGGCAGCCGCTCGCGCAGCAGCCGCGCGTCGTCGGAGGCGAGCAGGTCCCGCAGCGCGGGCGAGACGACCATGTCGCCCTTGGCCGGGTACCGGTCCAGTCCGGGCGCCAGCGGGGCCCGCGGCCCCTCCGGTTCCACCAGCCGGCCACGCACCATCTTGTCCCCGAACTCCGTGTCGACGTCGGCGATCAGCAGCGTGGCGTCGGAGCGGGGCCGTACGGTGGTGCCGTAGGTGTAGTCCGCGCGGGCCTCTTCGCGGTCGTGCCGCACCGACAGCGCGTTGGGCACCGCGGTCGTCAGCAGCAGCAGGGCCACGCCGAGCCCCACGCCGGCGGCCGTCAGCAACAGCCGTACCCAGCCCTCGCGTCCGCCGGTGACGGCGAAGCGGGCCCCGAGGGCCAGATCCCGCAGCCCGCCCCGGCGCCGCGGCACGGCGCCGCCGGGCGGCTGCTCCCGCCGGGCGCTCATACGACGCGCTCCATGTCCCGTGACTTCCCGTCCCGTACGACGACCTCGCGGTCCGAGTAGGCCGCCACCCGGGCCTCGTGGGTGACCAGGACGACGGCCGCGTTGGTGGACCTGGCCGCGTCCGTCAGCAGTTCCATCACCCGCTCGCCGTTGAGCGAGTCGAGCGCGCCGGTCGGCTCGTCGGCGAACAGCACGCGCGGTTCGGTGACCAGGGCCCGGGCCACGGCGACCCGCTGCCCCTGGCCGCCGGAGACCTCGCCGGGCCGCTTGCCCCGCAGGTCGTCGACCTCCAGCCGCTCCATCCAGCCGAGCGCGGCACGCTCGGCCTCCTTGCGGGACGTGCCGTTCAGCCGCAGCGGCAGGGCGACGTTCTCCACGCAGGTCAACTCCGGTACGAGCTGGCCGAACTGGAAGACGAACCCGAACTCGGAGCGGCGCAGCAGGCTGCGCTGGGCGTCGTTCATCGTCGCGAGTTCCCGGCCGGCGTAGGTGATCGAACCGGAGTCGGGCGGCACGATCCCGGCCAGGCAGTGCAGCAGCGTCGACTTGCCGGACCCGGAGGGGCCCATGACGGCGACGACCTCGCCGGGATGGATGGAGAACGAGGCGCCGTCCAGCGCGACGGTCGGCCCGTACGCCTTGCGCAGATCCTCGGCGGCCAGCAGGGAACCGGGGGGCGGGGTCATCGGGCCACCGCCTCTCGGAGCTTGCCGAGCCGCGCGGTGGTCAGTTCGAGCCAGCGCAGGTCGGCCTCCAGATGGAACAGCGCGTGGTCGCAGATCAACTGGTCGGCGAGGTCGCCCTTGCGCTTGCGGTCGGTCAGGATCCGCATGGTGCGCAGGTGCTCGGCGCGCTGGCTGTCGAGGATGACGGCGGCGTCGCGGTGCGTGAGCAGCGCGAGGACGACCTTGGTGTACAGGGTGGACTGAAGGTACTCCTCCGGCTTCTCGGGCGTCGCCAGCCACCGCTCCACGTCGGTGATCCCGGCGTCCGTGATGGCGTACCGCTTGCGTTCGGGCCCGCCGCCCGCCTCGATCCCGTCGACCTCCACGAACCCGTGCTTCAGCAGCCGGGACATCGTCGAGTAGACCTGGCCGTAGTGCAGCGGCCGATCGTGACCGAACTTCTCGTCGAAGGCCCGCTTCAGGTCGTAGCCGTGTCGGGGGCCGGACTCCAGGAGTCCCAGAAGGGTGTGACCGATGGACATGCCAGGAACTCTACACACCGTGTATACGTCGCGTGTATACGCGGAGTGCGGTGATCGTGGCCGGGCGTACGGATGCGCAGGTGGGAGCCGATTGTCACGGTTCCGATACATCCGATGCGGGAGGCCGGCCCCGCCGCGGCAGCGGCCCGGTCTCCTTGGGCAGCCGGCCCGCGTCCGCCAGCGCCCGCCGCAGCAGGAATTCGATCTGGGCGTTGGCGGAGCGCAGTTCGTCCCCGGCCCACCGGGCCAGCGCCTCGTAGACCTGCGGGTCGAGCCGCAGCAGCACCTGCTTGCGCTGCTGCGGCCGACGCCTCGGTGTCCCGGCGGAGTCCGTCACTGGTACAGGGTCCCGGTGTTCAGGACGGGCTGCGGCGCCCGGTCCCCGCACAGCACCACCATCAGGTTGGACACCATCGCCGCCTTCCGCTCGTCGTCCAGCTCCACGATGTCGCGCTCCGCGATCCGGGCGAGCGCCGCCTCCACCATGCCCACCGCCCCGTCGACGATCTGCCGCCGGGCCGCGACGACCGCGCCGGCCTGCTGCCGCTGGAGCATCGCCGAGGCGATCTCGGGGGCGTAGGCGAGATGCGTGAAGCGGGACTCGATGATCTGCACCCCGGCCGCCTCCACGCGCGCGTGCAGTTCCACCGCGAGCTTCTCGGTGATCTCCTCGGCGTTGCCGCGCAGCGAGAGGTCGTCCTCGTCGTGCGCGTCGTAGGGGTACTCGATGGCGATGTGCCGCACGGCCGTCTCGGTCTGCGTGGCGACGAACTCGACGTAGTCGTCGACCTCGAACACGGCCTGGGCGGTGTCCCGGACCTTCCAGACCACGACGGCGGCCAGTTCGATCGGGTTGCCGTAGGCGTCGTTCACCTTGAGGACCGCGGTCTCGTGGTTGCGGACGCGGGTCGAGATCTTCTTGCGCGAGGTGAAGGGGTTCACCCAGCGCAGCCCGTCCTGCCGGATCGTCCCCCGGTAGCGGCCGAAGAGCTGGACGACCCGGGCCTCGCCCGGCGCGACCATGTTCAGACCGCACGTCGACAGGAAGGCGCAGAGGGCCACCAGGACGCCGACGACTATCAGGGCCGCTCTCGCCCCGGCCCCCTCGACCGCGGTCGCGCTCGCGGCCATCGAGGCGCCGACCACCATGCCGACCAGGCCGAGCAGCAGGGCGAGCCCGCCGCCGATGCTGTGCGCCGGGACCTCCCGCACTCGTGGTGCGGGCATCTCCGGGATGTCGGCGGTGGCGGTCGTCTCACGTGCGGACATGGGTGTCCCCCCGTTCTTGTGGTGTCTGCTTGTCTACTAGCAAAGTGATAACACTTTACCCTCTCACGCAACCCTCCACGCCTCTGGGTCGTCGGACCCGGTGGGGCTGGTGCTGATTGTCACGTCCGCAAAAGAGCGGATCGAAGGCTCTTTGTCATAGAGACGGGTGTTAGCTTTCTGAGCTGACCGAGACCGAAGCGGAGCGAGCTGATCCATGGGACGAGCGGAAGAGAGACGAGCGCGACAACGCGGTGGCCACCGCGCAGCGCCCAGGCGCCGCTCGTCGCGAGCGGCCGGCCGGTCCGGCAAGAGCGGCATACGCAGGCTGTTCACCTGGAAGAAGATCCTCGGCACGTTCCTCGGGCTGTGCCTGCTCGGCATCGGCGCCTTCATCGTGCTGTACCTGATGGTGGACGTTCCCGCGGGCAACGCGGCGGCCCAGCGCCAGAGCAACGTCTACAAGTACAGCGACGGGACGATCCTGGCCCGCAAGGGCGAGGTCAACCGGGAGATCGTCGACCTGTCGAAGGTGCCGAAGAAGGTCCAGCTGACCTTCGTCGCGGCCGAGAACAAGACCTTCTACAAGGACTCCGGCGTCGACTTCAGGGGCACCGCCCGAGGTCTGCTCAACACCCTCTCCGGCAAGGGCATGCAGGGCGGCTCGACCATCACCCAGCAGTACGTCAAGAACTACTACCTCAACCAGGACCAGACCGTCACGCGCAAGCTGAAGGAACTGGTCATCTCCTTGAAGGTGGACCGCCAGAAGTCCAAGGACGACATCCTCGCGGGCTACATCAACACCAGCTACTACGGCCGTAACGCCTACGGCATCCAGGCCGCCGCCCAGGCCTACTACCGGGTCGACGCCCAGGACCTCACCATCGAGCAGGGCGCGTATCTGGCCGCGCTGCTCCAGGCGCCGAGCCAGTACGACTGGGCGGTCGCCTCGGAGACCGGTAAGAAGCTGGTGAAAGCTCGCTGGAACTACGTCCTGGACAACATGGTCGAGGAGGGCTGGCTCGGCAAGGGCGAGCGCGACGCCATGACGTTCCCCGAGCCGGAGAACCCCAGGGGCGCCCCCGGCCTCGACGGGCAGAAGGGCTATCTCGTCGACCTCGCCAACAAGCAGCTGGAGCAGCAGCTGATGGACCAGGAGGGGCTGACCCAGTCCCAGGCGGAGAGCGCGGTCGTCGACCAGGGCTGGACCATCACCCTGAACATCGACAAGAAGCGGCAGGCCGCGCTGGAGAAGGCGGTCAAGGCCGAGCTGACCGGGAAGCTCGACGCGAAGAAACGCAAGGTCGACGGGGACGTCCAGGCCGGTGCCGTGTCGGTCGACCCGAAGACCGGCGGGATCGTCGCGCTGTACGGCGGCAAGGACTACTACAAGCACTACCTCAGCAACGCCACCCGCCGCGACTACCAGCCCGCGTCCACGTTCAAGCCGGTGATCCTCGCCGCCGCGCTGGAGAACGACGCCAAGACGCAGGACGGCAAGCAGATCGACGCCGACACGGTCTACGACGGCACCAGCCGCCACCAGGTCACGGACAACGGCACCAAGGTCGGCTTCGCCCCGCCCAACGAGGACAACCAGGACTACGGCGACATCACGGTCCAGACGGCCATGAACAAGTCCGTGAACTCGGTCTTCGCGCAGATGGGCGTCGACGTGGGCATGGACAAGGTGATGAGCACCGCCAAGGACCTCGGCATGGACACCAAGGGCATGCAGGCGGTGCCCGCGCAGACGCTGGGCTCCATGGGCGCCAGCCCGCTGGAGATGGCCGGGATCTACGCCACCCTGAACAACCACGGCAAGAAGGTGACGCCGTCGATCGTCAAGTCGGCGGAGAAGCGGAACCGTACGGTCGAGATGCCCGACCCCGTCGGTGAACAGGTGATCAGCCGGACGGCCGCGGACACGGTGACCTCGGTGCTGACCGGTGTGGTCGACGACGGTACGGCCAAGAAGTCGGTGGCCGGCAACCCGCTGCGCAAGGGGCAGCAGGTGGCGGGCAAGACGGGTACCTCCGACGAGAACATCTCCGCCTGGTTCACCGGCTACACGCCCGATCTGGTCACCTCGGTCGGCCTGTTCGGCGAGGACGCCAAGACCGGCAAGCACACCACGCTGATGGGTGCGACCGGGCTGATACCGGGCAGCGGCCGCATCAACGGCGGTGGTTACCCGGCGGAGATCTGGGCGGCCTACACGTTCGGCGTCACGGAGAAGGCGAAGTTCGACCTGGACACCACGCAGGGCGCGGCCGTCAAGCCGACGGACACCCCGACCTACACCCCGCCGCCGTCCCAGACCCCGTCCCAGACCCCGACCACCACCCCCCCGACCTCAGAACCCCCCTCCCAAACCCCGTCCCAGACCCCCACGTCCCAGACCCCCACATCCCAACCCCCCACAACCACCGCCCCTCCCATCCCGTCACAAACAGCAACAGACCCAACCTCACAAGACCCCCAGAACCCAGCCATAGAGCAGTAACAGAACCGCGCCCCGCAAGGGGCGCGGTTCTGTACACGACACGCGGCTCCGCCCCGTCAGGGGCGCGGGGAACTGCGCGAGCAACCACGGCGAGGCCCGCACCTTTTGAACCGGCCGTGCCCCGTCAGGGGCGCGGGGAACTGCGCGACCAGCCACAACGGATCTGCAGTTGCCGATGCTGCTCAGCCCGAACGGCGCGACCGCAGGGAACCGCGCCACAACGAACCCGCAGTTCCCCGCCGGGCTCAGCCGACGCGGCGCACTCGGCGCACTCGGCGCAAGCCAAGCGCTTACCGCCCGTTGACCCCGTGGGCGATCCGGTCGCCGGTTTCCTTGTCGATGTTGCGCCAGTACTGCACCGCACGGTCCAGCACCGGCCGAGTGACCCCTTGCTTCAGATGACCGGTGACGTTGGAGACCAGCCGGTCCCGGGCCGCGTCGTCGAGGACGTTGCGGACCATCGTGCCGGGCTGCCCCCAGTCGTCGTCCTCGCGATGCAGCGCGTACGCCTCGCGTACCATCTCGCCCGCCGTCCGCCACCCGGCGATGTCACCGAACCGGGCGACGTCCGCGGCCGGCCCGCCGTACGAGTTCGGCGCGTACACCGCACCGGTGTCGGCGGCCTCGTACCGCATCGGTCCGTCCTTGGCGTACGAGTGGACCGGGGAGTGCGGCCGGTTCGGCGGCAACTGGGCGTAGTTGGGCCCGATCCGGTAGCGGTGCGTGTCCGGGTAGGAGAAGAGCCGGCCGAGCAGCATCTTGTCCGGCGACGGGCCGATGCCCGGCACCATGTTGGACGGCTCGAAGGCGGCCTGCTCGATGTGGACGAAGTAGTTGTCCGGGTTCCTGTTCAGCGTCATCCGGCCGACCTCGATCAGCGGATAGTCGCCGTGCGGCCACACCTTGGTCAGGTCGAACGGATTGAACCGGTAGTCCGGGGCGTCCTCGAACGGCATGACCTGCACATGCATGGTCCAGCTTGGCGCGTCGCCCGACGCGATCGAGTCGAACAGGTCCCGCCGGTGCACATCGCCGTCGGCGCCGGCCAGTTCGTCCGCCTCGGCCTGGGTGAGGAAGTCGATGCCCTGGTCGGTCTTGATGTGGTACTTGACCCAGAACCGTTCGCCGCCGCCGTTGACCCACATGTAGGTGTGCGAGGAGTACCCGTTCATGTGGCGGTATGTCTTCGGGACGCCGCGGTCGCCCATCAGCCACGTCACCATGTGCGCGGACTCGGGGGACAGCGTCCAGAAGTCCCACTGCATGTTGTTGTCGCGCAGCCCGCTGTCGGGCCGGCGTTTCTGGGAGCGGATGAAGTCCTGGAACTTCTGCGCGTCACGCACGAAGAAGACCGGCGTGTTGTTGCCGACCAGGTCGTAGTTGCCGTACTCCGTGTAGAACTTGAGCGCGAAGCCCCGCGGGTCGCGCCAGGTGTCGGGGGAGCCCTGCTCGCCCGCGACCGTCGAGAAGCGCGCCAGCATCTCCGTGCGCTTCCCCGGCTGGAACAGATCCGCCTTGGTGAACTGGCTGACGTCGTTGGTGACTTCGAAGACGCCGTAGGCCCCGGAGCCCTTGGCGTGGACCACCCGCTCGGGGACCCGTTCCCGGTTGAACTGGGCCATTTTCTCGATGAGGTAGTGGTCCTGGAGCAGGACAGGACCGTCGGATCCCACGGTGAGCGAATGTTCGTCGCTCTCCACGGGGATTCCGGCGTTGTTGGTGGTGTACGGAGTCTGCTGAGGTGTCTGCGTCACGAGCGTCCTCCCGTCGTGCATGGGGTTACGTCAGGTCGCTTCGCTCACCTCAGCCAGTCAACTCCGTCACCACGACATCGGCAACATTTGGACCGGGTCTAAGTCCGATTCAGTTCGAACCAGACCAGCTTTCCGGTGCTCAGCCGGGTCGCGCCCCAGCGCCGAGCCATCTTGTTCACCAGGTAGAGCCCGCGCCCGCCCTCGTCCGTGGCCCGGGCCTGCCGCAGCCGCGGCAGCTGCGGCACATCGTCGCCCACCTCGCAGCGCAGCACATCGGTGCGCAGCAGACGGAGCGTGACCGGGCGTGACGCATAGCGCACGGCATTGGTCACGACCTCGCTGACCAGCAGCTCGACCGAGTCCGTCAGCTCCTCAAGGCCCCAGCCGGCCAGCGCGTGCCGGGCGAGCCTGCGGGCCCGGCCGGGCGCGGCGTCCTCCGGTTCGAGGAACCAGTACGCGACATCGTTCGGGGCGATCCCGTCGAAGCGCGCGGCGAGCAGCGCGATGTCGTCGTCGCGGTCGCCAGGACCGAGCATGTCGAGCACTTCGTCGCACAGCGCCTCCAGCGGCGGCGCATGGTCGGGCCCGGTCAGCTGCGCGGTCGCGGCCAGCTTCTCCCGCAGCTGTTCTATGCCGGTCCACACGTCACGCAGCCGGGATTCCACCAGCCCGTCGGTGTAGAGCAGCAGCGTGGCCCCGGCGGGCGCCTCCAGTTCGACCGCCTCGAAGTCCACCCCGCCGACGCCGATGGGGGCGCCCGGCGGCACCCGCAGCACCTCGGCCCGCCCGCCCAGGTGCAGCAGGACCGGCGGCGGGTGGCCCGCGTTGGCGATGGTGATGCGGTGCGAGACCGGGTCGTAGACCGCGTACAGACAGGTGGCCATGCGGTCGGTGCCCAGACGCTGGGCCTGTTCGTCCAGGTGGTGCAGCACTTCCTGGGGTGGCAGGTCGAGTCCGGCGAGGGTCTGCGCGGTGGTGCGCAGCTGGCCCATGATGGCCGCGGACGTCATGGAGTGGCCCATGACATCGCCGACGACGAGGGCGACCCGGCTGCCGGGCAGCGGAATGGCGTCGTACCAGTCACCGCCGACGCGCGCCGTCTCGGCGGCGGGCAGGTAGCGGGAGGCGAGCCGGACACCGGTCGGGCGGGGCAGGGTCTCGGGCAGCATGGTCCGCTGCAACTCGTCGGCGATATATGCCTCGCGGCCGTACAGCACCGCCTTGTCGATGCCGAGGGCACTGTGGGTGGCCAGCTGCGCGGCGACCAGCAGATCGTCGGCCTCGAAGGCCGGGCGTTCCGGGCGGCGCAGGAAGAGGGCGGCCCCGATGACACGGCGGCGCCCGCGCAGCGGGGCGAGGATGGCGTGCCGGCCGCCCGGCACCACCGACTCGCCGCTCTCGCCAAGCAGTTCGGGCAGCGCCGCGCGGGCGCCGGGCGCGTCCGCGAACACCGGCCGGACACCGCGCAGCACCTCGTTGAGGGCGCCGCCCGGCCGCACCTCGCACAGTTCGGCGGTCAGCGCGGACAGACCCGACAGCTCGGGCGGCTCCGGTTCCGGCGGCACCGGCAGGAAACCGCCGTCGGTGTCACGTTCCTCCGGGATCCGGTCGGTGCGGCGCAGCCGCAGCACCACCGGTCCGGTGGGCCGCTCGTCACCCACCGGCAGCGGGTCGCGCAGATAGACGAGGATCGCGTCCGAGAAGGTCGGCACGGTCGCCCGGCACAGCCCCATCACGATCTCGTCCAGGTCGATGCCGCGGGCGATCCGCCGGGTCGCGGCGCCCACGAACCGCAACCGGTCCCCGTCCCGCCGCATCGGCAGGGGCCGTCCGGGCGGCAGTCCCCGTCCGGTACGCCGCTCCTGGCCGCCCGCCGCGCGCTCCTGATCGCCGCCCGGCTGGGGCGGGATGACATCGGGCGCCGGGGTGGGACGCGGCCGGTGCGGATCGCTCTCCGCGGCGGCGGGCTGTGCGTGCTCGGGGCCGTTGACGGGGGGCTCCTTCTCCTTGCCGCGGGGCGCGGCGGCACCCGGCGAGGAGGGCGTCTCGCCTGCGCGGGCCTGTACGGGTAGGGCGGCGGCGCCGCAGGACTTCGGGGAACGCGCGAGCGCCCCGCGGGGATCCGCGGGGTCGGCGCCCGGCTGGGCGCGCTCGTAGGAGGTGGGATGCTCCGTCACGCGTGTCGAATCCGTCCGTCCGGGGCTGCGCACAGCGCACGCAGTTCGTCCCGCAGAAGTCCCGATACCCGGAATATGTGCCCCAGGAACGGAATTCCCGCGTGGTCAGAGGTTGTTCCTGTGTCACCGGCGAACCGTTTCCGGTCCGCGCCGGTGGTGCCCTCGTACCCCTCGCTCACGTCCTGCCGCCCCTCGGTGACGTTGGGTCAGACTCGGCGTCCGTACCCGGAGTTGCTGCTGTGCGCCCTTGCGGAGGACGATCCTACGGTTGTGGCCCCGGGGCGCATCAAGAGTCTCATGAGGACATATGCGCGGGCGTACGGTCCCAGTCCTCAGGCAGCGACGGTACCGCCCAGGACGGATCCGGGCGCCAGCGCTGCCAGCCTTCCGAGAACGGCGGGCCCCACGCCTGGATCACCTCCACCGCCGACCGCCCCGCCCGCCGCACCCGCTCGGCCAGGTTCGGGTCCATCAGCCCGTCCCGCTGCGCCTGGGCGAACTCGTCCTCGTCGCGCCAGTGCCAACTGCGGTCCGGATGCACGGAGATGTCCAGGAAGTGGTCCTCGGAGTCGACCCCGGCGCCCCAACGCACCAGCGGCTCTTCGAGGTTGACGTACCAGTTCTTGAACCGCCAGCCCGGCTCCCAGAACAGCCACACCGACCAGGGCTCGCCCGGCCGGGCCAGCTTCAGCACACCCGTGCCGAACCAGCGGTCGCGCTGCACGGCACGGGGCTTGGTGTACCGGGACTCCAGCGGCTCGACATGCACGGGCGTGCCGTCGGCCAGCACCGGCTTCACACACTCGGTGCCGGGCGCCAGCCACACCGCGAGCAGTTCCGCGTCGTCCCTGACCACCGTGACGGGACGGGCGATGTGGACGTGCTCGCCGCCGTTCTCCCGGTACCGCCACAGGATGTGACTGCCCGGCGCCCAGAAACCCGCCGAACCGCTCGCTCCTCCGCCTGCCACGCCTCTCACCGCTCCGCCGTCTGCCATGCACAGATATTAGGTGCCCCAGGCATACGACGCTGCTCCGGGCGACACGGTTCGCGCATCCGAAACCTCCGGTTACGGACGAGTCATCCGCAGGACATCCAGCGCTTCGTCGAGCTGTTCGACCGTCAGATCGCCGCGCTCCACATACCCGCCCTCCAGGACGGCCTGACGGATCGTCTTCCGTTCGGCCAGGGCCCGCTTGGCCACCTTCGCGGCCTCCTCGTAGCCGATGTACCGGTTCAGCGGAGTGACCACGGAGGGTGACGACTCGGCGTACTCGCGGGCCCGGTCCCGGTCGGCCACGATGCCGTCGACCGTCCGGTCGGCGAGCAGCCGGGAGACGTTGGCGAGCAGCCGGACCGACTCCAGAACGTTCTTGGCGAGCACCGGCAGCATGACGTTCAGCTCGAAGTTCCCGGCGGCGCCGGCCGTGGCGATGGTCGTGTCGTTGCCGACGACCTGCGCGCAGACCATGAGAACGGCCTCCGGCACGACCGGGTTGACCTTGCCGGGCATGATCGAGGAACCCGGCTGGAGGTCGGGGAGCCGGATCTCGGCGAGCCCGGTCCGCGGTCCCGACGCCATCCAGCGCAGATCGTTCGCGATCTTCGTCAGGCCGACGGCGATGGTCCGCAGCTGCCCGCTGGCCTCCACGATGCCGTCCCGGGCGCCCTGCGCCTCGAAGTGGTCGCGGGCCTCGGTGAGCGGCAGCCCGGTGACCCGGGCGACCTCCTCGATGACGGCGGCGGAGAAGCCCGGCGGGGTGTTGATGCCGGTGCCGACGGCGGTGCCGCCCAGCGGCAGCTCCGCGAGCCGGGGCAGGGTGGCGCGCAGCCGCTCGACGCCGTACCGGACCTGCGCCGCGTACCCGCCGAACTCCTGACCCAGCGTCACCGGGGTGGCGTCCATCAGATGCGTCCGGCCCGACTTCACCACGTCGGCGAACTCCGCGGACTTGCGGGCCAGCGCGTCCGCGAGGTGCTCAAGGGCCGGGATCAGGTCGTGCGTGACGGCCGCGGTGGCCGCGATGTGGATGCTGGAGGGGAAGACGTCGTTGGACGACTGCGAGGCGTTGACGTGGTCGTTGGGATGCACGTCCCGGCCGAGCCGTTCGCTCGCCAGCGTGGCGATGACCTCGTTGGCGTTCATGTTGGACGACGTCCCGGACCCGGTCTGGAACACGTCGACCGGGAAGTGCCCGTCCCAGCTGCCCTCGGCCACCTCGCGGGCCGCGTCCTGGATCGCCCCGGCGATGTCCTTGTCGAGCACGCCCAGCTCGGCGTTCACCTTCGCCGCCGCCGCCTTGATCCGGGCAAGCGCCTCGATGTGGGCGCGCTCGATGCGCTGCCCGGACACCGGGAAGTTCTCCACGGCGCGCTGCGTCTGCGCCCGCCACTTCGCCCCCGCGGGAACCCGCACCTCCCCCATGGAGTCGTGCTCGATCCGGTACTCCTGCTCCTTGTCGGCCACTGCCGATCACCTCCGTCAGACACAGCACCCCCGACGCGACACCTGTTCCCACACCGAGGGGTGATCCGCGCGGGGTGGCTTCGCCCGGGCGAGGGTGCCGGCTGTCGAGGCGACGTCTTTCAGCGCGGGTGACGGTGGGACGGCCGAGGGGGCCAGGGTTGCGGACGGTCTCACACGCGGGTAATGGGCGGCCCGGACGGCACAGCTGCTGCGGGCTGGGGTGACGGTGGGACGGCGGAGTTGCCGAACGCCGACGGGCGCGGGCGCCTGGGGAGGGGCGGCCGGGCCGGACAGTACGCCCTGCCGGTCAGCGCGCGGCGGGGGCGGGATCCGGCCCCGCCGCGTGTCGAAGGCGCTACGTCAGTCCGGGTCCCCGTACCGGAATCGACGTGAACGTGGGCTGGGGCGCGGGATCCTGGAAGAAGTCGTTGCCCTTGTCGTCGACGACGATGAACGCCGGGAAGTCCTCGACCTCGATCTTCCAGACGGCCTCCATGCCCAGTTCCTCGTACTCGACGACCTCGACCTTCTTGATGCAGTCCTGGGCGAGCCGGGCCGCGGGACCGCCGATGGAGCCGAGGTAGAACCCGCCGTGCGTGCCGCACGCGTCCGTGACCTGCTTGCTGCGGTTGCCCTTGGCGAGCATCACCTTGGAGCCGCCCGCGGCCTGGAACTGCTCGACATAGGAATCCATGCGGCCGGCCGTGGTGGGGCCGAAGGAGCCGGACGCGTAGCCCTCCGGAGTCTTGGCCGGGCCCGCGTAGTACACCGGGTGGTCCTTCAGGTACTGCGGCATCTCCTCGCCCGCGTCCAGCCGCTCCTTGATCTTCGCGTGCGCGATGTCGCGGGCCACCACCAGCGGGCCGGTGAGGGACAGCCGGGTCTTGACGGGGTACTTGGTCAGCTCGGCGAGGATCGCGTCCATCGGCTGGTTGAGGTCGATCCTGACGACGTCGGAGGACTCGTCCAGGTGCTCGTCCGTCGTCTCCGGCAGGAAGCGCGCCGGGTCCGTCTCCAACTGCTCCAGGAAGACGCCCTCGGCGGTGATCTTGGCGAGCGCCTGGCGGTCGGCCGAGCAGGACACGGCGATGGCGACCGGGCAGGACGCCCCGTGCCGGGGCAGACGGACCACGCGGACGTCGTGGCAGAAGTACTTGCCGCCGAACTGCGCGCCGATGCCGATCCGCTGGGTCAGTTCGAAGACCTTCTGCTCCAGGTCCTTGTCCCGGAAGCCGTGCCCGAGCGGCGAGCCCTCGGCGGGCAGGTTGTCCAGGTAGTGCGCGGAGGCGTACTTCGCGGTCTTCAGCGCGTACTCCGCGCTGGTGCCGCCGACGACGATCGCCAGGTGGTACGGCGGGCAGGCGGCCGTACCCAGCGAACGGATCTTCTCCTCCAGGAACTTCATCATGGAGGCTTCGTTCAGGACGGCCTTCGTCTCCTGGTACAGGAACGACTTGTTGGCGCTGCCGCCGCCCTTCGCCATGAAGAGGAACTTGTAGGCGCCGCCGTCGGTGGCGTACAGCTCGATCTGCGCGGGGAGGTTGGAACCGGTGTTCTTCTCCTCCCACATGGTCAGCGGCGCCATCTGCGAGTACCGCAGGTTGAGCTTGGTGTAGGCGTCGTGGATGCCGTGCGAGAGGGCCTTCTCGTCCTCGCCCTCGGTGAGGACGTGCTGCCCGCGCTTGCCCATCACGATCGCCGTGCCGGTGTCCTGGCACATCGGGAGCACGCCCGCCGCCGCGATGTTCGCGTTCTTCAGCAGGTCAAGGGCGACGAACTTGTCGTTGGCCGACGCCTCCGGGTCGTCGATGATCCGGCGCAGCTGGGCGAGGTGGGCCGGGCGCAGATAGTGCTGGATGTCGTGGATGGCCTCCTCGGCCAGCTTGCGCAGTGCCTCCGGCGCGACCTTGAGGAACGTCCGCCCGTCGGCCTCGAAGGTGGAGACACCCTCGGAGGTCACCAGCCGGTACGGGGTGGTGTCCTCGCCCTGGGGGAGCAGATCGGTGTACGCGAACGCAGGGCGGGTTGGGGGGGAACTCTGTGGCATCTTCGCCCATTCCTCACTCGACAGGCAGCGTGTCCCGGCGACTCGCCTCCTCGGCGTGCTGGCCGCGGGGCGGTCGCCTGCGGCCCGCCGGCGTCGGCGGGCCTCCCCAGCGTAGAACCTGGCGGTGACGGCCAGACCGTGAGGTCGCGCTCAGCCCCCCACCCGGCCCGGGCCCGCTCACGCCCTCCACCCGCTCGCCTACGTCGCTGTCCCATCCCGCCCAGGTCCGGCCAGCCACGCCAGGACAGGTCACGCCTCGGCCCGGCCAGTCGTGCCCCGGTATCCGCGATCGCGCCTCCGTCCGCCAGGTCGCGCTTGGGTCCGGTCCGACACGCCTCGGTGCGACCGGGTGCGCCCGGTCCGATCACGCCCCGGTCCGGCCGGCCACGGCCCGGTGTCCGTGGTCGCGCATCCGTCCGGTTCGCCACGCGCGGGTCGTCCACACCCCTAGTCGCGATCTATCGCGTTTCGGTACGCTGCCGTCGTGGACCTTCAGAAGCACGCCCAGCGGCAGGACGCGGCACCGCGCGTCACCGAACTGCGCGCCTCGGACGCGGACCGGGACCGGATCGCCGACATCCTGCGCGACGCCCTCGCCGAGGGGCGCCTGACCGCCGACGAACACGCGGAGCGGGTGGAGGGGGTGCTGAACGCCAAGACGGTCGGCGAGCTGGAGGTCTTCATCCGCGACCTGCCCGCCGCCCACGGCCGCCCCGCCGCCTCGGCGTACGCGCCGCCCCGCCCGGCCCCCGGCGCGATACCGACGGAGGCGGACACCAACATCGTCGCGGTGTTCAGCAGCGCCGTGCGCAAGGGCCGCTGGCGCGCCGGGCGCCGGATGCACGCGTACTCGGTCTTCGGCAGCGTGGAGATCGACCTCAGCGAGGCGATCTTCGAGTACCAGCAGGTCGTCATCAAGGCGGTGTCGGTCTTCGGCGACGTCCAGATCCGTGTGCCGGAGAATGTGTCGCTGCGCGGCGCCGGCGGTGGCGTGCTCGGCAACTTCGAGGTGCACACGCTGGATTCGGCCGAGCCGGAGGCGCCCGTGGTCTATGTGGACGGGTGGGCCGTGCTGGGCAACGTCGAGGCCCGGCCGAAGCGGGGAAAACTCGTCGCGGACATCCTCGACCGCGTGCACCGCAGGGTCGACAGGACTGTGCGCAGGCATCTCGGGCACTGACGGCCACGCATCGGGCCGGATCCGGAACGGCGCGGTCCAGGGCCGCCCGGCGCGGGGGGTCGTGAACCGGCCGCCGCGCTGCCGCGGATCGGGACGCAGTGCATAGGCGCGCGCACAGCGGGTAGGGCTTGCTGCATCGTCTCTCGCTCGCGAAGCCGTCGTCAGGAGTAGACCGTGCTGCAACCGCCGCATTCGTCCCTGCAGGTAGCTGCCGTTCCGGCCCAGCGGGTGCCAGCGCGAGAGCGGGACCAGGACGCCCCCTGGCACACCGAGGCGGTGTGCCGACGGGACGAGGCCGGTCTGTTCTTCGCCCCTTCGAAGGAGCCCACCGCCGCCCGGCTGTCCCGCGAGGAGGCGGCCAAGCGGGTCTGCGCGCGCTGTCCGGTGATGGTCGAGTGCCGCGAACACGCGCTGCTCCAGCCCGAGCCGTACGGCGTGTGGGGCGGCCTCACCGCCGCTGAACGCCGCGTGGTGCTGGCCCGGCGCCGACGCCGCGACATGGAACTGAAGAAGGCGGCCCGAGCGGCAGGCCGCATAGCGGCAGCAGGCTGACCCACCCAGCTCCGCTGAGCCGACCTCGGCCGCGAGCCCGAGCTAGGCCCGGGCCCGAGCCCGAGCTAGGCCCGAGCTAGGCCCGGGCTGGGCTCGGACCCGGCTCCGAGCCCCCGCCCGAACCCAAGCTGTGGCCGGGCCCGCCTCGGCGTGCGCTCGGCGCGCTCCGAACCCCCTGACCAGCGCGCAGGCCAGGGTTCAAGGCACACGGCGCCGGCGCATGGATCCGAAGCGGCACGACGGCTCGGGCGAGGCTCACCGCCCCGACGCCACGGTGGGGGCCCCGGCGGGGGCCTCAGCGCGTCCAACGCCGACGGCGCGGACTCGGGGCGGCGCGCTGCTCAGGCGCATTGCGCGCCGTAACCGCGCCCGAGGTCGTCGCGCTGCTGCGGGTCTGCGTCGTGGCCCGGGGCGCCCTGAGTCCCGGCCGGGTCCGCGCGCCGCTCTGAGCCCGGGTCGCCGCGCGCCCTGAAACCCGCCCCGAGCCCTCGCCGTGGCGCCGAACCCGCCCCGAGCCCACGCTGTGGGGCCGAACCCGCCCCAGCCCTCGCCGTGGCGCCGAGCGCCGTGCGCATCGGCCGGAGCGTCAGGCTGCCACCTGCCCGCGTCGTGGTCGCGGCTCGGGCCGTCGCCGCCGTCGGCGGGCGCCCCCTCCGCACCGGGGGCGCCCGCCGACGCGCGCTACTTCGCCCGGTCGAAGTCGATCGCGCTGTAGGCGCGCAGCTTGCTCAGGCGGTGTTCGGAGTCGATCCGGCGGACCGTGCCGGACCGCGAGCGCATCACGATCGAGTCGGTCGTGGCGGTCTCGGACCGATACCGCACCCCGCGCAGCAGTTCGCCGTCCGTGATGCCGGTGGCGACGAAGAAGACGTTCTCGCCGGTGACCAGGTCCTCCGTGGTGAGCACGCGGTCCAGGTCATGCCCCGCGTCCAGCGCCCGCTGCCGTTCCTCGTCGTCCTTCGGCCACAGCTTGCCCTGGATGGTGCCGCCCAGGCACTTCACGGCGCACGCCGAGATGATGCCCTCGGGGGTGCCGCCCACGCCGAGCAGCAGATCGATGCCGGTGCCCTCGCGCAGGGCCAGGATCGAGCCGGCCACATCGCCGTCGGAGATCAGCTTGATGCGCGCGCCGGTCTCCCGGACCTCCTTGATGACGCCTTCGTGCCGCGGCCGGTCGAGGATGACGACCGTGACGTCCTCGGGCGTGGACCGCTTCGCCTTGGCGACCCGGCGGATGTTCACCGACACGGGCGCGTCGATGTCGACGAAGTCCGCCGCCTCCGGTCCCGTGACCAGTTTGTCCATGTAGAAGACGGCGGACGGGTCGAACATGGAGCCGCGCTCGGCCGCCGCGAGGACCGCGATCGCGTTCGGCATGCCCTTGGCGGTCAGTGTCGTGCCGTCGATCGGGTCGACCGCGATGTCGCACTCGGGCCCGGTGCCGTCGCCGACACGCTCCCCGTTGAAGAGCATCGGGGCCTCGTCCTTCTCGCCCTCGCCGATGACGACCACGCCGTTCATCGAGACGGTCGAGACGAGGGTGCGCATGGCGCGGACCGCGGCACCGTCGGCGCCGTTCTTGTCACCGCGCCCGACCCAGCGGCCGGCGGCCATCGCCGCGGCCTCGGTCACCCGAACGAGTTCCAGGGCCAGGTTCCGGTCGGGAGCCTCGGAGGGGACGTCGAGTTCGGACGGCAAATGATGATGCTCGGTCATCGGAGCGCACCTTTCTGATACGACGACGGCCGGATGAGGGTGTTCGTCCCGACTCTACCGTCAGGGGTACGGAATGAGCAGGGGCCCCCACGGATGAGCGGGCCGGGCACCTGCGACGATAGGGGCGTGGCAGGTTCGAACGGCAAGCAGAAAACAGTCCGGGACATGATCCTCTCCCTGGGCCTGATCGGGATGGCGGCGGCCGTCATCTACATCTTCATCCCGCACGACGACCACGCTCCCGACATCGAGCGGGTCGACTACCGCGTGGAACTGCTCACGGCGCAGCGCGCCGCGTCCTACCCGGTCGCCGCGCCCGAGGGCCTGCCGGACTCCTGGAAGGCGACCTCGGTCCGCTTCCAGGGGGCGAACTCCGAACGCTGGCACCTGGGCTTCCAGGACCCCGACGGACAGTACGTACAGATCGAGCAGTCCACTCAGAAGCGCGCCGAGTTCATCGACCAGGCCAGCCAGGGCGCGCGGGCCACCGACATCACCGAGAAGATCGGCGACCGCACCTGGAAGCGCTACAGCGGCGGCCGCTACGACGCCCTCGTGCTGGAGGACACGCCCGGCTCGACCACGGTGGTCGCGGGCACGGCGTCGTTCGAGCAGCTGGCGAAGATGGCGGAGTCGCTGAAGCTGTCCTGACCCGCGGACCGCGCACACGCGCGCGGCTACCGGCCACCGCCGCGAACATCTCGTCCGGTCGACCCGTCCCCGCGTACCCACTGACGCCTGGACCCGCACCGCGCGCGCAGAGCCGCACCGAGCCAGTCCGTCACCGGCAAGCGCAGCCCGCACACGCACGGAGCCGGCGCCGCGCGTCATCGGTGCCTCGGTCCGTCGTACGGCGGGTGCGGCATTCGCTGTGGCTGGGCGGCGCCCAAGGGGGTGCCTCGATTTGCCGTGCGGCGGGTGCGGCAGCGTTGCGGCTGGGCGCGCAGTTCCCAGCGCCCCCGGAGCGCCCCTCGGCGCCCGCTACTCGTCGGCCTTCCCCGAGCCCTCCGCGTCCGCTGCTGCCTCCGCTCCCTCCTCCTCGGCCAGGGCCGCGTCCAGCCGCGCCCGCGCGCCCTCCAGCCAGCGCCGGCACACCTTGGCCAGCTCCTCGCCGCGCTCCCAGAGGGCCAGGGACTCCTCCAGGCTCGTCCCGCCCGCCTCAAGGCGCCGTACGACCTCGATCAGCTCGTCCCGCGCCTGCTCGTAGGAGAGCGTTTCTTCCACCTTGCCGGTCATCCGTTCACCCTAAGCGTCGACTCGTACCGTGAACTCGCCCTCGGCGACCCGCGCCCGCAGTGCCTCGGCCGCCGTCACCTCCGCCGGGTCCCGGACCACGTGCCCGTCGGCCCGCTGCAGCACCGCGTACCCGCGTTTCAGCGTCGCCGCGGGGGAGAGTGCCACCACGCGTGCGTGCGTGTGCGCCAGCTCGGAGTCCGCGCGGTCGAGGAGATGACCCAGGGTGCGCCGGCCGCGGTCGGCCAGCGAGGCGACATGGTCCGCGCGCTCGTCGATCATCCGGTGCGGGTCCTCCATCGAGGGCCGGGCCAGCGCATGCGCGAGCCCCCGCTCCTCGCGCTCCACCAGCGCCTCGGCGCACCGTCGCGCCCGGCCCCGCAGCATCCGCACCCGCTCCAGCTCCTCGCCCACGTCCGGTACGACCTTCTTCGCCGCGTCCGTCGGGGTGGAGGCGCGCAGGTCGGCCACGAAGTCCAGGAGCGGATGGTCCGGCTCGTGGCCGATCGCGGACACCACGGGCGTACGACACGCGGCGACCGCGCGGACGAGTTGTTCGTCGGAGAACGGCAGCAGGTCCTCCACGCTGCCGCCACCCCGGGCGACGATGATCACGTCCACGGCGTCGGTCTCGTCCAGCTCCTTGACCGCCTGCACGACCTGGGGCACCGCGTGCACGCCCTGCACGGGCACGTTGCGCACCTCGAAGCGCACGGCGGGCCAGCGGTGCCGCGCGTTCTCCAGCACGTCCCGCTCCGCGGCCGAGGCGCGACCGCACACGAGGCCGATCAGCTGCGGCAGGAAGGGCAGCGGGCGCTTGCGCTCCGGCGCGAACAGCCCCTCCGCGGCCAGGGCCTTCTTCAGCTGCTCCAGCCGGGCCAGCAGCTCGCCGACCCCCACGGGCCGTATCTCGGCGGCGCGCAGCGACAGCTGCCCCCGCGGCGCGTACCACTCCGGTTTGGCGTGCACGACGACGCGGGCGCCCTCACCGACGACATCGGCGACCGCGTCGAACACCTGCCGGTAGCAGGTCACGCTCACCGAGATGTCGTACGACGGGTCGCGCAGCGTCAGGAAGACGACGCCCGCGCCCGGCCGCCGCGACAACTGCGTGATCTGCCCCTCGACCCACACCGCCCCGAGCCGGTCGATCCATCTCCCGATGAGCCGCGACACCTCGCCGACGGGCAGCGGCGTCTCCGCGGATGTGTTCACAGCCATGCCGCGAGACTAACGGGCCCCTCCGACAATCCCGCGTCCCCGCTGCGCGGCCGGCACCGCGAGACCCGCCGCAGGCCACACCGCGCAGCCGCCGTGCCGGTCATCACCACCTCCGCGCGTCGAGTCGCCCCCCGCCCCTTCCGGCACCCCGGTCCGTCGCCCAGTCTTCCCGTGAACGGTACGCGAACGCGATCTCCTCTCCCCCGGAGGCGGCCTTACGATGGGAGCCATGACTGCCCTGCCTGGCCGCCGTGTCCTGCTCGCCGCCCCCCGGGGCTACTGCGCGGGCGTGGACCGCGCCGTGATCGCCGTCGAGAAGGCCCTGGAGCAGTACGGGGCCCCCATCTATGTCCGGCACGAGATCGTTCACAACAAGTACGTCGTCCAGACCCTGGAGAAGAAGGGCGCCGTCTTCGTCGAACGCACCGAGGAGGTGCCGCCGGGCAGCATCGTGATGTTCTCGGCGCACGGCGTGGCCCCCGTCGTCCACGAGGAGGCCGAGCGCGGCCGGCTCGCCACCATCGACGCGACCTGCCCGCTGGTCACCAAGGTCCACAAGGAAGCCGTCCGGTTCGCCAAGGAGGACTACGACATCCTCCTGATCGGTCACGAGGGCCACGAGGAGGTCATCGGCACCTCCGGAGAGGCCCCGGACCACATCCAGCTCGTCGACGGCCCCGAGGACGTCGCCAACGTCGAGGTCCGCGACCCGTCCAAGGTGGTCTGGCTGTCCCAGACCACGCTCTCCGTGGACGAGACCATGGAGACCGTGGACGCGCTCAAGGAGAAGTTCCCGCAGCTGCTCTCCCCGCCCAGCGACGACATCTGCTACGCCACGCAGAACCGCCAGCTCGCCGTGAAGCAGATGGGCGAGGAGGCCGACCTGGTCATCGTGGTCGGCTCCCGCAACTCCTCCAACTCCAAGCGGCTCGTGGAGGTCGCCAAGCTGGCCGGCGCGCGCGCCGCGTATCTGGTGGACTTCGCCGCCGAGATCGACGAGTCCTGGCTGGAGGGCGTGACCACGGTCGGCGTGACCTCCGGCGCCTCCGTCCCGGAGGTCCTGGTCGAGCAGGTCCTGGACTGGCTCGCCGAGCGCGGCTACGCGGACGTCGAGATCGTCAAGGCCGCCGAGGAGTCCATCACGTTCTCGCTCCCCAAGGAGCTGCGCCGCGATCTGCGCGAGGAGGCGGCCGCCCTGGTCGCCGCGCGCGGCGGTTCGGGTACGGCGGACGTGTGAGCGGGGCACAGCCCGGCGCGTGACTGTCAGTCGTGCGTCGTACGGTGGGGCCATGCAGATCTTCGGCGTGGACATCGGCGGGTCCGGGATCAAGGGCGCACCCGTCGACCTGGAGCGGGGCGACCTCGCGGCGGAGCGGTTCAAGGTGCTCACTCCGCACCCGGCGACGCCCGGCGGGGTGGCCGACGGCGTGAAGGAGGTCGTCGAGCACTTCGGCTGGACGGGCCGGGTCGGCCTCACGTTCCCGGGCGTCGTCAGCGGCGGGAGCACCATCCGTACGGCCGCCAACGTGGACCCGAGCTGGATCGACACGGACGCGAGCGCGTTGTTCAGCGAGCGCCTGGGCGGCCATGACGTCACGGTCGTCAACGACGCGGACGCGGCCGGCGTCGCCGAGATGAGCTTCGGCGCGGGCCGCGGCCGCGGCGGCACGGTCATCCTGCTCACCTTCGGTACGGGCATCGGCAGCGCCGTGTTCGCCGACGGCACCCTGGTGCCCAACACCGAGCTGGGCCATCTGGAGCTGGGCGGTCACGAGGCGGAGAAACGGGCCTCCAGCAAGGCCAAGGAGGACCACGAGCTGTCCTGGGAGCACTGGGCGCGCCGCGTGCAGAAGTATCTCGCGCACGTGGAGATGCTGTTCTCCCCGGAGCTGTTCATCATCGGCGGCGGCGTCAGCCGCAAGGCGGACAAGTTCCTGCACCTCATCGAGGGCATCGAGGCGGAGATCGTGCCCGCGCAACTGGAGAACAACGCGGGGATCGTGGGCGCGGCGATGCACGCGTCCAAGGACGCCTGACGGCCCTGGCGCCGGGCGGCCTCCGCGGG
Organism: Streptomyces diversicolor; assembly: GCF_057537855.1. Lineage (NCBI taxonomy): Bacteria > Bacillati > Actinomycetota > Actinomycetes > Kitasatosporales > Streptomycetaceae > Streptomyces > Streptomyces diversicolor. The sequence continues at coordinate 155,172 of NZ_BAAJXA010000005.1, forward strand.
GTCCGCTGAATGCGGGCGGGGCCCGTGCGGCGGGCCGGCGGCTGCGGGTCGGTGGGTGTCGGTGAGGTCCGGTCCCTGGGGCGGTCAGGCTCGTGCTGGGGGGCGGGTGGGGCCGAGGCGGCGTCGGCGTCTGATCCGTCGGATCCGCCGTACGATCACGGTCACGCCCGCGATGAGCGTCCCCCCGTACAGCCACCCGGCCTGGGTGGCGAGCGCGGTGACCAGGCCCATCAGCCGGCCCGCCATCCCGCCGCCGTCGTCGGCGACGGCCAGCAGCCCCACCACGAATCCGATCGGCACCAGCACGGGGGCCGTCAGCAGATCGTTTCCGCGCACCCACAGCGCGGTCAGCGCGCACACGGGCAGGAACAGCACCCCGTACACGGTGAGCGACGCCCCGAACAGCAGCTGGTCGATCAGGCCGAGCAGGAACATCAGGGCCGCGCAGAACAGGCCCCCGCCGAGCCCGGTGAGCCGGGGGCCTGTGCTGCGCGGCGGCTGTGCCGTACCCGGACGCACCGGCCGCTCGGCCGCCGCCTGCCCGCCCGCCGGACGGCGCCTGGCCTGCGGCGGCAGGGGTGCCGGTGGCGTGCCGCGTCGCGGTCCGTGCTGCGGGGGTCGCGTCCTGGGTTGCTCCACTGGACCAACTTAGGTCGGCTTATGTGCCGAATGGCCCTACAGACACGCCGTTGAGCGGAGCGTATCCAGGTGTTCGACGCTTCAGCCGGGGCGGTGTCCGGCACGCCGTAAACTGGGGGATCGGCCGGTCTGCTGGCCCCCTGGCCCTCCTCCTCACGTACGGGAAGTCGCAACGTGTCGCTCACGATCGGAATCGTCGGCCTGCCGAATGTCGGCAAGTCGACCCTGTTCAACGCCCTGACCAAGAACGACGTGCTGGCGGCCAACTACCCGTTCGCCACGATCGAGCCGAACGTCGGTGTGGTCGGCGTACCGGACGCGCGCCTGACGAAGCTGGCCGAGATCTTCGACTCGCAGCGCATCCTCCCGGCGACCGTGGACTTCGTCGACATCGCGGGCATCGTCCGTGGCGCCTCCGAGGGCGAGGGCCTGGGCAACAAGTTCCTCGCGAACATCCGGGAGTCCGACGCGATCTGCCAGGTCATCCGCGCCTTCAAGGACGAGAACGTGGTCCACGTGGACGGCAAGGTCTCGCCCAAGGACGACATCGAGACGATCAACACCGAGCTGATCCTCGCCGACCTGCAGACCATCGAGAAGGTCCTGCCGCGCCTGCAGAAGGAGTCGCGGATCAAGAAGGACGTCGCGCCCAAGGCCAAGGCGGTCGAGGAGGCCAAGGAGATCCTGGAGAAGGGCGACACGCTCTTCTCCCAGGGCATCGTCCAGGGCAGCGAGCGCGCCGAACTGCTGCACGACCTGCACCTGCTCACCACCAAGCCGTTCCTCTACGTCTTCAACGTCGACGAGGACGAGCTGACCGACGACGGCTTCAAGGACGAGCAGCGCGCCCTGGTCGCCCCCGCCGAGGCGATCTTCCTCAACGCCAAGCTGGAGGCGGACCTCGCCGAGCTGGACGAGGCGGACGCGCTGGAGCTTCTGGAGTCCGTCGGGGCCGATGAGCCCGGCCTGGCCACCCTCGCCCGCGTCGGCTTCGACACCCTCGGCCTGCAGACGTATCTGACGGCCGGCCCCAAGGAGGCCCGCGCCTGGACGATCAAGAAGGGTGCCACGGCCCCCGAGGCGGCCGGTGTGATCCACACCGACTTCCAGAAGGGCTTCATCAAGGCCGAGGTCATCTCCTTCACGGACCTGGTGGAAACCGGCTCGGTCCCGGAGGCCCGAGCGAAGGGCAAGGCCCGCATGGAGGGCAAGGACTACGTGATGCAGGACGGCGACGTGGTGGAGTTCCGCTTCAATGTTTAGTCGCTGCGATAGCGCCGACGTGGTGATCTAGCGAATGCTTAGGCCAAGCGGGGTCGGTCCCATTCGGGGGTCGACCCTGTTGTCATACCCCCTGCTGGGTCTGTGCTGGATTTCCTGACGCCTCGTCATCCATCACCATCCCTGGTGATCTGCACCACTGCTGGATCGACGCTGGATTCAGATGACTGGCCGTCAGATTGATGTGTGGGGGCGCCGGCTATGTATGTTGTTACTGTCGGCCCGTCCGGGCGGAGCAACGACGTGTGGTGGCATCGTCGGCAGTGCGGGGCGCCGTAGTGTGCCCGTCGGCCGCGTGGCCGATGATCGGGGGACCGCGCGAGGCCTCCTGGCCGCAGCTTCAAGTCCTGGGCAGGAGCCGCAGTCACGGGCTGGTCGTGCGACACCCGCTGTGATCTGCGGAGATTCGTTCGTTGCGACGATGTCAGCACATTTCCGGAAGACACGTGTCGGCTGACACCAGCACGCGAGCCGCAGCTCGCGCACCCGCTCCTTCAGTATGGTCATCCCGCGCTGCCAGCCGATCCGCTCCGCGATCACGGTCTCGGGCATCGTCGGCGTCTTCCGAAGAATCTCGCGGATCTGCACCTCGACTGTGTCCACGGTCGAGCCCTTCGGCGCCTGCTCGCACTTCGGCGGCCGGTCCGTGGCCAGCGCCCGCTTCACCGTGTTCTCCGAGATCCCCGGGTGCCTCGCGATCGCCTGGATTGGCATCTGCTCAGCCGGTGCAGCCTGCGGATCCCGCCTGGTCCATCACACGGATTGCCTCTTCCCTTCTGGCCTTGAACACCAAGACCATGGTCAGAGAAGATCGCCAAAGGGGTCACTTTTGGTTCGCCGTCAGAGGGGCACAGGATTCAGGCGCTGCCGACAACCCTGATGGAGCCTCTCCATCAGGGGCCCAGCGAAGTGAACCGAGAAGTCTCCGAGAGGACTGCTGACGCACCGCTCAGATCTGCGAGGCGAGCAGAAAGCGTAGCCGCGGCGAGGCGATTCGGCAGTGCGGCGCTGAACTTGAGTCCATTCAGCGCACGAGCATCCACCGAAGGCAGGCAGAGGCACGCGGCGGCATCGCGCCTGGCCTTCTTCCAATCGTCGGGAGACAGGTCCTCACGGAGCCTGATGTACGCGTCGGTGGGGCGTTGGAGAGGGTCGGCGACCCCGGTGAGCGTGGCGGCCAGTGTGGCGTTGGTTCGGTAGCCCGCCCAAGTCCACCACCGGACATTGGTGTCCTTTCCGCCCCGGACGATGACTGTGCAGTCCGGATGGACGAACTCGGCGTTTTCCTCGCGCGCCTGTGCCAGCGCACGGTGAGCACGTCCGGTCAGAGCGATCGGCGGCTCAGCCCCGAGAAGTACCTCCCGTACGGCACGGGTCAGCTCGTAGGAGGCGGTGCGCGCGAGGCCGACTCCGCCCCAGCGAGCCCTGCCTCCGTCCTCGACCGGATCAACGTAGCACCGTCGTCGCGACCAGTCGATGTAGGTCACCTGCCAGCTGCGCCCGGCCAGCAGCAGCCGACGTGGCCCTGCTACCTCATCGGTCAGCAGTGCGGGGTCGGTGGTACCGATCTCAGTGCGTCCGGTCAGTACCGTGAACTCCGGAGCGGCTGTGAACACCGCGGTGAGGTCCATGAAGTTCCGGAAGCCGAAGCGCTGTTCGGCTTCCGGGCCGATGAACAGCAGCCCATCGTCCCGGTTGAGGTAACCATCGTTGATCAGATGCCGCACGATTGGCTTCGCCGACGAACCGAACGGGCCGAGCCCACCCCACCACTCCTGCCAGAGCCGGTCTCCGACCGTGTGCTCCTGCAGGCAGAGCGCCAGCATCTGTTGGGCCACGATGTGACGAGGTTCCGGTGGTGCGACCACGGGCTCGACCCAGCCACGCGACCACAGCAGGAGCAGCGCCGCGGCCGAGAGCAGACCGCCCTCGTCCAGCGCGAGGAACAAGCAGTTACGGGTCGTACCGGGCCGGCGGCCGGTACGACCGAGACGCTGGAGGAAAGAGGCCACTGTCCCTGGTGCATCGATCTGGATGACCCGGTCCAAGTCGCCTACATCTATGCCGAGTTCGAGAGTGCTGGTGGAAACGATCACGCAGTCGCGCGCTTGGGCGAAAGCCTCCTCGGCCCGGCGCCGTTCATCGACGGACAGCGAGGCGTGCGACAGAAAGGTTGTCACTCCCTTGGTCCGCAGGCTCTCGCCGAGTTCTTCCACCTGCCGCCGCGATTCGCAAAACACCAGGCGCTTCTCGCCACGGTGCAGGGCCGCGATGACGGTGGCTGCGTTTGCCAGGGAGCCGACATAATCGAGCTGGATATCGCCCGCTGAGGGCAGAGCGTGGTTCTCGTTCCGCAGGTGCGGGGCGACGACACAGGACGCACGCTTCCCGGCTCCGGCTCCCTGAAGCCATGCGAGCAGTTGATCAGGGTTACCCACGGTCGCCGACAGGCCGATTCGCTGCACCGGCCGCCCGACAACCCGTTGCAGCCGCTCCAGGACGGCCAGCAGATGCCAGCCGCGGTCGTCACCCGCGAAGGCGTGGACCTCGTCGACGACGATGGCCCGGAGTCCGGAGAAGAACGCCCGGTGATCGACGTTCGCACTGACCAACATGGCTTCCAGTGACTCCGGAGTGGTCAGCAGCACCTCCGGCCGCTCCCGCAGGATCCGCTTCCGGCGCGTCTGGGATACGTCACCGTGCCACAGGGCGGCCGTCCGTCCGAGCCAGGAGGTGTACCTCTCCAGGCGTGGCAGCAGATTGTTGAGCAGTGCCTTCAGGGGACAGACATAGAGAATCGAGGTGCCCGTCCAGTTCTCCCGTGCCATCCGGGACAGCAGTGGGAAGCAAGCGGCCTCGGTCTTTCCCCCGGCGGTCGGGGCCAGCAGGAGGGCGTCCACTCCATCCAGCAAGGGGGCGACCGCTTCCGCTTGGAAGGGGCGCAGATCCGGCCAGCCCAGGGTATTGGCGATATGGTGCAGCACGATCGGATGGAGGCGATCGACTGCGGACTGTGTCATGACTGCCTCACAGATCGAGAGCGATGTCGTCCGCGGACTGCGGAGCCGCTGCCGCCGCGTTCCGTTCCACCGTACTCAGCTCAGCCGGCGAAACGGTCAGCGCATAGTGCTCGCGAGGATCGAAGTCATCGAACTGGTCCACTCGGTCCAGCACATCGCTCACCAGCTTCTTCAGGAACAGGCGTGGCGCGATTCCCACCTTGCCGCCGAGCCGACCCGCCACGGCCCGGGCCAGATCACCCACATAGGCGTCGTCCACGACCGTACGCAGACGCTGTGCGTCGTCGGCCCCGCGGGCGTAGATGTCTCGTACACGGCTGCCGAGTGCGGTGAGGGAATCCACCGTGAACCCCGGCAGCCGCAGCTGCACGGCACGCGGATTGTCGAACCGGGCATCGGTGGAGAAGTCGGTGGCGAGGCGCTGGGCCAGGGGAGCCAGCCGCTGGACTCCTTGAGAGCCGTCGAAGAACGCGGGTGTACCGGTGATCATCAAATAGAGGCCGGGGAAGCGTCCCGAGTGGACTTCGTCGATCAACTGCCGCAAGGAGTTGAGCGCCTTGTCCCGAGCATCGGAGCGAATCCGCTGCAGTGTCTCGACCTCGTCCAGTACGAGAAGCAGCCCTGGGTGGCCCGAGTCCCTGAGCACGGTGAGCAGTCCCTGCAGGAACCCCAGCGCGCCGAAGTGATCAAGATCGCCACGGACTCCGGCGGTGCGCCGGGCCGCAGCCGCCACATGAGGCTGCCCGCCCAGCCAAGCGACGAGGGACTCGGCTGTCGTGGTGTCCGACGACTCCTGCGCCTGGTGATAGCCACGCAGCGCGGCCGCGAACATGGGGGCGGTGCGGGACACTTCGGCGAGCCTGCCCGCCACGAACTCCTCGATGGCAGTGGGGATTTCCTCATCTGTGGCACCGGCGGCCAGAGCGTCTTCCTCCAGCGCGTAGAACCAGGCGTCGATCACCGGGCGAAAGGCACTCGGCGGAAAGCTGGACGTGGCCAGCCGCTCGCTGAGCCGCCGGTACACCGTTTCCAGCTTGTGCAACGGAGTCTCGTTCTCCGACACCTGTACTTCGGCCACGGCGAAGTTCCGCTGCTTGGCACGCTCTCCGAGCCAGCGGGTGAAGAAGGTCTTGCCGGACCCGTACTCGCCTCGTACCGCCTTGAAGACCGATGCTCCCGCCGCCACGGCGTCGAGTTCGGCATCGACGGCCGCCTCGAAGCGCCCGAGCCCGACCGCGAGCGGACCAAGCCCGGACTCGGGGACCGCGCCCCGCCGCAAGGCATCGATCAGCTGGGTGCGGCGGGCCGGACTGAGATTGCCCAGATCCGTTGTCACGCCGGGGCTCCCGAGGTGCCGTCGAGACCGAACTGCTGCCGGAGCCGTTCCAGGTCCAGCTTCAAGGAGCGGCCACTGTCGACCAGGGTGAGCACTTCCACCTGGTCGTAGTTGAGCACCCGCTGAAGGGTGGCCGCGAATCCGGCGGCGCGGGCGGGACGCTTCCCGGCCCTCTCGGCCACGGCCGAGACCGGCAGGATCCCGTGTGCCTCGACCAGTGCCCGTACAGCGGCGTCGATACTGGCGAAGTCCTCCTTGCGCGGAAGAGCGTTGAGCTGTGCCTGAAGGATGTCGGAGGATCGGAGAGCCTCGATCAGCTGATCCGTACGAGACGCATGGGGGCGTGCGGAGGCGGACGACGACGGGGACTCGACAGCTGTCACGGGCACCAGAGACCCCTGTCCTGAGGCCAGTTCGGCGGCTTCGAGCCGTTCCGCCTGGCGGCGCAGGGACTCTGCGGAGTTCTGACGCTTCGCGGACAGTGGTGCGGCGAGCGACGGGCGCTGAGCGGTGATGGCCGCGGTAGGGATGTCGGCTTCGAGCGACCACCACTGGGGCCGCTGTGGGCCCAGCTCCCGCCAGCCCTTCGGCGTGGCGGCGCCCCGGGGGACGAACGCGAGCACGGGGATGGCCACCTCTGCCAGAGCCGCACCACCGTGATACCCGGCCTGCCGGTTGCCATAGCGCGCGGTGGTGTCCCACAGCGCCACGATCCGCCCCCCGGGGGTGACGACTCGACGCCCCGCGAGAGCGACCTCGCCCGCCTTCGGCGCGGTGGTGCCTGTACGGTGCCGGGCCGACAGCGCGTCCGGAGCGGCCACCTTGGCCGATTCGCGGTCCATGATGTGTCCGTGGTCGGAAGTGATCACCACGGCACGCCCGTTGACTCGCGCGGAGGCCAGCAACTCCTCCATGCCGAGCAGCTCGTCGAGCCGCCAGTTCGACACGGGCCGGTCCTCCCGCAGCCGGTCGTCGATGGTGTTCACCACGACCGCGACATGGACATCGGGGTCGGTGAGGGCCTGCGTGAGTTCCGCTCCCAGCGGTGCCCCGGCCTCACCCCGCAGACCGGCCTTGTGGAACAGCCGGACCGCGGCACCGTTCCAGAACGAGTGACCGGCGAAGCGGCTGCGCTCCTCGTCCTGACCCAACTCGGCCAGTTCGCCGGCGAAGAGCGATCCGCGGGAGACGGTGGTGAGGCTGGGCAGCGCGGACGTCATGGCACGGCGGCGCGGCGGTCCGGGAACGTCGACGACGGGGTCGTGTTCCACCCAGGCGCGTGCCCGCAGTTGTTCGGCGAGATCGGCCGCTATGGCCGCGCTCGCGCCGTCGAGCAGCAGGAACAGCAGCGGATGCCCCCCGCTCCTGGACGCCTTGACCACCGGCGCGAGCACCCTGCGGGCGAACGACTCGACCATCAGAGCCTCGGCGGGCTCGGCGTCGGATGCGATCTCGTCGGCCAGAGTTACCGCGAAGGCCTCGTCGACAGCATGCCGACGGGTGTGCACCGCGGTCAGCAAGGATGCGTATGCTCGCGGGAGTTCGGTATGGGCGCTGTCGCCGTCCTGGATGTGACCACTGGCGAGATCCACCCATCCGTACTCGCCGATGTGCAGGTCGACCGCCTCCGCCGCCGTGGCGAAGCCGGCACCCGCACCCAGGGCCAGCCACTGGACGAGGCGCTGGGCCATCCTGATGCGGACAACGGAGTCGCGTGCGCTTCCCCAGCCTGTCAGCACATGGTCGTCGAGTTGCCGTACCGCTTCCGCCAGCGCTTGGATGTGCCGGGCGGACGGCGGCTGCGCGGCATCGGCGGGAACACATCGCGTCAGCGCCCGCGCGACAGCCCCGAAGCGTGCCTGAAGCCCGGACTTCAGCAAAGTGCTGGAGCCGGCCGCCTCCTCGGCGCCGAACTGCCGGACCAGGGTCTCGGCCCGCTCCAGTACGGCATGCGGGTCGGCTCCGTCAGGAGAGTCCACGGCAGTCGTCCTGCTGAGGACGAGTGCTCGTACGTACTGCTGAGTCTGTGCGCCGAATACGGCGAAGGCGTTGTCATCGAGCTGGGGCGCGTTGAACACCTGCTCGGCGCGACCACGTGCACGGTCCGCGGAGGACGAGGAGTCCGGCCCCCACAGAACGGAACACACCAGTCCCATCGGTACGGCATCGGGGCCCCGCCCGGAGTCGAACAACGCGAACAACGCGGAGAGAGCCCCCGCCGACTCCCCGGCACGGTCAGGGTCGGTGAGCCACCTCGTCAGGCCCTGGCGCTCCTGGGTACCCAGCGCGGCCAGGCGCTCCGATGCGCCGGGCGCGAGCGACCATGCGAGGAACGCATGCAGGTCGAGAGCCTCGACGTTCAGACGGTGTGCCGAGGTCGACAGCCGGGTCACCGCCAGACGGGCCAGGGCAGTGTCACGGGAGAGCACGGCACCCGGAATCTTGGGCCAGTCACCCTGCCCCGCGGCGTCGATCAGCGACTCCGCCGCCCATCCCTCGGCGGTCAGCCGGGGGTCGATCTCCCGGGCACCGAAGAGCTGACGCACGACGGACCACGGCTCTATGGCGTAGACGCGGTTCTGGTAGACCCGGGCGAGCAACCCCGACCCCAGTTCTGCCTCCTCGGCGTCCGTCAGCACGGCTAGTACCTCGTCGGTCCCCTGCTGCGACTCCTGATGACCAGTTACCGCTTCCAAGACCGCGAGTGGTGAGACGGCGGTCGTGACGCGGACCGTGCGGCCCCGGTCGAGGGGTAGCCGTTCGGGACCCTCCCAGACCGGCTCGGCACGGATGAGCATGACCCGGGGTTTTCCCGCCGAGAACGTGCGGGCCTGAACGAGCTGCACGATCGCGGCGGGGTGAGCGGGGCGGGCCCGCCCTCTGAAGGAGCGGGCCTGGTGCGGTGCGGTGGTGCTGGACGTGGTCACGACTGGTCAACCGTCCGCCAGATCACCTGGATACGGGCTCCGGGAGCATCCTTCGCGAGCGCGGCCAGCTCTTCCCTCAGCCGCTCGGCGGCGCCCCCGACCCCGGCCTCGAACCGGCCGCTGTGGGCCGTGTCGTCGGTTTCGCCCGCCCGGCCCTGCCGACCGTTCTCCTCGTCGTCCAGCGGGAAACGCAGCGGTCCCGGCGCGGGTGCGGGGGCCGCCGGTTCGGCCGTGCCGCTTCCCGCACCCGCCCCGCCTTGCGGACGGGCTTCCGGCTGTGCGGCGTTGGACCGGCCGATGAGGTCGGTGATCTCCTTCCGGGTTCGCGTCAGTGCGGCGGGCAGAGAAACGCTGTTCTCGTCGGCGCGGGCGGCGCCGTACAGCGAATCGAAGATCGTCCGAGCCTCGGTCGCGTACGGCTCGCGCAGCGTGCGGGCCATGTCGAAGACGTCCCAGGTAGCCAGCTTCAGAGCCTCGGTGACCCTTTTGGCCGTGTCGATCGACGTCGCCAGCCGAGCCTGGTCGGATACCGGTCCCACCTCGGCCGACGCCAGCGCACGGACCACTGCGAGCGGACCCTGTGCCTGGACCAGGTCCCGGAGCAGGTCATGAGCCCGGCGTGCGGTGCCGAGCCTGCCCTCGTCGGAGCTCAGGTCGAGCCCGAGAGCGTCGGCGCGACGCTCCAGCGCGGCCGTCAGTTCGTACGCGTGGTCCAGTCCGTCCTTCGCCTTCTTCTGCACCCGCCGGGAGAACTCCGCGATGAGGCGGGCCCGGCGCAGCCGCGTCGTCACCGGGAGGACGAGAATCCGCTCGGCCCGGTCGAGCGCCTCGTTCCAGGTCTCCTCGTCCGGCCGCTCCTGGGCGCGCAGCAGATAGCCGGGCCTGAGCGCCGTGGGGTCGGCGACCTCGACCGTCCCGCCGCCGTGCGGGGTCCACACCCGGTCGGTGCGCTCCGCGTAGACGCAGAGCACCAGGTTCGCGAGGGGGGTGTCGAGGCCGTACGGGGACGGCTCGTCGATCCAGCGCAGCAGCTCGGGTACCGGGATGTCCTTGTCGCCGTACTTCTGGGCGGCCTTCACATTGAAGTGCTCCACCCAGTGGCGGCCCAGTTCGAATCGGGCCTCGTGCATGACACCGAGCTTCAGCCCCTTCTGGCCCGCGATCCGCCCCATCATCTCCCGGTGCTTCGGCTCGATGTCGATGATCTCCTCGCCGCGGTCCGCGGCCTTGCGGAGATACTCGAAGACCGTCTTCACATCGGCGGTCCTCACCGACAGCAGCTCACGCTTCGGGTCGAAGTCGGGGTGTGCGGGGAACTGGTGGGCGAGTACCCGGTCCGCGATCAGCCGTACGGCGTCGTACAGCGACTGGTTGTACTGCAGCACGATTTGCGGCATGTCGGGCAGCGGCATGACATGGTCGTCGTAGGCGGTGACCTGCGACGGATCCTTGGGTGCGAGACCATACGCCTGCTTGAGCGCGTCCTTGACGGTCTTGGTCAGCTGACGGTGCTGGTTCTCCAGGGCGGCCTTGGCACGTTCCCGGTCGTTCGGGCTCAGATGGGCCGCGAAGCTGTCGAAGCGCGGGCCGGTCAGGACGTAGTCGATGATGACCAGCCGCTGGAACTTGGCGTACAGGTCGTGGGTGAAGTGCCCGGGGATCCAGCACACTGTGCGCGGCGGCTTGTCCGAGGCCGACCTGAGACGCTCCACCCGGTCCCGGTCCTCCGCGGTGCCGTACAGATCGTCGAACGGCATGTCGATGACCAGCCGCCAGTTGCCCTCCTGACGGGGCGAGAACTTGTCGTCGGAGAGGGAGTTGGGGTCGGCGATGTTCCCGAAGGCGACTTCGAGAGAGCGCCGGGAGCCACGCCACACCAGGTTCAGCTGGTCGTCCAGCTGGCCCTGGCTGACGCCCAGCTCCTCCCACAGGAGGCGCTTGAGGAGTGTTCGGCGGTTGGGGCCGTTGTTGTTGCTCTCCGCACGGGTGACGATCGACTCGTAGTCGACGTCGATGAGTTCGAGGGAGATACCGGCGTCGGGACCGTCGATGTACTCGATTTCGGCGATGTTGTCAGCCCACTCCTTGGCCTTCTTGGAGACGGCCTTGGCCTCGAAGCCCGGCACCGGCGCGGTGATCACACCGTGGTTGAGCGCGGTGAGCCGCTTGACGGTGAGGTTCTGGAAAGCCGGCACGCTGGGCGCGAGTGCGGAGAGGAGCAGGGTGCCCATGAGGCGGTTGTCCGCGATGAATGCCTGGACTCTCTTGGCGAGCTCGTCCTCAATGCTGTCAGGACGCTTGATGTATGCGTCGACGTCGCCGTCGGTGATCTCGTACGTGGTGAGCAGGTACGGCCGCAGCTTGTCGCGGTACAGCTTCAGCGCCGACTTGAACTGCTCCCGCAGCTGCTGGGTGAAGGGGTCGCCGCCGCCCCGGTACAGCACCTCGAAGAGATCGCCGAGCGGCACCAGCTGGCCGAGCGGCAGCGTCTCGCGGTTGTCGGAGAGCATCTGCCCCATGAGCCGCAGACCGCTGCGGGAGCGGGACAGCGCTTCGGCGACCCGTACCAGCGTGTCCATGAAGGCGGGGGAGAAGGGGAACGCCTTGCGGAAGGCGGCCTCGTTGGCGTCCGTGATGTCGGTGGACGTGCCGAGGAGGGCGTTCCAGACTTCGGGCCGTACCCGCTTGATGTTGGCGAAGGCCTGGTCGATCCGGGCCTTCGCGTCGGGAACGTCCGCGCGCGGGTGCAGCAGCCGCTTGTAGGCGATCTCCGGCAGATCGCTGTCCGGCAGCGAGATGAGCCGGAACCGGTCGTTGGCCAGGGACAGCGTGTCCTGAATGGTGACCTCGGACGCGCCGGCGACCGCCTCCTCACCGACCAGGTGGCGCAGATCGCGCTGGCGGGCGATGAAGGAGATCACGGGAACGGGGCGACGGACATCGCTGCCCTCGACGAAGTTGGTGATCTTGGCGGCTTCCTGGGCGACGAACTCCTCGTCTCCGACGATCCGGCTCGCCAGCCACAGGATGAGCTCGTCGAGAAAGAGCACCAGGCCGTCGTAGCCGAGAGACTTCGCATGCCCCGCGATGACGGTGAGGCCGCGGTCGAGCGAGATGAATGCCTGGCTGTCCTCGGTCGCGTTGGTGAAGAACCCCTTGAACCAGGAACTGAGCGCGTCGGAGACGAGCTTGGCCCGCAGGCCACCGGGAGTGGTGGGGTGCTGAATCCAGTTCGCGTCGGTGTCGTTCAGGGTCTTCACATCGACCTGGGCGGCGGACAGCGCGATGTCCAGCTTCGCGGAGTCCCAGAAGACGCCGTCGTCGCCCCACTCGTCCTCCTCGCCGGCCGGTCCGCTCGGCAGCCCGGCGATGAAGGCATCGTCGGTCATCCGGGCCCGGTGCTCCCGGATGTTCTCGAACAGCGCGTCCGTGCGGTAGACCTGCGGAATCGGCGCGCCGGGATGCCGGCGCCTGATGTGCTCCACGTAGCCGCCGAGAACCCGCTGCTCGATCGACTTGGCATCGAGCATGTGATACGGCAGGAGCAGCAGGTTCTTCTCGTGCATCCAGCTGTGCGCGCGCACCAGCGGTGCGAACTCGTCGAGGCCGCGCGCGATGCGGGCGCCCTCGGGCAGCACGCCGAGGAGGGCGCTGAGTACCATCATGAAATGGGACTTGCCGGACCCGAACGAGCCGTGGAGATAGGCGGCCTTGGAACTGCCGCTGTCCAGGGCGGTCTGGATGAGGGTGAGCGCCTCGTCGAAATGCTCGACCAGGGGATCCGTGATGACGTACTCGGCGAGATGCTTGGCGAGGGTCTCCTCGTTCTCCAGCGCCTCGACGAGCTTGAGGACGTACTCGTTCTGGTCGAGCTCTTCCGGAATGTCGATGACCTCACGCAGCAGGGGCTGTGTGGGGTTTGCCATCGCTTACTCCCTCTATGTCCGCTATGCGCGGTTCGTGACCGCGAAATTCGCTCGCTACCTGCCCAAAGGCCCCAGCGTAACGTGCTGGGGCCGGGATCTTCCCTGGGTTCGCGGAGGTCGGCGGGAGAGGCGGTGCGGGGGAGTCCGGAGGCTCTCCCGCCCGGCCGTCAGACTTCCTCCGACTCCCCCTCCGCGACCTTCGCACGCGGCACGGCTTTCCTGGGCTTGCGCCCGCCGCCACGGCGGGCCGGTGCCGGACGCCAGTTACGCAGGGCCTCGTCGGTGAGCTCGTAGTCCCGCTGGTAGTCGGCGACGACCTCTTCGTAGAAGTCGGCCTGGTCGGGATGCCACTGGCGCACCCAGGGAAGCAGTTCGAGCAGTCCCGCCAGGTAGGGCGTGAGCCCGGCTTCCTCCCAGCTCGATGCCGCGAGCCGGGCCTCGATGGCGAGGACGAGCGCCAGCGCCTGTTCCTGATGGTCCCAGCCGCCCCACCCGAGGAACTCGGTCGGGTTGGAGAGGGTACGGCTGTAGGAGATGAACCGCTCCTTGGGCACGTCGAGCCCACCACGCTGGGCGGCGTACGAGGGCTTGACGAAGTCACCGGTCACGTACTTGGGCGGTACGGGAATGCTGTCCCGGATCTTGAGTGACTCCTCCAGGTTGCCGGCGGCCGCCGCGGCGTCCTCGGCCCGCTGCAGCTCCCAGACCTCCTCCCAGACCACGCGCTTCTTCTTGATCGCGGGCTCCTTGTAGCGGAGGGCGGCCAGGAAGGGCACGTGCTGGTCGGAGACGAGCTCGGGAATGACCTCGGTGAGGTCCTTACCGGGTGCGTAGAGCGCGGCAACGGCGACGAAGTCCTCATCGGAGTTCAACGCGTCGACGAGCTCGGCGACGGTGCGGGTACGGGGCCGCTCGACACCGTCGTCCCCCATCGCGTACCAGAGATCACGCCGCTCCATCCGGGCCAGCAGCCATTCGCGCAGCGCGGTGTGCTGCTGGCTGTCCCATCCATCGGTCAGCCAGCGCCGCTTGTACTCGGGACGCTCGACGAGTCCGATCACGGGGGAGTTCCGGATCGCTTCGAGACGCCGCTCGACTGTGCGCTTGTACTCCTCGGGCCAGTCGCGGTCCTCCGGGATGGACGAGATCATCGTCGAGTTGTGCCGCCGGAACCACTCGGTCTGTGCCTCCTTCGCCTCGACCTTGCGCCCGAGGTCGATCTCGAACGCCCGCTGCCCGAGCTCCAGCCCGGGGACCGGCAGTGAGTCGACGGGCGCGGTGAGGTCCTCGTACAGCCCGTAGATCCCGTACACCTCCCAGTCCAGCTCCTCCTGCACGGCGATCATCCGAGCCCGGATGCGGTGCCACTCGTCCCGGGCGGCGGCGAGGGCTTCGGGGGTGGGGGGCTTTTCGGGGTCGGAGGCGAGGGCGGCGGGGGTGGTGGCGGAGAGTTGCTGGGCGAGGGTGTCGAGTTCTGTGGCTCGGGTCAGGGGGTAGCGGGTGGGGAGGGGGAAGTCCTGGACGTTGGTTCCGTTGAACTGCGACCAGACGGTCCACTTCTCCGCTTCAAGGCCCCGGCCTACGCCGTTACTGGGCTTGATCTGGCACATCTGCTTGAGCCAGAAGCAGGCGGTGGAGGAGTTTAGGACACCGAGGAGTTGTAGGTGGTCTTCTTCGGTTGCTTCCTTGCGGAGTTTGATCACGGGTGCAGTCTGTTTGAATACCTTCCCTCCGCGGTCCAGCACAAAGCTGTTGTGAGTGGCGACCTCGGCGTATGTAATTGTCAACGGCGTCTGGAATTTTTTGGTATAGAGCTCTTGCCATTCATACCATTCCAGGCCGCGCTGGACCATTGGAGTTCCGAAACGTTTGCGATGCTGAATGGCGCCCTTGCGTGAGCGGAGGATCTTCCCGACGCCTCCGAGTTGATCGAGTGGAATTACTTTGAACTCTTTATTGTAGGTCCATAGTGCGTCAAAATCGGCAGGCGCCATATAGTCACGAATTACATCACCCGTGATGAGGGGCTTGGAGTGATCAACGCGGAGTCGTTGGGCGGCTCCGTTGGTCGGAATGAGAAACAGGTCGTCCTCGCCGGTGACGGCAGAGATTCCGACAGTCGGAGCGATGTCAGAGAGCTTTCCCTGGGATCTTGAGTTGATTTCTCTGATGGTTTCCAGGCCGCCGTCAGCCAAGATCCATGGGTGCTTATTGAAATATTCTTTCCGGATCAGGTTGCTAGCTGAAACCCATCTCCCCGTGCTCTTTCCAGGGCTGTCAATCCGGTCAATGATGTCGCGCCATACGAGTCCCTCCTCCGGATTTTTCGGAATGCTAGGCTCGCCTTGAACGTTTCGCACCGTGCGAACGGTGGCGGCGCCGAATTTGGCGAGACGTCGACGGCCGACGAGGATGACAGTTGGGGTGCCGTGCCCTGGAAGGTATGCACCCGAGGTGTCGATCACCTCGGTCAGGTCGACTTCGCTGGCAAGGTAATGTTGGACGAGCTTTTCACCAAACTCACGCTTCGTGAATGAGCTTGAGGTGATCTGCCCTACGTATCCAGGATGCTCGTTGTTCTTCTCATCCTGCACCGCCAACTCGAAGAAGCGTTGCATGAAGGGGACAGTCAATGCATATTTTCCGCTGCACATGCTGTACGTCTCGCGGTACGCCTGGTTAAGATTTCGATCCTTGGCGTTAATGTATGGGGGGTTTCCCACGACGACGTGATAGCGGCCGTCCTGAAGGATGGCCAGGTGGTCGGCCACATCCTCGGTCGTGTAGGTGAATGAAGCAGGCGTCGCGACTTCCGTGTCGCTGGGCAGCGAGAAGATTTCCAGTTGCTCTGACTTGAGAAGTGCATCGCCGACTGCGATGTGCAACGGCCACTCGAACTGTTCCGCATCGCGGAGTCTTCTCACTCCTGCTTCCTTCAAAGCGGCGATGAGCAAGCGGAATCGGGCAATGGCCACCGCAAAGGGATTGATATCGACGCCGTGGACGGCATCCAGCGCTGCTTGAACTCGGGTGTGTACGTCCGAACTGGGTGAATTTTCCTCCCATGCTGCCAGGATTCGATGAAATGACCCCAGGAGGAAGTGACCCGAACCGCAGGTCGGGTCGATCATTCTGACGACGTCGTACCCGAACTCGCCGATCGCCTTCCTGAGGGTGCGGTCAAGGATGAACTCCTCGACAAATTCAGGGGTTTGAAGGAGGGCGTACTTCTTACGGGCATCGGAGGAGAGATCCTGGTAGAGGTCGCCGAGGAAACGAGTGTCCCAGTCCTGGTCCCAGAAATCGTGGACGAGGTCAGTGGTTCCGTTCTCGTTCTCCTCTCGCTTCCTCCAGAAGTCGATCAAGGCTTTGGCTGCGTCATGGGAGATGTCGATCTGGTACAGCGGATTGTGCCGAGGGTCGAAGAGTGACCTGCCGGCGGGCCCTGACCCGATCTCGTTGAAGGCCGCGAGCAGCCAGTCGCGGTGTGTACGTGCAGCGTCCTCCGTCATGAACTGCTCATGCAGTTCCTCTGCGTGAGCCTGGCGGTCTGGCTTGGTACCCGCCAGGTAGGGGTTCGTGAGGAGGCCGTTGTCCTCGGTGAAGCGCACGAACACTGTCGCCAAGACCCATGCCACGGCCGCCTGGGTGACTCGCTCGCCGATCCACTCCGTTGCCGAAGCCGCTGTCCGCTTTGCGTCGAACGCGCCCTTGTGCTCGGCGAACAGTCGCTGCTTGACCTCGGGGAGCACGTCGAGTTGTGCGTGGAGATCGGCTTCGACGTGGGTGACCTGCACTTGCAGGTCGGCGAGCAGCCGCGCGCGGTTGATCACTGAGCCACCAACATCCTGGTTGTTTGGTCACGGGAGGCGCCCGACGGGGCACAGGTGTCCATTTCACCACGGAGAAGCCCCGTCTCTCACGTGAGCGACGGGGTTGGGAGGATGGGCTCGAACCTCAGAGTGCACCATCTTTAATTGCGTTCACAAAAGAAATCCAGCCGTTGACTGGGAAGACGAGTGCGGGGCCTTGGGGGTGCTTGCTGTCGCGGACAGGCGTGGCACTGGTGAAGCCGTCGGCGACCTCGACGCAGCTGCCGCCTTGTCCGTCACTGTGGGACGACTTGCGCCAGGTTGCGGAGCTCAGGTCGAGTGCAGCAGTGCTCATGGTGTGGTGTAGTCCTCCGCCGCCGATTTGAGCAGGTCCAGGGACGCCGTCGGCGACAGTGCAGCGGCCCTGACGAGATCGTATGACCTCTGGCATTGCTCTACCAGGGCTGGTTCCTCGATCAGTTGGCCGACGCCGGGCCCTTCCGTATACACGACGGGGGGTGCATCCGGGAACGTCATGATGGATACCAGGCCATTCATGAATGCATCAGCCGCGGCTGTGAATGGGAGCACCTGCACCAGAGCCTCCCGACGGTGCACCATGTCCACGATGTGACGGAGCTGGTGACTCATCACCGCAGGTCCTCCCATAGGCACACGCAGCACTGTCTCGTGGAGAACTGCCCACAGCACGGGCCGTGTTGGTTCATCCAGGATTCGTTGCCGGTCGAGTCGCACACCGACGTACCCCTCGATCACGTCGTCACCGGCGAGAGGCAGAGTGGCTCGCGTGACGGCCCGTGCATACGCCTCCGTCTGCAGCAGCCCCGGCACCAACATCGGCGCGTACTCACTGATCGTCTTCGCCAGCTTCTCCAGCTCCGCCGCGTCCGCGAAGTAGTCCGCATGCTTGGACTTCCGGGCCAGCTTGCACAACCGCTGAAGATGCTCGCCCGAGCCCAGCACCCCGTCCAGCAGCTTCGACAGATCCGGCTGCGGCCGTCGCGTCGCCGACTCGAACTGGCCGATGTACGTGCCCGAGCAGAAGACGCGCTCGCCGAGCTGCTCCTGTGACCAGCCCGCTTCCTCCCGCAGGCGGCGCAGTTCGGCACCGTAGAACGTCCTCGGTGAGGTGTACGGGTCCAGGTGCTTGGGCTGGGTCATGGCCAACGCTCCTACGGCGCAAAGGTCTTGCTGGGTTGATCTCCCTGGTGAGCGTAGTTCCACACGGTCACGCTATGGGTGCGAACAGTGACATTCGCTCCGATCGTGCGAAGGCCGAAAGAAAGGCGCCGCCCTCCATGAACGCATCCCAGAACCAGCACGAGCATCAGACCCAAAGCCAGACCCAGACCCAGAACCCCGACCCGCTCACCGCCACCACCGACGTCGTACGCGACCTGAAGCAGGCCCTCGCCGCCCTCGCGATCACCCTGCCTTCGCTCGGCGTCGACCTCGCCTCCTGCATGGTCACCACGCCCACACCCCGCCCCCTCGTCGAGCTGGGCCGCTGCACCCCGGAAACGGCCCAGCGGCTCACGGCCGCGCTCCGGAAGGCGGAGGGGCCGTGAACGACGTACAGCCGAGCCCGAGCCGGAACCTGGACCTGAATCCGAACCCGGGCCCGGAACCGCAACCACGCCTCGCCCCCGGCACCGTCGTTCGGGACGAGCGGCGCGACCGTATCGGCGAGGTGATGGGAGCTGAGGGGCCGTACCTCCAGCTGCGCCCCCTCGGCGGTGGCCGGGAATGGGACGCCGAGCCCGACCGGGTCCGGCCGGCGACGGCTGCCGAGCGGCTCAGCGCCGCGGTGGCCGCCGCCAACGCGGTCAGCCGGGGCGAGCGGGCGTAGCCGCCGTACACGCTGCACCTGACCAGCCCACACGACTCCGCACCCGGCCGGAGCCGTACGACCGTGCCCCGGCCGGAACCGGCACGACCACGCAACCGCGCGACCGGACCACGGCTACGCGGCGCGGCCACCGCCGTTCCGGCCGGTCCGGTGCTGGTTGGTGACCCAGGCGTCCACGAGTCTGACCCACTCCTCGGGGTCCTGAAGCGGGACGGCCTCACCGTCCAGCTTCGGCGCCGCGGTCGGGTCGACCACCGAGGACAGCAGCCACAGGCCGCGCTGCCCCGGCCCGCCGGCCCGCGCGGTGTCCGAGAGCCGTTGCAGGACGCCCATACCGCTGTACCGGGCCATGACCGCCGCGTCATGGAGCAGCAGCGGACGGCGCTCACGGGAAGCGCCACCGGACGTGGCATCAGCCTTGCCGGACGTGAGCGTGGCCGTCAGCTGCTGCTCGACCGGCCCCCACGCCGCTGCCGTGTACTCGGCGAACTTCAGCGCCCCACGCGAACCGGGCTCGGCGATGTCCGCCTTGAGCAGGGTCTCCCAGGTCGGCTTGGGGCGGGCGGACACCAGGCGATGCAGCGAGCGCAGGTACAGCGCGCTCACGTTCACGGGCTCGGCGGCGAAACGGCCTCGCTGCTCCTGAGGCCGGACCAGCTCGTCCAGTGCCAGCTGGTAGCGGTCCATGCCCGCCGTCAGTACACGGAAGCCGGGCCGCTCCCTGGCGAGCAGCAGCTGATCCTCGGCACGGTCGGCGGCCTGCAGTTCCGGTGTCCGGTTGGCCCAGCGCAGTCCCGCCCGGGTGCCCCGGGTGGGACTGCGCTGGGTGACGACAGATGTCGGGTCCGCGGAGCCCGCGTCGCGCTTCGGATAGAACTTGCCGCGCTTGGTCTTCGGGTCCGTGCGCCACTGCACATCGAAACCGGCCTGGCGCAGCAGCTTGCCCAGCGGGTTGTAGTGATCGGGAAGCGGTGTGCGCAGCTCGGGAAAGCGGGCCTTGACCCGGGCGTGGACGTTCTCGATGGTCAGTCCGTGCTGTTGTTCTTCGGGGGCGCCGGTCAGGGGCTGGATGAGTCCGGCCTGGGTGAGGCGCAGGGCCCGTACGGGCGGCAGATCCCGTGAGTAGATCTCAAGCCGCGCGTTGGCGGCAGCATTGCGGGCAGCGGCGGCGGCCAGCGTGACCATGCGGGTCTCGTCCAGGGCGATACGCAGACGGGGGTGCCGGGCATGGAACGCGTCGCTCGCAGCCGTCACCTGTTCCAGTACGGTGCTGGGGCTGGCCAGAGTCCCGCGGTCCGCCAGGCTCTCCGCGGCCTTGCCGAGCCGGTCCGCGTAGTCAAGGAGGGAGGGACCGGAAGGAGTGTCGGGGCTGTCTGTGTCCTCGTCGACCTCCAGCGCGATGAGCATCACATTGTCGCCGGAATCGCCGTGCCGCCGCCCGCGCAGGCGTCGCGGGGTCATGGCCCAGTCCACTTCGTACGCCGCACGTGCGGCGGCCATTCCCAGGGCCGTACGCACCACGGGGTCGGCCTGCATGGTGCCGCGCTTGGCGACCAGGGTCTCGGCCAGCTCGGCAGCGGACGCGACCCGGCCGAGGTCGGCGAGTACCTCGACGACCTCGTTGCGCAGCTCGACCAGTGCCTGTTCCCTGACCCAGCGTTTGCGCTGGTCGCCGACGATCTGGTTGATCCGGCTCTCGGTGACCTGTTCGCTGGTGAGCGGGGCGACCGACTTGTACAGGGGCCAGTTCGGCAGCCCGTCCGGAAGGCTGCCCTGTTCGTCGGGGAGGCGTAGCAGCAGGCGGATGGCTTCTACCTCGGTCGCGTTGCGTCCCTTGGGGGCGGGCTTCGGCACGAGCAGGGTGACCAGGGCGTCCAGGCTGAGGCGGCGCAGCGGGAGCGTGCTGCCCGCCTCCTGCTGCTCGGCCCTGGCTTCCGCGACCTCGTCCGCCGAGTCGCTGCGCTCCGCTGGGGACAGAGGCGAGGGCTGCCGTGCGTTGAAGGCGATGCGCCACTGCTTCAGGCGGGAGTTGATCTCGTCGCGGGTCCGGGCTCCCAGGCCCGGCTGGTTGACCAGCCGCCGGGTCGAGTAGTCGAGCAGATCTCCGACGGTGTTGAGGCCCAGATTGTTGAGGAAGGAGACGGCCCGCTGGGAGAGACCGGAGACGGCGAGACTGGTCTCCCGCTTTGCCTGCGCGGCGGCTTCCTCCCGCTGGGCGGCCTCGTCGGTGCCTTCGTCGGCGGGCAGTTCCCCGATCGCCTCTTGGTGCTTCGAAGGGCGGCCGACCGCAGGCTGATCGGCGAGAAGGAGGACCCGCTGCCACTCCTTCTGCATTTCCTGCAGATCGGGGAAGCGCTGCCGTACGTCCCGGTGGAGAGCCCGTCGGAAGAACTTCACCAGTCCGTCGCGGAGGGAGGGATCGAAGGCCTCCGCGGCGACCAGCGGGTAGGGCCACTCCTTCGGATCGGTCTGGCGAGGGATGGTCTTGCCGTCGCCCCACACCGGCAGCTCGCCCGAGGCCATCTCATGCAGGGTGACGGCGAGCGCGTACCACTCGGCATGGGCGTCGTACCGGCCGCGGGTGATGATGCCCACGAACGGGTCGAGGTAGCCGTCCGTGCCTGAAGTGATCTGATCGACGGGGGCGTTGGCCAGTGAGAAGTCGAAGAGGACCAGCTGCTTGGTGCCATTGGGGCGGACCCGGATGGCGATGTTGTCCGGCTTGAGGTCGCGGTGCCACACACCCTCGCCGTCGAGGAAGTCGACAGCGGCGAACAGGTAGGTGGAGTACGTCCTCAGCTGGTCCGGCAGCAGCCGGCCTTCCTCCCGCAGCTGGCGGGCCACCGTGCGGTCGCCCGCGTGATCGAGAACCAGCACTGTGCGGGGACCGATGACGACGGGCTCGGGCAGGGCGAGCCGGATCACCTTGGAGTCATTGCGGAGCTGGGCGAGAATCCCCGCCTCGCGGCGCAGTACCTTGGCGTAGTCGTCCTTGCGGGCGATCTTCAGGACGACCTGAGCGCCGTCCCGCTCCGTGTCCTCGGCGAGCACGGCGCGGCTGGTCGAACCCTGCCCGAGACTGCGCCTGATCAGGAAGCGGCCACCGACCAGATCCCCGGGCCGGGCCTCCAGCGGGTCGCTCTCCTCGGCCGGGGCCTCTGAGGGCTCGGATTCGTCCGGTGGCGCCAGATCGAGATCGACGGAGTCGAGCATCTCCAGGAACTCGGCGACCGTACGGGTCCGGCGTGCCGGACTGTAGGCGGTGGCGGACTGGATGAGCTCGTCGACGTAGGTGGAGAGGCCGTCGACCAGGGAAGACGGAGCCAGGCCGTTGCTGTGCTCCAGCCGGGCGATGAGCTCCGCCTGGCTGGATGCGGGTGCCCTGCCGGTGAAGAGCAGATAGCCGAGTACGCCGAGCCCGAACACGTCCAGCGCCACCGGGTCGGGGGCGCGGGCGGTCAGCTCGGGGGCCAGATAGGGGTCGGCGGCTTCGGAGACGTACGCGGCGACATTGTGCGAAGGGACGATCTCGTGCCCGCTGGTCAGAGCCCCGCCCGAGCCGCCTGAGGCGGAGCCCGACGCGCGCCGCACCGCCGTCTGCCACTCTGCGATCTGGAGCTGCGGCCGGAGCCAGCGCTGCTCTTCACTCTCCCCGCGGCCACGCGGGCCGGGAAGGACATGCACGGCACGGGCACACAGGGTGCGGTGGTACAGGCGGTGCCGGTGCGCGAAGTTCAGGGTCTCGGCGAGCTGGCGCAGCAGGCCCGCACGGCTCTGTGCGTCCAGCTTGCCGCCGTACTGGACGAGATAGTCGTCAAGGCGGAGCGTGCGTGGATCATACTTGTAGACCAGCGCCGGGCCGGCGCTGTGGCCGCTCTCGTCGAAGTTCTCCAGAGCGACGAGACCCGGGTGCTCCAGACCCTGCAGGACCTGGGCCTCCCGCTCCGCGGTATGGCTTATCGACAGCCTGGTCTGCTGATCCCCGCCCCGCTCGCGCAGATAGATCCGCACCCGGCGGACCTTGCGCATCGAGTCGTGGTGCCCCAGGTAGTCGGCCCAGTTCGCTCCCGTGTCGAAGGGTTTGCGGTCCAGCCGGTACGTACCGACGTGGAACTCCGCGTCGGAACGGCCGATGCCCACACTCTCCAGGAGCTTGCCCAGGTGCTTGGAGAGCTGCGGATCGATGCCGCTCTTCACATCGTGGGCCGGGCGCTGGATCTCGGCCAGGACACTGGGGAGAGTGCTGTGGCCGTCCTTGCCGAAGACGCCGGCGAGGTCATTGGCAGCGAGGTTGACACGGAGTCCGGGAGCGGTGAAGAAGATGAGCTCCTGGACGTACGGGACCGGGCGGCGGATGCCTGCCCGCTGCATGGCGTCCTTGAGGAGTCCCTTGAGCTCCTTCGCCTTCTGATTGGCCAGGTGCCGAGGGTTGCGGTGCACCCTGGGGTGGCCCTCGGCCGTTGTCTGGACCCAGCTGGCTCCCGAGGACGTGACCGTACCTTGCCAAGCCTTCAATTCGATCAGGAAGAGACCCGCAGGGGCAGCGACCAGTAGATCGACTTCGCGGACGTGGCCGCTGTTCGCGGTGAAGGTGAAGTTGGACCAGGCGCGGTAGGGCTCGTTGTCGGGGAGTCGTTCCTTGAGATACAGCAGACCACCGCGCTCGTGCTGGAACTGCGATTCGGTGATTGTCGTCCACCGGCCGTCGCGCATGGTCGCCTTCCTTTCCTTCCCACAGGCTTTTGCCTGATTGGCCTGATCAGCGCTCCAGAGTATCCGCACCTGCTGACTGGCGGCCCGTGGGCGGGCCTCCGTTGTGGATGACGGGTGGAAGGCGGCAACAGGTCGGTTGCTGTTGTGGTCCGAGGACCAGGCCCGGTCGCGCCGCATAGGGTGAGGACATGCGTTACAAGCTCTCTGAGGTGTTCATCGAAGGGTTCACCTCGATCCGCTCCAGCACGCTCACGCTCGGTGATGTGACCGTGCTGGTCGGTGCCAATGGCGCGGGCAAGAGCAATGTGGTCGGAGCTCTGGAACTTCTCGGGCGGATGGCGGACGAGCAGCTGGCCCTGGAGGTCGGGCTCCGGGGTGGAGCGGGGGCCATGCAGTACGCGGGGCCGCGGGCCGAAGAGGGCATCCGGCTCAGAGTGACTGCGCCTCCGTACCGCTACGAGGCGCATCTGGTGCCTGCCGCCAACGATTCCTTCGTCTTCGCGACGGAGAAGGGCCACTTCCACGAGCCGGGCCATGGACGACCCCTGAACGAGAGCTTCGGGCAAGGTCACCGGGAGTCCCTCCTGCGGGAGAAGGAGATCGAGCAGCTTTCGCGCCTGGCCGGGCCGATGCGGGCGATCCTTGCCGGTTGCCGTGTCTTCCACTTCCAGGACACCAGCAGCAACGCACCCGTCAAGAAACTCGGATACACCGCGGACAACGAGGCACTGCGACCCGACGCGAAGAACCTTGCGGCATTCCTGCTGCGCCTGCATGACAGCGAACCGAAGGCGTACCGCCGGATCGTGCGAGCCGTAAGGACGGTGGCGCCGTTCTTCCGGGACTTCCTGTTGCGCGAGGAGCCGGGGGGAAACATCCGGCTGCGCTGGCTGCAAGAGGGAGTGGATGCCATCTTCCCGGCAGAGGCGCTCTCGGACGGAACCCTCCGTTACATCTGCCTCTGTGTGTTGCTTCTCCAACCGGATCCGCCTGCCCTGCTCACTCTGGACGAGCCGGAGCTGGGGCTGCATCCGTACGCCATCGTGCAACTGGCGGACATGCTGCGCTCCACGGCGACGCGAAGCCAGGTCGTCATCGCCACCCAGTCGGTGACTCTGCTCAACCAGTTCTCCCTGGACGACATCGTCGTGGTGGAGCGGGAAGACAGGGCGACGACCCTGCACCGCCCGAAGCGCGAGGAACTCCGGGACTGGCTGGAGGACTACTCACTCGGTGAGTTGTGGGAGAAGAACGTTCTGGGCGGTCGCCCGGTGCCCGAACTGCCGCTGCGAGGGCGCACGGCATGATCACGGTGGGGGTGCTGTGCGAAGGACAGACGGAGGAGACCATGGTCAGGGATTTCCTGGCCCCTGAACTCTTCAACGCCGGAATCAACCTCGTACCGACCATCCTTCTGACCGGGACGACTGCGGGCGGGTCGTCCGGACGGGGCGGCGTCAGTAAATGGTCGAAGATCGAGAAAGACCTGCGGAATCGGCTGTCCAGCACACCGCACTGGGCTGCTGTGACCATGCTGATCGATTACTACGGACTGCCGCAGGACAGCCCTGGCATGGCGGACCGGCCGAACGGATCGGCGAGGCAGCGCGCGGAGCATGTGGAGCAGCGGATCGCGGAGCGGATCGATCACCCACGGTTCATCCCGTATCTCGTCCTTCATGAGACCGAGACGTGGGTTCTCGCGGCGGCGGAGCACTTGGCGGACTGGTACGACGACCCCGCGCTGGGGGGTGAGCTCAAGAGACAGGTCGACGCGGCGGGTGGACCCGAATATGTGAACGATGGACCGGACACTGCCCCGTCGAAACGGCTCCTGCGTCTGCGCCCAGGGTACCTCAAGACCCAGGACGGCCCGGTGGCGGTTGCAGACCTTGGTTTGCCCGCTTTGCGTGCAGTATGTCCACACTTCGACGCCTGGATCGGCAGACTGCTGGCGCTGACGGGCCAGTGGTGAGGGGCTGCGTTCCGGGGCGTCCGTGTGATGACACGTCCTGACCGTGGTTTCGGATCCTGGCGCATCGCCGAGGTCGTCCTCTTTCGCTCCGACCTGTGCGGGTGACGCCGGAGGACCGGACCACGGTCTGGCGAAGCGGCGCTCGGGCGGAGGCTTGCACCTCCGCAGCAATTGGTGGACGGGCGGTGACGACGATCGGCGCTGGCCGATCTGGGCCCGACGCGGTGGCGGGCGGGATTCGGATGGGTGCTGGCAGGGCGTCAGTCCGCATGGTCCGCATGCTTGATCGTGACTCCCGGGCAGACGATCACCGCAGTCGCAGCGGAGCCGTCGACGTTCCGGTTCATCGTGTGAGCAGCTGAAAGAACACCACGTCGCTGATCTGGGGAGGGGGGAGAGAGTCCGTGCCGGGGCGTGCGCTGTCCAGGGCCTGGTGGCAGGAAGGGGTACGGGCGAACGCCCTCCCCATGCCTACTTCGCGGCTCCGGGATTCACCGATCGCCGTCACGGAGTTCCGGTCCCCGCTGCGGCACCACCCAGGTCGGCCAGGGACGTCGGACGCGGCACCCTGCCACCGGCTCGCCCTGGTCACGGCGCATCACCGCGCCTGCACCACGGAAGTAGCCTGCGGGTTCGGAGCCGTCCGGTGTCGGCCGTGCGCGGTGTCTCGCAGGCTGCGGCGAATCTGGTCGCGATCATTGGGCTGCCGGTTCAGACCGGTCTGTTCGAGTGTGCGTATTCGGTGGGTGTCTGGCCGTAGTGCTTCTTGAAGGCCCGGGTGAAGTGGCTGGTGTCCGCGAACTGCCAGTGGGCGGCGAGTTCCGAGATGCTCGGCCGACCGGACGGCGTGGTGAGCGCGCGCCGGGCCTCTTCCAGCCGTCGGCGGCGGATGTAGGCGGTAGGTGACTCTCCCGATGTGGCGAAGGCCCGTTGGAGGGTGCGGACGGAGACCTTCAGCTCGCGCGCCAGCATGGTGGGGGTGAGCTCGGGGTCGGTGAGACGGCGGTCGGAGAGCTCTTTGGCTGCCTGGGCGAGTGCGGGGGCCAGCAGGGGCTCCGCGTCGTCGAAACGCTGCCAGAACACCGCTTTGGCCAGTTCGATCAGGGTGCTGTGGGCGGCGTGGACGCCGGCCGGGCCGAGGTCGGCGACGGTGGCGTGGACCATGTGCGCGTGGGCGGCCAGGAGGCGCACTTCAGCGGTGTCCGCCGGTCCGGTGATGTTCCGCTTCTTGAGGAGCGGCGCGAGCGGCTCGGCGGGAAGGACGAGGAGTTCCCTCGTGGTGTGCGGCGCCGTCTCGAAGTGAAACGGCCGCCCGATGTGACGGAAGAGGAACTGCCCGGCCGATATGGTCTGTTGGCCGCGATCGGGTGATCCGCCCACCATCCACGTACCGCGCCGGACCACGTGCAGCCATACCTGGTCACCCCCACCCGCGGGTGCCGTGGTCCGGAGGGCGGACGCGGTGTGGATGTCGGTGATCACCACGTCACGCAGCCTGGCGACACGGGCCCTGGCCCGGAGGTCGTCGACCGCGGCCGGACTGAGACTCGGCAGCGGGATGACAGCGCCTACCTGCGTCTCCCACGCGTCGCGGAAGGCGTGGTAGCCCCGCGGTACCGCGCCGGGGACGGTGGAGTCCAGGGAGAACGCCCCACGCGATCCGTCAGCCACCGCTCCGGCACCGTTCCTCACCTTACGACCCGCTTCCGTGCGGCTCTCGATCGTCTATTCATCCTGTGGGGTCTGGTCTCGTTCCCTCCGCTCTCGTTGCACGGGCCGGCGGAGGAGAAGCCGCGGGTCGCGGCCGGGGTGCGGGGGCTGAACAGGGGACAGTGTGCTCTTGTCCCTTTCCGGGGAGGGCAGTTGGACCGTATCCGGTTCTGTGAAGGGTGACGGTGCGGAGCCTGCGGCCGGTTTCACCGTTGGCAACTGTTGCCGCATGCCTGCGAACGGATTGCGCCAGAAACGGGCACGGGGGGTGCGCCAGTTGTAGCGCAGGGCCAGGAGCCGCAGTCCGAAGGCGAACAGCGAGGTGCCGATGGCGGTGCCGACGTTCAGCAGCCCGGTGTAGTACAGCAGCGCGGTCGAGATGGCGCCCGCGAGGGCGGGCAGTGCGTACAGGTCACGGTTCCAGCGGAGCAGCGCCGGCTGTTCCAGCGCCAGGAGATGAGCGAGCACGCCGCCGCCGACGGCGCTGGCGCAGCCGAGCGTGACCGCGGCGGGAATGTTGAAGCCATGGGCGAGAGCCTTGATCGTGCCGGTGACGCTGAAGAGCCCGAGCGCCGCCGCGTCGGAGACGTCGAACAGCCTGCCCTCGGCCACTTTCTCGTCATGGCGCAGCCGGTGACCGAAGTACACGATCGCCGCTGCGGCGCAGGGCGTGAAGAAGTAGCCGAGATCGGTGAAGGCGACGGGGGTGACCCTGAGCACCAGGTCGCGGAAGAGGCCGCCGCCAAGGCCCGCGGCCTCGCTGAGGATGACTGTCCCGAAGATGTCGAAGTCCTTGCGTACCGCGAGAAATGCCCCCGAGAGGGCGAAGGCGAAGATACCGAAGAGATCCATCACATACTGGACGGCTCCGCTCAGTTCCTCTATCGGCATCGGACAGGGCCTTTCTGAAGGTCGGTGAGGAGGTGGGCTCTGAAGGCGCTGGGCATGGCAACGATGTCGCGGGCGGTTCCGTGGTGTTGTCCGCGTGGAGGTTGCCTGGTGCGGCGTCTTGTCCGTCGGGCGGTCGCCATGTGCGTGAAGGGGGGTGCTTCTGCCGGGGCAGCGCCTGGGCCTGCTGTCGGGTGCCGTGAAACGCCGTGCGCCACGGCGTCGGCGTCGCAGGTATCGCCGCAGTCTAGTCAGACGTTTTTGGCACCGGGCCTGTTCCTGGTGGTGCTGCGCGGCAGTTCACCTGCAGTTGTTCCTCTGGGGCATTCCAGTGGCGCGCATATTCCACACGGATGACGCTGTGGTTCAAGCGTGTGCGGCGCACCCCTGCCTAGGCTGCGACGGGTACCAGCCGCCCGGCCTGCTCGGCGCCCGGCACATACCTGGCCTGACCAGCCACCACCACGAGGACCACCAGATGAAGCACGTGCCTCCGCCACGATCCACAGCCGGTCCTTCCTCGGCGAGACGGCGGTTCGCCTCCATGGGGGCGCCGGCTTCATTCACAGCTCGTCAGCCCTCCCCTGACTCCGGTGGCGAGATACCGCAGGTCGACGGAGCGGCCGGCTCGGGAAATCCACTCGGATCGAATGCCTTCTGAATCGCGGCACGTGACGCCTGCCTCCGTGGGCATCACCGACCGGTGCCTCGCCAGTACTCCAGGATCACCGACATGACGCAGCGGGCACAGTCCCCCGACACCTGGTTCTATCCGCCCGAACTCAAGAACGACCTCAGGAATACCGGGCTGCCGCAGGAGATGGCGGACGAGACGCTTGCCTGTGCCTGGGAGTACGTCCGCTGCATCGTGCCGGAATTCACCGACTGGGACCGCTACCTCGCCCTGGTCCGGATCATCGCCGTCG
Source organism: Streptomyces diversicolor (assembly GCF_057537855.1). Taxonomy (NCBI): domain Bacteria; kingdom Bacillati; phylum Actinomycetota; class Actinomycetes; order Kitasatosporales; family Streptomycetaceae; genus Streptomyces; species Streptomyces diversicolor. Next base: position 184,195 of record NZ_BAAJXA010000005.1, read on the forward strand.
CCACCCTCGCGGAAGTCCGCGGCTCCCTCGTCGACGTCACCGCCGGCGATCACCTGCTCGGCTACGACCTCGACGAACTCCTCGACACCCTCTTCTCCGGCACCCCCGGCCACCGGGACATGGCCCGTGAGTGCCGGGCCAACCTGCTCATCAGCGCGGAGAAGTCGAGCGGCAGACACGGATCGGAGCTGTTCCGCCGCTACGCGCACGCAGCGGCCCGGTCTCCGCGCGACTGGATCCGGATACGTGACTGCGACGCTCTGGCGCGGTTCACCATCGCCGGAGCGCTCGCCTGCAACGGCCTGCGCGACGCATGGTTCAGCGAGGACGAGTTCCGTGTCCTCGCGGGCCTCGGCGACACCCTCTACGACGCGGTTGCCTACTACAAGCACCGAGCCGAAGGAGAAACCAACAACACGTTCGCCTACGCCGGTGTCGAACTGCGCGACGACTGCTTCCGCCGGTACCGGGAGCTTCTTTGGGCGCTCGACGCGACGACGGCGCACGAGCCGAGATTCCGGGTGGCCATCAACTTCCTGCGCCCGTTCGGCGGTCCGATCCACATGATGATGCGGCGCTACCGCTTCACCGATGACGGCCTCACCATCGGCCTGCCGGAGACCGAACGCGTCGTGCACCAGACGCGACAGAACTACAAGCTCTGGTATCGCAACGACGCACGGGACAACACCCAAGGCCCGCGCTATGCGGACGTGATCGCCCAGGAGGAGCGCATCCTGTTCCCCGGGTTCCGCGCCATGCTGGAGAACTCCCGCACGCCCCCTTGCGATCGATGCCGCTACCGGGATTCCTACGCAGCCGAAGGATCCGGCAAGTTCGGGGGTGTGGAGCTCTGCGACGACTGCCGCCACGAGTGGCGGATCTACCTCACCGACTTCCCGGACAGAGCCGCCGAGGTCCTGCTGCTGCCGTCATGACGCCGCGACGAGGCGCCCCGCCTGAGCCTTCGCCATCGTGTGACGGGGATGGGCCGGCGCCGCGTCGGTTCCTCCGCCGCGCTGTCCGGAGCCGTCCATGCTCCCCTCGAAGCCGATGGACCGTCACCGGCCCAACCCGCCTGTTGTCAGACGCCGTTGGTAGAACTACCGCGCATCCCCCGTGACCCGTCGTATCGCAGGAGCAGCACGAATGAGAACCCAAGACCACCATCTTGAGGAGCTGTACGGTCTCCCCGCTCTCACCTTCCCCGGGCCCGGTGAGACGGCAAGGCCGACTCAGCCCGACGCCGTGGCCTGGCGGATCGGCCACAAGAGGTGGGAAGCCACGGAGACATGGGAGGACGCCTTCGCCCGCTTCTGTGCCGAAGTCGACATCACACGGGTCCGTGCCCTGATCATCGGCTGCTGGGAGGACCCGGAAGACACCGATCCCTCCGAGGTCGTCGAAGCGCTGCTGGCCGTACGCGACCGGCTGCCCGCGCTGCGGTCCGTATTCCTCGGGGACATCACGGACGAGGAGTGCAAGCTCTCCCGCATCAGCCAGACCGACGTCACACCGCTGTTGGCGGGCTTTCCCGCACTGGAGGAATTCCATGTGCGTGCGGGAGAGGGCACCAGCATGGGAGAAACCCTGAGACTGAGGTTTCCCGCCCTGCGTCATGACGCGCTCCGCAGGCTGACCGTGCAAAGCAGCGGTCTGCCGGCTGACGTCGTACGCGGGGTGGGGGCGAGCGAACTGCCCGCGCTGGAGCACCTTGAACTGTGGCTGGGCGGCTCGGACGACGGTGCGGACTGCGCGGCGGCCGACCTGGAGCCGATTCTGTCCGGTGCCCGGTTGCCCCGCCTGCGGCATCTGGCCCTGCGCAACAGCGACATCCAGGACGAGGTCGCCGTCGCGGTGGCGACGGCCCCGGTGGTCGCGCGGCTGGAAGTGCTCGACCTGTCCATGGGCACCCTGGGCGACGACGGCGCCGCCGCCCTCCTCGACGGCCCGCAGTTGACCCACCTCAAGAAGCTGGACCTGCACCACAACTATCTCAGCGAGCCCCTTCGGCGGCGCATACGCCAGGCGCTCGAACCCGCGGGTGTCGAGGTGGACCTCGACTCGGCCGACGCAGAGTCCAGCGAAGAGGACGACGGCACCGTCCTGCGGCACATATCTGTGGGACCGCTCAGCTACTGAACCCTCTCCGACGTCGCCAGGGCCGCCGATGTCGACCCGCCGGCACGAAATCCAAGGGCCGTCCCGTTGATTCGAGTGCTCCTGCACACTTCCGGGGAACGGTCGTCATGAACAACCGACCGGCTGCCCGCGGCCCCGCGAGTGGGCGGCTACGGGGTGGGCAGGTCTTCCACCAGGAGGGTTTGGAGTTGGGGCATGGTGGGGGAGGTCATCGCGGCCAGGCGGCGGGCCTGGCGGGTGGCCATCTGTTCGACGGTCTGGCGGGCCAGCCGTGCGTTGCCGAAGGAGCGGTCCCTGGGCTGGGCCTCGAAGAACGCGAGCAGGGCCTGCGGGACGTCGGGGGCGCACTCGAAGCCGGAGGCGGCGGCGTGCTGCTGGACGATGGTGACCAGTTCCTCCGAGCTGTAGTCGGGGAACTCGACGTGCCGTGAGAAACGGGAGGCCAGACCGGGGTTGGAGGCCAGGAAGCGGTGCATCTCGTCGGTGTAGCCGGCCACGATCACCACGACGTCCTCGCGGTGGTCCTCCATCAGCTTCAGCAGCGTGTCCACGGCCTCCCGCCCGAAGTCCGCGGGCGACCCGGGCGGCGTGAGGGTGTACGCCTCGTCGATGAACAGCACGCCGCCGAGCGCCTTTTCGAAGACCTCCTGGGTGAGCTGGGCGGTGTGCCCCACATAGCGTCCGACGAGGTCGGCGCGGGCCACCTCGACGAGTTGGCCGCGGGGCAGCACGTCCAGCGAGCGCAGCAGCTTCCCGTACAGCCGGGCCACCGTGGTCTTGCCGGTGCCGGGCGGTCCCGCGAACACCAGATGCCGGTTGATACGGGAGGCGGGCAGCCCGGCGGCCTGCCGTTGCCGGGACGCCGACAGCAGGTTGATCATGTCGGTGACCTCGTGCTTGACGGTGTCGAGGCCGACCATCGCGTTGAGTTCGTCCAGCGGTGAGGTGGCCCGATGGCCGGACGAGGCGGCCCTGACGGCGGCTGCCGCGGCCTCGCCGACGTCCTCGGGCAGCAGCACCGTCAGATCCTGTTCCCCGGCCTCCGGGAGCGAGGCCAGCCGGAACGCCTGCCGGTCCACCATCTCCTCGAACACCTGCCGGGCCACCCGGCCGTTGCCGAAGTTGGGGCCCCGGTGCATGTCGGCGAAGTGCGTGGCGAGCGCGTCCCTGGTGTCGGGGGCGAGTTCGTAACGGTGCCGCTCGCACAGGCTCTCCACGATGGTCACCAGCTCGTCGACCGTGTAGTTGACGAACTCGATGGTGCGCGCGAAACGGGAGGCAAGGCCGGGGTTGACGGCGAGGAAGGAGTCCATCTCCTTGGAGTAGCCGGCCGCGATCACCACCACGTCGTCGCGGTGGTCCTCCATCAGCTTGACCAGGGTGTCCACGGCCTCACGGCCGAAGTCGGCACCGGAGTTCTTGCTGTCGGAGGCCAACGTGTACGCCTCGTCGATGAACAGCACGCCGCCGAGCGCCCGGTTGAACGTCTCGGTGGTCTTGATCGCCGTACCGCCGACGACCTGGGCGACGAGGTCGGCCCGGGAGACCTCCACGAGGTGGCCGGAGCGCAGCCCGCCCAACTCGGCCAGGATCGAGCCGTACAGGCGGGCGACCGTGGTCTTGCCGGTGCCGGGGGCGCCCGCGAAGATCAGGTGCCTGCTCATCGGCGGGGCCGGCATGCCGAGGCTGGCCCGGCGCTGGGCCAGCCGGGTCAGATTGACCAGGCTCTTGACCTGGTGCTTGACCCCTTCCAGCCCGACCAGGGCCTCCAACTCCTCGACGGGGCCCTGCGGTTCGGCGGGCCCGTCGTCCTTGACGGCCGGACCGGCAGGGTCCGCGGGGTCCGCGGGGGCCGGTGGCGGTGCGCCGTCCCAGGCGTCCCGGGCGCCGTTCGCCACACTGGACAGCCGGTCCACGGTGAGCATGCCGTCCCGTGCGGTCTGCCGCAGCCCGGCGCCCCGGTTGTCGCTGACCGTGCAGTCACGCACGGAGACCCGTTCGGTGGTCTCGACCCGGATGCCGTCGGCCTGACCGCTGGAGACCTCGCAGTCGCCCAGCGCGGCCCGCGCCCCGGCGGCCAGCAGCACGCCGTGCGACCCGGAGGAGGTGATCCGGTTGCGGACGAGGGACACCTCGCCGCCTTCCTCGACCCGGACGCCCTCCGCCGCGCTGCCGTCCACGACGGTGTCGCGGAGATCGGCCAGGCCACCCCGGGCGACGAGGACACCGGGCCCCGCGGCGTCCGACAGACTGCTGTTGCCGAGGTGCGGGCGGCCGTCGTCGGCGACCCGCAGGGCGGCGCCGCCCGCCTTCTCGACCACGCAGTCCTCCAGCCGGCCGCGTCCCCCCTTGACGACCTCCACGCCGTGGCCGCCGGCCGCCACCACGCGGGCCCGCCGGATCAGCGGGTTGGCCCCGGAGAACACGGAGATGCCGACACCGGCGGCCGACGTCACCTCAAGCCGGTCGAACTCGGCCGCCGACTCCCCGGTCAGCAGCACCGCGGACGCCGCCGAGCAGTCCCGTACCACGGTCCGGGTCAGCATCGGCGCCGCGCTCTCGGTGGCCAGCACGGCGGGTCCCGCGCAGTCGGTGAACGCGCAGTCCTCGTACGTCCCCCGGGCCCGCCCGGTGACGGCCAGGCCGCTGCCCTTGGTACGGCTCACCCGGCAGTGCCGCAGCACGGGTTCGGCGCCCGAGGAGACCAGGATGCCGTGCTCGGCGGTGGCCAGGACGTCGAGTTCGGTCAGTTCCGGGCGAAAGGCGCTGGTCACCAGGGCGCCGATCGCGAGGTCGTGCACCCGGGTACGGAGCACCCGGGTGGCGCTGTGCTGCTCCAGCGCGATACCGGGCTTGTCGGTGGCGGAGATGTCGCAGTCCTCGACCGCTCCGCGGGCCTGGCCGTTGGCGAGGACGCCATTGCCGCGGGTGTCCCGCATCGTGCAGCCCCGTACGGTGGTGCGGGCGTTCTCGCTGATGACGACGGCGGAGCTGCCGAGGTTCTCCAGTACGCAGTCGGCGACGACGCTCTCCTCGGACGAGGTGTCGACGACGCCGGCGCCCTCCGGGTTGGTGATCCGGCAGCCGCGCATGGCCAGCGAGCCGGTGTTGCGGCTGAGCACCGCGGTCCAGCCGGTGCCGGCGATGTCGCATCCGTCGAGGGCGACCTGGCCCTGGAAGGCGTCCACGACCGGGACGTCGTCGCCGTCCGGGCCGCGCAGCACCAGATCGGTGAGCATCACGGCGTCGGCCGCCAGGGTCACGGCGGAGCCGGAGCGGGGCGCGATCTCCACGCTGCCGCGCGAGCCTTCGGCGACGATGGTGACCCGCCGGGAGATCCGCAGGTTCTCCTCGTACCGCCCCGGCAGGACGCTGATCACCGCGCCCGTACGGGCCTTAGCCAGGGCTTCGCTTATCGTTCGGAAGCTGTCCGGCCCATCGGGCCTTTCGGGACCGACCGAGAGCAGCTGGCGTGCCACGCTCGAATCTCCTCCTCGTCAGCGACGTCAGGGCGACGGCGGTCAGGTGGGGCGACAGGGGACAAGTAAACAGACTGTAGGACCGGGCGGTGAACAGCAGGCGGCGGCAGGGCGTCGCCGGGACCGCGGCGGATCCTCCCCGGGGGCGGTGCGGGTCGTGGTGCTGGGATCATCATGCCCGTTCGAACGTCAGCCCGGGCGCGCCGGGGGCGTCCCCTTATCATGCGCCTCATGAGGCAACCCCGGTTTCTCCGGTCCCCACGGCTTCCCCAACCCCCCTGCCCCCGCTTCCACTTCAGGCTGTCCGCGGGGCTGGGGGCGCTGGCGGCGACGGCGGCGTGCGCCCTGTACGCCCCGGCGCCCGCCATGGCCGCCTCCCCCTCTCCCGGCCCCTCGTCCGCGGCGTCCGCGGGCGGCGGCACCGGCCGGACGAGCCTGCCGACGATCCCGCTCACCCTCGGCGACGACGACCCCTGCACCGCCGCCTCGAACCGTACGGCGCAGGCCGCGACCTGGGCCCAGCGGAGTCTGTCGCTGCCCCACGCATGGCAGCTGTCCCGAGGCACCGGCATCACCGTGGCGGTGGTGGACACCGGGGTGTCGGGCAAGGCGGCGGCGCTGTCCGGGCGGGTCACCGCCGTCGGGGACGCCGCCGACGACTGCGTGGGGCACGGCACCCTCGTCGCCGGCCTCGTCGCCGCCGCGCAGACCGATGGCACCGACATCCACGGAGTGGCACCGGGCGCCCGGGTGCTCGCCGTGCGCGGCACCGACGAGCGGGGCGACGCCGACGCCGAGCGGGTTGCCGAGGGCATCCGCGCGTCCGTCGACAACGGCGCCCAAGTCGTCACCGTGTCCGCGGCGTTGACCACCGGCCAGGCCGAACTGACGGCCGCCGTCCGGTACGCCACCGATCACCAGGTCCTCGTCGTCGCCGCCGCGGCGCCCGACATCGAGCCCCGGGACGGCGAGGGCGCCGCGCGGTACTGGCCGGCGTCCGCGCCCGGCGCCCTGTCGGTGGTCGGCGTGACGGCCGACGGCGCCCCGCTGGACAGCGCCGCCGGTCTCGCCGGGGCGGACCTCGCCGCCCCCGGCGGCCCGGTGGTCGGCATCGGGCCGCGCGGCTCCGGGCACTACATCGCCGCGGGTTCCTCCACGGCCGCCGCGTTCGCCGCCGGGGCCGCGGCCCTGGTGCGCGCCTACCACCCCGACCTGACCGCCGCCGAGACCGCCGAGCGGCTGACCGCATCCGCCGCCCCGACCGGGGGCGCGCCCCGGCTCGACCCGTACGCGGCGGTCTCCATGGTCCCGCCCGGCTCCGGCCCACCCGCGGCCCCGCCGAGCACGGCCCCGCTGCACCTGCCCGAAGTGTCCACCGCCCCCCGTGACCGGGCACTCCTGTCCGCCGGTGCCATGGCGATCCTGGTCCTGCTGGTGGCCGCGGCGGCGACAGTGATCCCCCGCGGCCAAGCCCGAGGCTGGCGCCCACCCCCCTGACGCACCTGCGGTTGCGTACGGCGGTGGCTGTTGCTTGCCCGTGTCTGCGGGTGCCGCTGCGCCCACCCGTGCCGCCCCAGCGGCACGCCTGCCCGCAGCTATGCGGCCCGGTCAGCGGTCGCGCCCCGCAGGGGCGCGGGGAACTGCGCGAGCAACCACGACGGGCCTGCGGTTGCGTACGGCGGTGGGTGTTGCTGGGCGGTGGCAGGGCCGGCTTCGTCCGCGAGCGCTCACGGGGGTGCGCCCCGCAAGGGGCGCGGGGAACTGCGCGAGCAACCACGACGGCGCCGCGGATGAACGACGGCCCGATACGGCCAAGCCAGCGCGGCGTACTAGTCGGTCTGGGCCGTCTGGACCAGCGTCATGGCCCGGCGGGCCACCCGCATGGCGCGCCCGCGCGGCAGGATACGGGGCTTGATGTTCCCGAACAGATACCCCTCGGTGGGCGGGCAGGACAGCAGCAGACCGGGCGAGTTGACCTCCTGGAGGCGGCGCAGCAGGGCCTCCTGGAGGCCGCGCCCTGCGCCGGACGCGGAGCGGGCGACGACCATGTGCAGTCCGACCTCGTAGCCCAGCGCGAGATGGTCGAGCAGCGGCATGAAGGGGTTGTTGCCGGGCCCCGCGCCGATCATGTCGTAGTCGTCGGCGAGGACGAACAGCCGCGGCCCCGTCCACCAGTCGCACCGCCGCATCCGGTCCGGGGTGATGTCCGGCCCCGGCACCCGGAGCCGGATCGCCCGTGCCGCGCCGCTGACCAGCTCGCGCAGCGCGTCGATGGATACGGCGTGCCCCAGCCGGTACTCCTGCGGGACCGCCTCCACCAGGTCACGGCGGTAGTCCACGACCAGCACCCGGGCCTCCTCCGGCGTGTACCGCTCGGTGATGGCGCGGGCGACGAGCCGCAGCAGATTGGTCTTGCCGCTCTCGGTGTCGCCGACGACGAGCAGATGCGGGGTGACGGAGAAGTCGTGCCAGGCGGGGGCGAGTTTGTCCTCCTCCACGCCCAGCGCGACGCGCAGCCCGCCCTCCGCGGTGGTCTGCGGGGCCGGGAGTTCGCCGGCGGCCAGCAGCTGCGGCAGCAGCCGCACCTCGGGCGCCCGCGGACCCGTCCAGTGCTCCTTGATGTCCAGGATCAGGGCGGACGCGCCGGCCGCGAGGTCGTCGGCGCTCTCCACGCCGTCGATCCGCGGCAGCGCCGACAGGAAGTGCAGTTTGCCGTCGACGGTCAGGCCGCGTCCCGGGGCGGCGGGCACCGTCCTGGCCCGGCGGGTGTCCACCATGGACTCGATGGGGTCGCCCATCCGCAACTCGATGCGGGTGCCCGACTGGTCGCGTACGGCGGCGGCCAGCTCCACCCAGCGGGCGGTGGTGACGATCAGGTGGATGCCGTAGTTGAGACCGCGGGCGGCGATCCGGGTGAACGTCTGGATCAGGTCCTGGTGGTCCTGGCGGACGGTGGACCAGCCGTCCACGACCACGAACACGTCGCCGTGCGGCTGGTCGGCGAACTCGCCGGCCGCCCGGCGGGCGCGGTACTCGGGCATCGAGGCGATGCCGTGCTGGAGGAAGAGCCGTTCGCGGTCCTCCAGGATGGCGGTGACCTCGGCGACGGTCCGCCCGATCCGCTCGGTGTCGACCCGGGCGGCCACCGAGCCGACGTGCGGCAGTCCGACCAGCCCGGCCAGTGATCCGCCGCCGAAGTCCAGGCAGTAGAACTGCACTTCACGCGGGGTGTGGGTGAGGGCAAGCGCCGATATCAGGGTCCGTACGACGGTGCTCTTGCCGCTCTGCGGGCCGCCCGCGACGGCCACATGGCCGCCGGCGCCGGACAGATCGACCGTCAGCAGGTCCCGTACCTGGTCGAAGGGGCGGTCGACGATCCCGACGGGCACCGAGAGACGGCCGCGGCCCGGCCAGCCCACCGTGGTCAGGCCGTGCTCGGGGTGCGGCGCCAGCGGCGGGAGGATCTGGTCGAGGGACGGCGAGGCGTCCAGCGGCGGCAGCCACACCTGGTGGGCGGGCGGTCCGGAGCCGCGCAGCCGGTCCAGGGCGACCGCCAGCAGCGTCTGCCCGGCGCCGGGCTGCTCCTCCTCGTCCGGCACGGCGTTCCCGTCCGGTACGTCCGGTGCGTCCGGCAGCTCCGGATGGTCCGGCGTGTCCGGTGCCGGGCGCGGTGCGATCCAGTCCGTCGTCCAGGGGACGACCTGGCCGGCCGCCCGCGCCTGTGCCACCGGCCCGCTGCGGTGCTCGTAGGGCCCGGATACGTACGCGGCACGGAACCGGGTCAGCTCCTCCACACCGCTCTTCAGATAGCCGCTGCCGGGCTGCGGCGGCAGATGGTAGGCGTCCGGCACGCCCAGCACACCCCGGCTCTCCATGGCGGAGAAGGTGCGCAGGCCGATGCGGTAGGACAGATGGCTCTCCAACTGGTGCATCCGGCCCTCGTCCAGCCGCTGCGAGGCCAGCAGCAGATGCACGCCGAGGCTGCGCCCGAGCCGGCCGATCATCACGAACAGCTCCATGAACTCCCGGTGCGCTGCGAGGAGTTCGCTGAACTCGTCGACGATGACGAACAGGCTGGGCAGCGGCTGGAGCGGGGTGCCCGCGGCCCGCGCCCGCTCGTACTCCAGGGCCGAGGTGTAGTTGCCGGCGGCGCGCAGCAGCTCCTGACGCCGTATCAGCTCGCCGTGCAGGGCGTCCTGCATGCGGGAGACGAGCGCGACCTCGTCGGCCAGGTTGGTGATCACCGCGGAGGTGTGCGGGAGTTCGTCAAGGCCGAGGAAGGTGGCGCCGCCCTTGAAGTCCACCAGGACGAAATTGAGGGTGTCCGAGGAGTGGGTGAGCGCGAGGGCCAGCACCAGGGTGCGCAGCGTCTCGCTCTTGCCGGAACCGGTCGCGCCGATCAGCATGCCGTGCGGGCCCATACCGCCCTGCGCGGCCTCCTTGATGTCCAGCTCCACCGGGCTGCCCTCGGCGCTGATGCCGATGGGCACCCGCAGCCGGTCCGAACCGGCGCGGCGCGCCCACAGCTCCCGCGGGTCGAAGCGGTGCAGGTCCGTGAGGCCGAGCAGCGACGTCAACTCGATGTCCGCGGACATCGGTTCGGCGGCGTCACTGCCGAACGCCATGCGGTACGGGGACAGCCGCATCGCCACCGCCCGCGCCATGGCCGGTCCGAGCCGGTCGGGACGGCCGAGCAGCGTGTGCTGCTCCTGGCGGTTGCGGTCGGTGCGCACCAGCGAGACGGTGCCGGCGGTCCGGTTCCGCCGCACGGCCCCGGCCTCGTCCTCGCTGAACTCCAGGCGCAGCGTGGAGCGTCCGGGACGCCAGGTCAGCTCCCCGGACAGGTCCAGTACGACGGCGTTGCGGAACCCGGCGCCGTCGAACCGGTGGCCGCTCGGCACGCTCCCCTGGTCCACCACGATCACCGTGAACGGCTCCTCCCGGCCGGGCACGGCCTCCGGGTCGAACGGCGGCCGCTCCTGGAACTCCGCGCCCAGCAGGTCCTCAAGGCCGGTCATGGTGGACACCACCAGCCGCACCGGACCGGCGCCGTCCTGCTCCTCGGCGTGCAGGGCGTGCGGCAGCCACTTCACCCAGTCCCAGTCCGCGCGCCGGTCCTCGGACACGCAGAAGGCCAGCCACAGGTCGTCGGGTGAGTGGAACACGGCGAGCTGCGCCACCAGGGCCCTGACGGCGCCCCGGATACGGTCCTCGTCGCCCCGGAACAGCACCCGTGACCAGGCCCGCAGGGACAGCGCGATGGGCTGGTCGGGGACGGTCGCGTAGGCCCGTATGAAGCTGCGCAGGGCGTGCGCGGACAGCGGTTCCAGGTCCTCTACGGGCTTGGTGGACATCGGCGCCAGGCGCAGTCCCAGCCGCTGCCCGCCCACCGCGAGCCGGGCCTCGCCGAAGTCGTCGTGGCCGGGCCTGCGTTCCCACAGCCGGGAGGTGCGGGCCAGCGACGACAGCGCGGCGGGTTCGGGGTGCCGCCAGGACAGGGCGTACTGCTGCTGCACGAACGCCCCGCGGACCTGGGTCCGGGTCTGCCGGAGGTAGCGCAGGTAGTCGCGGCGTTCGCCCTTGAGCCGGCGTTTGCGGTCGCCGGCCTTGCGCATCACCTGGCCGAGGATCATCAGGCCGGAGGCGGTCACCATCAGGGCCAGGGCGGTGTAGCCGAGGGTCGAGCTGCCGGTGCCCATGCGGATGAACAGCAGCATCATCGAGGCCGACATCATGCCCATGGGCAGGTAGTTCCACACCGCGGAGGTGTCCGGCACGATCTCCGGCAGGGTGGGCGGCTCCTGGAGGCTCAGCTCTCCCTCGGGCAGGTCCGGGGCCCTGCGACGGGCCGGACGGCGGAAGAGAACCACACTCAAGGGACAGCCTCCTCGGCGGCGAAATCAAACGGCGGGCCGGTCGAAACGATCGAACAGAGCGGAACGGTCGCACGGACGGTGCGGTCGGCTGGTCGGGGCGGTCAAGTGGGCGGTTTGGCTGAGAGGTTGGAGGGGGACGGGCGGAGTGCTCGGGTGGGCGGGGCCTCCGCATGCGGTGGGGTTTGCCTGGTGTGAGCTGAGTGCCGTGTCGTTCGCCGGGTGGCGTGGTCGGGTCGGCTGTGTGGGCGGTGGGTGGAAGGGTGACCGGGCGGTGTGGGCCTCCGGGTGGGGCGGGGCGGGTGCACCGGAACTGTAAAGGGCCTCCGTTGGGGAACTCGTAAGGGGGCGTTCGGTGGCGGGGTTCTTCCGGGGTGGATTCCGCGGAGCGGATGTCCTGGGATGGGCCACCCCGGGCGGGGCCGGAAATGATTTTGTAGGGTACAGCCGTCCGATTCCAGACGCCGATGTCGCGCGTCGGTCCCGGCACCCCCACTGCCACAAGGTTTCTTCCATCCTCATTGCCCGAAGGCCCCTTGCCCACAATTCGGAGAGACGAGCGAGCCTTGACCGACAGCACGGTGGCACATCTGTGCCGGATCACGGTGCGAGCACCCGAGAAATCCATGGACCTGGCCGTACCCGGTGACGTACCGGTGGCCGATCTGCTGCCCGCGCTGCTCGACTACGCAGGCGAAGACACCCAGGAGGCCGGCCTGGAACACGGCGGCTGGGTGCTCCAACGCCTGGGCGGTGCGCCCCTCGACGAGGAGGCGACCCTCGACGAGGCGGGGGTCCGCGACGGCGAGACCCTGCACCTGAGGCCACGCGCCGACGCACTGCCCGAGCCGCACTTCGACGACCTGGTCGACGGCATCGCCACGACCATGGAACGCCGCCCGTTCGCCTGGACCCCGACGGTGAGCCGGCGGGTGCTGATCGGCCTCACGGTGACCGCGCTGGCCGCCGGCTCGGTCCTGCTCGCCCTGCCGGGCATGGACTTCGCGCTGCGCGTCGGCATCCTGTTCGCCGGCGGCCTGCTGATGCTGGCAGGCGCTGCCTCGGCGAGCCGGGCCGTCGGCGACGCGGGCGCCGGCGCCGCGCTGGGCGTGATGGCCACCGTGTACTGGACGCACGCGGGCTGGCTGCTGCCCGGCGGCACCTTCGAGGGCGACCAGGCCGACCAGGTACTCGGCGCCCGGCTGCTGGCCGCGTCCGCCGCAGCGGCGGGCGGCGCGGTGCTGGCGCTCGCCGTGGTGGCGGCCTTCACCCCGCTGTTCCTGGCCACGGCCGCGATCGCGGCGGGCGGTGCGCTCGGCGGGCTGCTGCTGGTCCTGTTCGACCTGACGCCGCAACAGGCGGCCGGGGTGACCGCCCTGGTCACCGTGTTGTTCGGGGCTTTCACGCCCGCGCTGTCCTTCCGGCTCTCGGGTCTGCGTACCCCGCCGCTGCCGACCAACGCCCAGCAGCTCCAGCAGGGGATCGACCCGCACCCCAGTGCCGATGTGGCCGCCCGCACGGCGGTCGCCGACGTGTGGATGACCGCGCTGTTCGCGTCCGCCGGGCTGCTCAGTGTGGCCTGTATCGCCGCGCTGGTCCGGCCGTTCGGCTGGCCCGGCGGTTGCATGGCCGCCGGGCTTTCGCTGCTCCTGCTGCTGCACGGCCGCGGCATGGGCAGTTCCTGGCAGCGGCTCGCGCTGATCGGCCCCGGCGTGCTCGGCGTGGCCGGCCTGGTGGTGTCCGCGGCCCTGGCGATCTCGCCCGGCTCCCGACCGGCCCTGCTCGTCGGGCTGTTCGCCACGGCGACGGCGTGCGCCATCGCGTCCTGGACGGTGCCGGGGCGGCGGCTGGTGCCGTACTGGGGCCGGGCCGCCGAACTGCTGCACTCGGCCGCGGCGATCAGCCTGCTGCCGCTGGCCCTGTGGATCCTCGGCGTGTACGGGTTCCTGCGGGCGCTGGACCTGTGACGCCCTTCGTGGACCTCCGAGATCTCGACGCCGAGTGTTCACGGCTGACCGCGGACGTCCGAGACCTCGACGCCGGGTGTTCACCGCTGACTTCCGAACGCCCGGCTCCTGAAGCTGCGTTGAACTCCGAGCCGCCCACCTCCTGAGCCCGACACCTCCAGGGAGCAAGACGTGCAGAACAGACGCGACCAGGTCCAGGCGCACATGTTCGTCATGGGGCGGCTGACCTCGGGGCTGCTGCGCACCGATCTGGACGCGCCGGAGAGCCCCGTCGGCCGCACCAACCGGGGCCTGGCGATCGGCATCGTCGTCGCGCTGCTGGTGTCGGCCGGCGCCTTCGTCTACGGCCTGATATCCCCGTCCACCACCAACTCCTGGCGGGTCCCGGGGACCTTGATCGTGGACAAGGACACCGGCGCCCGCTACTTCTACCAGGACGGCGAGCTGCGCCCCGTGCTGAACTACGCGTCCGCGATGCTGCTCGCCGGTGCGAGCGGCGGCGGGATGTCCACCACGGCGGTCGGCACCGAGTCGCTGCGGCACACCCCGCGTGGCGCCGCCGTCGGCATCAGCGGCGCACCGGACGTACTGCCGGACGCCGGAGCGCTCGCCGACTCCCGCCCCTGGCTGGTGTGTTCGGCGCCCGAAGGCGGCGCGGGCACGGATGCCACCGTGCTCTCCGTGGCCTCCACCGCCACCGAACGCCCGCTGCCCTCCGGCAGTGCGCTGCTGGTGGCCGACCCGTCCGGGAACCGTCATCTGGTGTGGCAGGGCAGGAGACTGCGGATCGACACCGGCAGCAGTGCCCTGGAGGGCCTCGGCTACGGATCCGCCGAACCCCGCGAGGTGTCCGCCGCGTTCATCGACGCCCTGCCGGCCGGTCCCGACCTGGCCCCGCTGGACGTGCCGGGCCGTGGCAAGGCCGGACCATCTCTGGGCGGGCTCGACACCCGGATCGGTCAGGTCTTCCGCACCAGCGTGCCGGGATCGGCGCGGGCCCAGTACTACCTGCTGCGCAACGAGGGCCTGGTGCCGCTGACGAACACCCAGGCGGCGTTGCAGCTCGGCGATCCGGACACCGCCAAGGACGCGTACGGCGGCGGCCCCGCGAGCGCACGACAGCTGGAAGCGGGCGCTCTCAAGGGCCACTTGGCGGCCGGCGGCGCGGGTACCGGCTCGGCGGCCGGCTCCGCCGAGGCACTGCCGAAGTCGCCGCCCGCCCTCGCGACGGTCGGGGAGGACCAGGGGGTCTGTGCGGCCGTGACGCCCGGCACCGCGGCCGGAACCGGGGTGCGGGTCGGCGTCGCGGTGGTGGCCCGGAGCGCGCTGACCCCGCTCGCCCAGCGGCCCGCTGTCCCGACGGCCGCCGCTTGCCTGGCCGTTGACGGGGTCGTGGTCGAGCCCGGCGGTGGCGCACTGGTCCGGGGAAGCAGCGCCGCCGGTGGCGACGCCGGGGGCAGCCGGTACCTGGTCACGGACACCGGGGTGAAGTACCGGGTGCCGACGGACGGCGACGGTTCCGCCCTCGGCTACAGCGACGGCCAGGTGCGGACCGTGCCCTCACTGCTGCTGTCGATGCTGCCGACCGGACCGGACCTCGCGGCGGCGGACGCGGCGGTCGCGGTCGTCGCCGCGAACGCGCGCAGCGCACCGGTGGACGCGGGCTGCACAGCCTCCCGACCGCGGCCGGGCGCATCGCCGGCACCGGGTGGGAAGTCGGAATCGCCCGAGAGGTCCCAGCGGACCGAAAAGGCGCGGTGACACCCGTCACCGTGGATGCGATGACGGCAACTCCCGCTCACAAGAGCGTATTTGGCCCTTCAAATGTCTTATCGGATACCTGAAGGTGACGGGAAGGTGAATGGGGGTGGAGGTGGTATTGATGCTTGTGCGTCAAGGGCCAAGAACTGTTGCACCATGAATTTGCCGCTCTTTAGGCTGGCAGCGAATCAAAACGGTCGGGAAAAGAGTCATGAAGCTCCTCCGGTCCTTTGCGTCGGTACCTGAACCAGCGTGCGCCGCACGGCGGTTCGGCCGGGGCGACGGTTCGACCAGCCGTGGGCCGGAGGCGGCGCCGTGGAGCAGGGAAGGGGCAACATGAGCGAGACCGGCGGTCAGCAGTCATCGGAATCGTCCACCCGTAGCGGGATCCAGGCGCTGGAGCAGGCGTACAGCGGCGTCCAGCGCATCCTTCAGGACGTGGAGGGCACCAAGAACAACCTGTCGAAGTCCTACCAGGGTTCGGACGGCGGCGCCTACGGCAGGCTGCTCGACCTGTGGGACGACCAGGTGGTCATCATCCTGAACAACCTCGAAGACATGATCGACAAGCTCAACACGAGCCTGGTGCAGCACAACCTGGCCCAGGGCTCCGGCAACGAGGCCATCGACCAGGCGTTCAGCGCGAGCGAAGCAGCCTTCGACGCCCTGTCGAGTTCCGGGACCATCAAGCCCGCCACCTCCCCCGTCGTCTGATGCCCGCGGCGGTCACCGCCGGTCCCGCCCCACTGGCACCCCCACGAGATGAGGATCGCCCATGTCCGACCTGAACGACGGCTACATCCACGTCGAGTACAACCCCGTCACCAACGCCGCCGACGACATGGTCCAGCAGACCCGGGCCATCGAAGGCACCCTGAGCAACCTGGAGATGGAGCTGAACGCGCTCAAGCAGACCTGGTGGGGTGACGACGCGTCGGTCTACGAGGAGAAGCAGACGGCCTGGGACAACGCTGTCATCAAGATGCAGCAGCTGCTGAACTCGCACGCCGACCTGCTGACCGATGTCTCGGACAACTACCGGTACACGGAGCAGAACCTGAGCCAGCTCTGGTCCGAGGTGTCCATCGGCAGGTGAGCCGTGTCGTGAGAGCCACCGCCTCCGGCAGCAGCAGGGCACCGTCGGCCGGAGGCGGTACCACGACGTGACACACGGCACGCACCCACACTCGGCCTGCCGTCGCCGCGGTACCGGGGACATCCGTAAGAGGGGAAACAGCCATGGCGGACCTGAGTCACCTGGACAAGACGTCCCTCCAGTCGTTCATCGACGGGGACCTCACGACGTTCATCGGGGACCTCAAGCAGATCCTTGAGGGCGATCCGTCCATGCGGGACCTGGCGGACGGCGTCACCACCAAGGACACCGTGGTCGGAATCTCCGCGGGCAAGCCGATCATGATGGGTCTGATCGCCGACGACGACCTCGTGTCCGGCGCCGCCTTCGCCGACGCGCTGGCCACCAACATCGATGCGGTCGTCACCGTGCTGGTGGGGCAGCAGGACACGTTCGACGAGATCGACGAAGCGCTGCGCACGACCGTCGACAAGCTGTTCAAGGCACAGGGCGACAACCTCGGCGACATCGAGGCGGACAAGTTTTCCGAGATCCTGTCCGACACCGGCTTCTCGGGCGAGTCGGACAGCGGTGATCACGGGGACTCGTCCGGCGGTGACAAGGGCGGCAAGGGAGGCAAGGGCGGCGACAAGTAGCTCCCACCCTGCCCTTCCGTCTTCTACCTCTCACGCCCACCCACCGGTTCCATCTCCGGGAGTCCCCCCATGGCCGACGAATCCGATCACTGGGCCAGAGCCGTCGAGTCGTTCACCGGCTACAAGATGCCCTCCCGTCACGACATGTTCAAGGACGTGACGGCCCTTGAGCCGAACGGCAACGCGCCGTTGATCTCGGTCAAGATCGAGGACCGCGAGTTCATGGAGATGACGGAGAGCGCGTACCAGCTCTACTCGGGACCGGACGTCGACGGGCACGACTTCGTGATCCACTTCTTCCTGCCGGGCAAGGAGGACCCGGACAAGGTGGATGTCGACGACTACTCCGAGGACGAGCTCAAGGAGAAGATCTACCCGAGGCTCCGCAAGGTCGTCATCGACTTCGTCGGTCCGAACGGTGCGGACGTCAAGCTCAACTACCTGAGCCCGTTCAGCTGGAGCGAGTACGACAGCAGCTCACTGGTCGGGATGAAACACCCCATGGGCCAGTACGTCGAGGGCGCGGGGAGCGCGCTGTACCAGCTCGGCTACCGGGGCATCACGAGCCACAACAACATCGACTTCGAGTCCAACGGCGTGACGGTGGACGTGTCCCGGGCCATGGACTTCGAGTCCTTCACCAGGACGGCCCAGGCGTACGACCGGGTGGCCAAGTTCTTCATGGACCACGCCGAGACGCTCAAGCAGTGGAAGGAGTCCCTGGGCGAGGACACCGCGGCCTGGAAGGGCAAGGCGGCCGAGGTGTTCGCCGATCTCATCGACGGACTGCACAAGAACTACGGCGGGTTCGCCGACCAGATGCATCCCAAAGGCTTCTCCGCCAAGCACGAGTCGATGTGGGACTACTACGCGTCGTCGAGCCTTCAGGGAGACGCGATCCTGGGCGCGGGCAACGCCGTGTTCACCGGGATCCGTGACCTGTACCAGGCGTGGACCGACTGGGAGACCGGAACCAACTCCGACTGGACCGCGCTGAGCACCGGCGAGGACCCCGTGGAGTATCTGCCGGGCCTCGGCAGCCCCTACGGCATCCTCTACTCGATGCTGGAGTCGGCCCAGACCTGGGCCTACAACCACAACGCCAGGTTCGCCGTGGAAGGCACAAAAGAGGGCACCAAGTCGACGTACTACTCGGGCAACTACACCGGCGCCGGCAGCTGGCACGACACGAAGACGACGACGCACTTCTACGTGCTGAGGTCCGAGGCCGAGCAGGTCATCCCCGGGCTCGGCAACCTCAACGACGTCTCCACGTGGGCCGGTCTTGGCACCAAGGCGGTCGACTCCTGGAACAAGGGCGTCGAGGAGCACCTGGCTCCCACGGCCGACAAGGTGCTGTCGAGCGTCAACAACGCCTTCATCGCGGCCCGGCGCGTCATCGACGAGGTGCTGGAACCCGAGGTCACCAACTTCTTCGGCGGGTCGGGCGGAAGCGGTTCCGGCAGTGGCGGCAAGGACGGCGCCCAGGACGCGATCGACAAGGCGAACAAGGCCGCTCAGGACGCGATCGACAAGGCGAACGCGGCTGCGGACAAGGCCAGGGACGAGGCCGAGGCGGCGATCAAGAAGGCCAACGACCAGGCAGAGAAGGCCGTCAACGACGCCAACGACCGGGCCGACACGGCCATCGACAAGGCGAACGAGGCGGCGGAGAAGGCCAAGTCGGACGCCGAGAAGGCGGCCAACGACGCCAACAACCAGGCCAAGGCGGCCATCGAGGAGGCCAACAACCAGGCCGACAAGTCGAACGCCGACGCCAACGCGGCCGTCGACAAGGCCAACTCCGAGGCCGACAAAGCCATCCAGGACGCGCACGACCAGGCCGACAACGCGGCCGACAAGGCGAACTCCGACGCCAAGTCGGCGATCGACGCGGCGCACGACCAGGTCGACAAGGCCGTGGACGAGGCCAACAACCAGGCGCGCTCCATCATCGGCGACGCCAACGACCAACTCCAGAACGGCAACCACCAGTCCGGCGTCCCGCTCGGGCCCACCAGCGGCTTCGTGACCTCCGCGCCGCCGGCGGACCGCTCCTCGGGCGACTCCCGCCGGCGCACCGGCGGCGTCACCGTGCAGAACCCCGACGGCAGCGAGACGACCACCTACTCCGACGGCACCGAGGTGACCACAGGACCGGACGGAACAGTCACCGAGACCGGCCCCGACGGCACCGTGACCGTCACCAAGCCGGACGGCTCCGTGACCGTCACCGCCCCCGACGGCTCCGTGCGGACGACGGGCCCGAACGGCGAGAACTCCGGCCTCCCGGGCGGCCGGACGACCATTTCCGGCCCCAGCGGCGAGATCACCGCCTCCCCGGACGGACACACGACCATCTCGGGTCCGAGCGGTGAGATCACCACGGACCCGGACGGTTCCACGAGCGTGGACGGCCCGAGCGGCCGTACGACCACGTCCTCGGACGGCACGGTCACGGTGACGGGCCCGGACGGCAGCACCATGGTGACGTCGCCGGACGGCAGCACCACCGTCACGGCTCCCGACGGCAGCAGCACGGTGACCTCTCCGGACGGCAGCAGGACGGTGACCTCGCCGGACGGCAGCACGCGGGTGACGTTCCCGGACGGGAGCGTGCAGGTGACGGATCCCGGCGGCAGGGTCACCACTACCCATCCCGACGGCAGCGGCAGTGTGACTGCCCCCGACGGCAGCAGGACCGTGACCTCGCCCGACGGCGGCAGGACGGTGACCTCGCCGGACGGCAGCACCGAGGTGACGCTGCCGGACGGGAGCGTGCAGGTGACCGACCCGGGCGGCAGGATCACCACGACGTATCCGGACGGCAGCGCCATCGTGACCGGGCCGGACGGCAGTACGACGGTGACGTCCCCCGACGGCAGGACCACCGTGACCTCCCCGGACGGCAGGACCACCGTGACGCCCCCGGACGGCTCGACCACCCACACCAGGCCGGACGGATCGACCACCGTCGGCAACCCCCACGACTCCAGCAGCGGTTCCGGCCCCGCATCCCATGTCGACACCCGCTACCCGAGCGGCGGTTCGGGGCGCATCGACATCAACACGCCGCACTCGTCGTCCGGTTCGCACGCCACCTACCCCTCCATGCCCGAAACCTCGGGCAATTCGTCGGGCCTCGGGTCGGGCGGCGGGCGCTCGTACGGGTTCGGGAGCGACGGGGGTTCCGACGGCTACGCGTACGACGACGCGGCCGCCGCGGCGCACTCCGGATCGGCCACCGGCTACGACGGGACCGGCTCAGGCAACCCGTTCACGCAGGGCGACCACGGCGGCGCGGGTTCCGGCGCGCTGGGCGCGGGCGGCTCCGGGAGCGGGGGCGGAAGCCCGATGATGCCGCCGATGGGCGGCATGCGCGGCGGCGGCGAGTCCCCGACCGAGCGCGAGCGGTCGAGTCCCGGGCCCCGGGTCAGCAGGGCGGCCATGCGGCGCGGTTCGGCGTCCTCGCAGGCAGCCGCCGGCCGCCGGGCCGCGGCGACGCCCGACGAGGAGGTGGAGGAGGACGTGATCACCACGCGTTCCGGCGCGCCGTTCGTGCCCGCGGTGCCACCGCCCGCGCAGCGCGGCCGGGCCACCCAGAGCGGCGACCGCGAGCGGGTGGCCTGGGTGGCCGAGGACGAGGACGTCTGGGGCACCGACGAGGGCACGACGCCCGCGGTGATCGGACGATGACAGGAGGGTGGGGCCGGCCATGAGTGACCACATCGAGCGGCTGGAGAAGCGGCTCGCGCAGGCGAACGCGGAGCTGGAGTCCGTACAGGCCGCCGTGGCGGAGGCCGAGCGGCGGATGGGCGCGTTCTCGTCCACCGTGGTGTCCAAGGACGGTTCGGTGGAGGTGACGGTCGGCGCGCAGGGCGAGTTGGCGGGCCTGCGGTTCCTGGACGGCAAGTACCGGTCCATGCCCCCCGCGCAACTGGCCGACGCCGTGCTGGACACGGTGCAGGAGGCGCGCTCGCACTTCGCCCGCGCGGTACGGGACCTCTTCGAACCGCTCACCCGGCCCAGTGAGACGCTGCCCGAGCTGCCCGGCATGGAGATCGACTGGGACCGGCTCGTCGGGCCCGCGGCCGACGCGCTGCCCGGGGAACCGGAGCAGCGGACGGCGAACGACCGGCTGCGCGACGAGATCGACGAGGACGACGACGCGGTCCGCCCGGCAGGCGGGGCACAGCGCCGCCGGTGAGCGGTGTCGTCGCGGGGTTCCGACCGAGAGCCAGGAGGCAGATGTGAGTGACGAGGATTCCTTCGAGGTGGATCCCGAGCGCATCCACCAGGGCAGCGCGCTCATCACGGAGTTGGGCTCGTACGCCTGGAGCATCCTGGCCCAGTTCACGAGCGCCATGGCCGACACCAGTTGGACCGGCGACGACGAGAACGGGCACAAGATCCTCAGCAACTTCGTGGAGAACCGGGACTCCACCACGGGCACCCTCCAGTCCCTCGGCGAGGCGCTCGAACGGACCGGCGAGGCCACGTTGATGAACCTGGAGAGCACGAAGGGCACCCAGGACGGGATCCTCGACGCGATCGGCGAGCAGTCGGGTGAGTACGGCGGCGGCGGCCGACGAGGCTAGCTCATGACGCTCAAGCCCAACGCATGGCAAGAAACCATGATCTTCATCCTCACGGGAGAGCGGTTTCCCAGGACGGACGAGGACGAGGCCAACATACGCAACCTCGACTACCTGGCCACCAAGGGCAACGTCGACATCCTGAAGGGGAAGATACGCGACGCCGTCAAGTACGTCGGCGACGCGCTGCCCGGTGACGTCGGGGCGAGCTTCATCGACTCCATGAACGAGGTCCTGCCGTACCTCGACAAGCTCACCGACGGCATGACCGAGGTGGCGGGCGGGCTGCGGAAGACGGCCATGGACGTCCGCGAGGCCAAGTGGCAGCTCATCGCCGAACTCATCAGGCTGGCCGTGGAGATCGCCGTGCTCACGGCGCTGTCGTACTTCACCGGCGGCACCTCGCTCAGCGCGATCGCCGTGCGCAAGCTGGTCGCCAAGGCGCGGATGCTGGTGATCCTGCTTGAGCTGAGCACACGTCTGCATTTCCTGCCGAGCATCACGGGGGCGATCGAGGAGGCGTTCCAGACCCTGGTGGTCCGGCTGGCCCTGATGAAGTGGGGCCCGGACGGCCAGCGGCCCGACGGCATCGACTGGAAGGACGTCGGGATCAGCGCGTTCGTCGGCGGGTTGGCCGACGCGTTCGCGTCGATCTTCAGCAACGTCGCGAAGGACATCACCGGCTTCATCGACAAGGTGTTCGACAACACCCTGAAGGACCCGCCGAACAAGTGGGGCAGGAACTTCGGCCCCGACGACATCAACGGCCCCGGTAGAAACCGGGGTGGCGGCAATGACGTACCGAACGGCAACCACCACGACTTCCCCGGCGGGAACCGCGGCGGCGGCCCGGACGGCGTGGATGGCCCCAAGGGCGGTGGCGGGCACGGCGACGGCAAGGGGCACCACGATGACGAGCACGACTTCGATCTCAAGGACCAGCCCTTGCAGTTCGTCGCCGACGGCGGGGCGGAGTGGCTGGCCGAGGCCATCACCATGGGGGCGTTCTACGGGAACTTCGGCGCGAGTTGGATGACCTTCGTGGGGGCCGGGCTCAGCGAACGGGTCGAGGCGGGCCTGGAGGCGGGCATCGGGAAAGTCTTCGGCTCGCTGCATGACCTCACGTTCAAGGCCCCCTCGCCGAACGGCTTCAGGGACACGAACTCTCGGGACTGGGGCGACAAGCGCTCCGGTGGTACGGATGGCAGGTACGGCCGTGGTGATACGTCCGGCAGTCGCGGGGAGGGCGGCGACGGGGGCGACCGGGGGGCCGACGGCAACGGAGCGACGAACGGCCGCCCGCCGTCGCTCGACCTGACGAGCAGCCCGACGAACTTCGGCACCGGCCTCGACGCCGAGGGCTTCGACGGGGGGAGCGAGGGGCACTTCGAGAGCGGCACCGCGAACTTCACTGGGGGCGTGGGGAACTTCGGGAGCAATGCGGGGGGCTTCACCGGGGGAGCAGGGCGCTTCGAGAGCAACGCGGGGAACTTCGCCACGGAGACGGGCGGCTCCGATGCGAACCTCGGGAGCTTCCACGGGAGTTCGGGCGGCTCGCACACCAGGGGCAGTGGCGCTGTCGACACGGACGTCCACGCACAGACGCCCCGTGGCGATGCCACCGGCGGAAGACCGGTCACCTCGTCCGCCACGGTCCCGGACGTCCCCGGCCGTTCCGGTCAGAGCCAAGGGCCGGGGGAGGGACGGGGGCCGGGGGAGTACCAGCCGCACGGGCAGGATCAGCCGAACGGGCAGAACCAGACACGCGCGCAGGATCAGCCGCATGGGCTGGACCAGCACGGCCGGCAGTCCACGGCCGACGGGAACTCGGCCGACACCACGACGCGGGCCCCCGGCAACCGCCCGCCGACCGCAGGCAGCGACGCCCCGCGCATTCCGGTGTCCTCCACGGGGTCCTCCCAGGGCCTGCCCGGAGACTCAGGCACCGGCAACGGTCACCGCATGCAGCACGGCGACGTCGACCGTGACAGTGGTGACAGTGAGGTCGGGGAGAGGAGCCCTGACAGCGACTCCGAGACCCACACCCAGACCCAGCTGCGGACTCCGGACCAGACCCGGAGCCGGGACCAGGTCGAGACACCGGAATCGGAGGCGAGCACCGGGCCGCCCAGTGCGTCGCCCCCGGTTTCCCCGTCCGTTCGGTCCCCGTCCCCGGTGACCACGTCCTCCGGCGCCGGCCATGCGACGGACGTGCCCGGGCAGCGCGCGCCGAACCCGTCCGGCACCACCCCGGACGGCAACACGAGGGGCAGGACCCATCTGCCGGAGGTCGACGGGCACGACGACTTCATGGGCGGCGAACACGTCGACACTCCGTCCGACGCGGACATCGCCTTCATCCGTGACCAACACGCCCAGGCGGTACGGGCGTTCACGGACGCCGTGCACTCCATGACCGAACTCCGGAACGGTACGGGGACGGATGCGGGCACCGGCGCCACCGGCCTTCACAAGGCCATGACCGACGCCGGGCGCGCCTGGGAGGACGTGGTCCGGATCGAGGGCCACCTGCGGGACCTGGGTGTGGATCCGTACGGCCCGGTGCCGGACTCCCGGCCCGACGGCGGTCCGGTCGTGTCCCACGACGGCGTCGAGCGTGCGTGGTTCGCCCAACAGGTCTCCGCCGAGGATCTGCCCACCGGCACGCCGGATTTCGCGGTCGACGGCATGGTCGGTCTCGACGCGCTGCGGGCGGCCGGGATCACGATTCCAGCCGGGATGCTGGTGCAGGAACAGCTCGGTGTCGAGCAATTCCCCTTGCAGGGCATCGAGTTGTCCACCGTCGAGCAGGCTCGGCTGTTGATGCTCGGTCCGGGGCCGTGGACGCAGTCGCTCGACGTCATCGCGGCGAACGTGACACGGCGGCTGTGGGGGGAGGCGTACACGGACTTCGTGAACTCCATGGCGGGGGAGGCGAACGGGAGCCCGGCCGTGGACCCGTCCCGCGCGTGGAACACGGCGACGGTGCTGGTGCTGCCGGTGGAGGCGCACCCCGTGGTCGCCGACTTCCGGTATGCCGGGGCACCGTACCGGGACGCCGTACGACAGGTCGCCGACCTGCTGGTGACGGGCGGGGACCCGCGGGCGGCCACCGATCTCGCCGACCGCCTCCGGACCGGGTTGGGCCAGCCGGCCCGTAACCGCGGCGGCGAGCGGACGCCCACCCACCCCTCTCCCCTCAAGCACCCGGTTCCGCCCCTGGTCACCATGTCCTCCGCACCGCCCCCGGCGGCGGACACGTCTTCGGACGCCCCGCCGGTCCCGGTCGTCACGTCGTCAGAATCGCCGCCGGTCGCGGACACGTCTTCCGACGCCCTGCGGGTTCCGGTCGTCACGTCCTCCGACATCCCGCCGGTCAAGCACCCGCCCACCGGCCTTCCGCCGGTCGCGGACCCATCCGCCGACGACACCCCGCCCGTCACGGACCCGCCGACCACCGGCACCCCGCCGACCACCGCCCCGCTCTCCGGCACCCCGCCCACCACCGCCCCGCGGACCCCCAAGTCCGTCGGTCCGAAGGCGCGGTTCTCTGCTCGCGGGGCGCGGGGCGTCGAGCCCGTCGTGCGGGCGGCGTCCGACGCGTCCGCCGGGCCGACGACCAGCGACAGCGCGCCCCCAGCCGGCCGTTTCCGGTCCGCCGCGCCCCGGCGTACGCACTTGTTCGCCACCCCGCTGAGCACCGTCCCCGAGGACGCGCCCCTGAAGGTCCCGCCGCCCGCGCCGCCCGTGCCGCCCGCGCCGCCCGCGCCGCCCGCGCCGCCCGCGCCGTCCCCGGCGGCCTCGCCGCCCCGCGGTGACCGGCCGCCCACCTGGGTCGGCCAGGACATCGACCGGCGGCGACCGCCGCGCATCGACCGCGAACTGCCGCCCGCCCCCGTGGACGGCGGCGGACCGGTGCGGTTCACCGACGGGTCCCGGCTGCCCGCCTACATGGGCGGCATCGCCGCCCTGCACACCGGGCTCTCCGCCGACATCGTGCGCCGTTCCTACACGTTCGGCCAGAGCGACCCCGTGCTGCGCGGCACCGACCAGGTCGCGGCGGAGGTCGTCGGCCGGCTCCCGGGCCGGGTGGCCGCAGCCCCGCCCAAGAAGCGGTGGGGCGCCGCCGGGCGGCCCCTGCGGGAGGACGTACAGCTGCGGCTGGCCCGGAATCCGCGCGGCTTCTTCGGCGACGGGCAGCGGTTCACGTACCGCACCACAGGCGGCCGTACCCGCGTCGTCACGGTGACCGCCCGCCCGTACGGGAACTGGAGCCGGTTCACGTTCGGCTACGCCAATCCGGTCAAGGTCGACACCATGCAGCGGACCACCACCACGACCGGCAGGACCGCCGTCAACAGCACGTCCACCTCACTGGTGCCGCTGGTGCCGCTCGGGCCCGCCAAGGAGCAGTTCCACGTGTGGGGGCGGATCCACTTCCGCAAGTCCTGGGGCAAGCGGGCGCAGTACGCGATGCAGAACCAGACGCTCAACCAGATCGAGACCCGTACCACCGACGGATCCCACCCCCACCTGGGGGACGTCTGGTACGACGTCAAGGTCACCGACCGCCTGGGCCGTCCCGTCGACGAGGCAGGCAGGGCCGTCCGGGACGGCAGCACCCGGGCCGTCGGCTTCGGTTTCGCCGTCCGGGACGGGGTGGGAACCCGGATCGCCGACAGCCTCACCCATGACAAGCCGCTCCCGGAGTCGCTGCCCGACCGGATGAACCTCGGCGGCAGACCCTCCTACCGCCTGGTCAACACCGAGGCGTACGGTCCCGTGGCACACATCCGCGACTGGACGCTGCAACAGGCCGGGGTGAAGTCGGACAGCGTCGCGGGTGCGCAGCTGAGCGACTTCTTCTCCACCGACGGCTTCCACCGGATGAGCCGGGTGCTGAACGCGGGCCGGACCACCACACCGCCGCTGTTCCGTGACTCGGCGGGCCAGTCACCGCTCGGCGTCTTCTCGGTGGAGGTCCGCTCCGGCGACGCGGTCCGCATCAGCGAGACCAAGGCCGCCGAACTGCGGGACATCACCCAGTCCACGATCCGCAACGAACGGGTGGTGGGCCGGTCGAAGAACACCGAGATCGGCGGCTCCGTCGGGCCTTCCTTCCAGTTCTTCGGCCTGGAACGGGGCGCCTTCGACCTGCGTCTGCTGTTCGGGATCAACGCCCGTTACGGCAGTTCCCGCGGCCGTGCCTCCACGACCGGCGGCACCGGCGCCGTCAAGGCGGCGGGACAGGCCAAGGGCGACCCGACCGGTCTCTACATCGTCCAGAAGACGATCACCGTCACCGCGCCGCCCGACACCAAGGCCCCGCTGCCCGACCAGCGGGGCGACGGCGGAGAGCGGCGCGGCAAACTGCGCAAGAACCCGCCGGGGACATGGAGCCTGCCGCCGCGCAGCCAGACCTTCCAGACCTGGGCCGTGGAACGGCTGACCCGTACGGAGGCCCGGCGGCTGGCCGGCCTCGACGGGGGCCCGCCGCACGGTGCGGAGCCCGCCGTGCCGCCGTACCTCGCCGAGAACGACCCGACGACCCTGGGCATGGCACGCCCGGAGGAGTTCACCTTCGCCGACGGTGCCTTCACCCGCACCACCGGCGGCCGGGAGCGCACCTTCCCCGAACACCTCGCCGAGCAGGTGCTCGACCAGGTCGCCCGGGCCTACCCGGACCTGGTCGCGCCGCCGGCCGAACTCAACCCGGACAACCCGCGCTGGCGCGACGCCGACCACTTCCAGATCGTGCTCTCCAACACCCTGGAGGTCCTGAACACCCTCACCCACCACAGCATGGCGGGCAACCTGGAAACCATGATGACCAGCGGGCTGCGCATCGCGCTGGTCGACTCCGGCCGGATCACCCGGGGTCTGCGGTACGTGTGGATCGACGCCGAACTGACCGGGCGTCGGTTCGAGGGGACGCAGAAGGACCTGAAGCTGCGGTTCAGCGCGCCCGGCAGCGAGAACCTGGGCGGACAGCAGAGCGGCGGGCGCGGGCTGCACGTCGGCGCTGAGGGCCTGCTGTCGGTGCGCGACTCCGGCACGGACAACATCGGCGTCCCGCTGCACGCGGGCACGGCCTCGCTCGGCGGACGGTACGGCACCCGGCACGACTCCGACAGCTCCCACGGCCCGAGCGTCACGCACGAGGCCATGTCCATCGGCACCAAGGGCTCCCACCTCTACAGCTACCAGCTCACCGTCACCGCACGGCGGGGCGGCTTCTGGCGGTTCCGCAGCCTGCTGCGCGGCATCCTCTTCCTGAACCTGCTGGGCACCCAGCCGTTCGTGTTCACCGAGCGGGAGAGCAATCTGATCGGGCCGGCCCCGCACGGTCACCCGCCGGTGGTCGGACGGGTGCTGCTGAGCATCCCGGTGGACCACGTCCCCACGGCCCGTACCACACCCCGTGACCCGCACCCCCTGCACGGCACGCCGCTGCGCATGCCGCCCCGCCTCGCCCGGGACCTGGCCCTGGCCACCCCCGCCCTGTTCGACCAGGCCGCGCGCCGCCGCCCCCAGAAGCACCAGAGGCACCCCTTCCTCACCCTGGCCGTCACCTCCCACCCCGGGCTCGCCCAGGCCGCCCAGGAGACGCTGGAGGAGGCGTCCGACGCTTCGTGGCTGCTGTCGCAGGAGGGCGCCCCCTCGCACGACGCCGCGCTGCGGGCCTTCCAGAGCCAGTACCTCACCGCCAACTTCGACCAGACCTCCGGCCCGCTCGCCTGGCGGGTGTCCGGGCTGTGGGACAAGGCGCCGTACCTGAACCGCTCCTCGGTCCTCGCGCACCGCACGACCATCGTGCCCGACACGCTCACCGCGCTGACCGGTCCCGTCCCGGTGGACACCGAGACCACGATCGGCGGCATCACCCCGGTCGCCGGCCGCAACGCCCGCGTCAGCACCCTGTTCTTCGGCGGCCAGCTCGGCTATCTGCACTCCCACCACACCGGGCCCGGAGTGACCGGCACCTACGGTGTCGCCGTCAGCCCGTACCGGCTCGACCGCTCCCGGGTGCTCACCGTGTCGCGGTCCGCCGTCGCCGAGATCAACCGCAAGGACTTCAACCGCCAGGTCCTGGTGAGCGGTGACGTCCAGCACGAGATCGCGGCCGCCTCCTCCACGGTCGGCCAGAAGGCGCTCGGCCGGCGCTGGGTACCGCGCCGGCTGGCCGGGGCCGCCGGGCGGCGGCTGCGGGTCGACGACGGCTGGACCGGACACATCCCGGAGAAGTCCGCCTACCGGCTCGGCCTGCTCACCGACCGCTGGAGCGGCGACCGCCACGGCGGCGTGCCGCTCTACACCGGCCGCTCCTGGTCACCGCAGCCGTGGCTGCTGGACAACCCCTTCGGGGGCTTCCCGGTGAACTCACTCAACGCGGCGTCCGTGCTGCTCGACTTCGACCGGCAGCTGCGCCCGCTCGGCTGGTCCAAGGCGGACCGGGACGCCGTCCTGCGGCTGATGTCGGACCGGGTGGTGCGGGCGCTCGGCAAGGAGATGGTCGGTGCCGGTGCCTCGGTCACCGCCGGTATCGGCCGCTGGGGCTCAAAGAGCGTGCAGTTCTGGGTCGGCGGGCGGCAGGCCAGGGCCCGCGCGGAACTGATCCCGGTCCGGGTGCCGCGCACCCGGGCCGACGCCGACGGTGCCGGGCCGGGATTCGGGGGCCTCGGCCACAGCGTGGAGCTGGAGGAGCACCGGCAGGCGGTGGAGACCGTGCAGGAGGGCCGTGACCGGGCCTCGGGCGCCAGCGTCGGCACCGTCGTCACCGAGGGTGTGCACACCGGCAACGACACGGTGCGGGCGGCGGGTCCCACGTACTCCGAGGTCGGCTCCACCCAGCAGAACGTGGGCCAGAGCCGTTCCGAGGGCAGTGTCCGCATCGCCACGGCGACGACCACCCAGGCACACGGCGAGTACGTCACCCGCTACCGGCTCCGGCTGAGCCTGGAGGTCACGGACACCGGGGACGCGCACGGCACCCCCGACGCCGGTCCCGCGGCCACCACCGGGGGCTTCACGGAGCGGGCCGGGCGATGGGCGCGCAAGGTCACGGGCCGGCGCCGGCTGTCCGTCGTCTCCGAGGGCGACGTCGGAGACCTCGTCGAGCACTACCCCCTCAGCCTGATGCGCCCCGACCCGCTCGCCCCGGCCGAAGGCGGTGCGCCGCGGCCCGACCCGCTCGCCCCGCCGACCCTCGCCCCGCCCGGCGCTCCCCGCAAGGTGGACCTGCCGCGCGCCATGGGCGCGGGCGGCTGGCACGACGTACCGCATCCGGGCGACGGCGGCACGAAACCGTTCACCCTGCCCGAGGACGGGTTCAAGGTCCGCCGCATCATCGGCCTGGACCAGCTGCACGACGCCAACACCCTGGCGCTGGCGGCCGCGTACGACCCGTCCCTGCACGTGCCGCGCACCGGCCGGCCGGGTGAGCAGCTGCTCGCCAAGGCGTTGGACACCCCGCTGACCCGGGCCGGCACCGGCTCCGCGCAGAACCTGGAGGACGGCACCGGCAACGGGGCGCTGACCGCCTTCTACGACCGCACCCTGACCCCGCAGGGCTACCAGGTGCCGGGCCTGACCGACCGGGGCTTCTTCGGCGGCGCGGACGGCGACCTGACGCTGTACTCCAAACCCGACTTCGGCGGGGCCCAACTGCTCGCCGTCACCGACGGGATGAAGCACGAGGCGCCCAAACGGGACACGCAGGCCGGCGGTATGTCCGCCACCCGCGTCGGCACCACCGAGTCCTCGCTGGGCGGCGGCCCCGTCACCTCCACACAGAACACCGGATCCAACCAGATGGGCGCGTCCGGACCCGGTGACTCCTCCACCGACTCCGACGCCTTCACCACCAGTGGTGACCGGCTGGCCTCGGTGAACGTCAAGCCGAACACGACGCGTTCGTTCCTGTTCGCCATCCCCACCACCTGGCTGAGCGTGGCCGCCGTCCGCCACCACGTCAAGGACAGCGGGGCGGTACGGCTGCTGCGGAGCCCGTTCGGCGACACCTCCCGCGTGCCGCAGGCGATGCAGACCGACACCGCCGTGCTGGCCTGGGTGCGCGAGGACATCGCCCGCGACCTCGGCCTCATCGACGACACCCGCTTCCCGCCGAAGGTGGCCAAGGCGTGGGACGCGGTCACCAAGGCGGACAAGGCGTGGACGGCCGCCGACAAGAAGTACTGGGACCTGCGCCGCGGCGAGGGGGCGCGGCTGGAGGCGGCGCTGGAACAGGCGGAGCGTGACCTGGCCGGGCTCACCGCCCGCGACCCCGAGACACTGCCGCAGATCGTCGCGGCCCGCGAGGCACTGCGGCGCGTCCAGGACGAGACCGAGTCCGCGGAACCCGCGCACGACGGCTGGGCCGCACTACAGGAAGAGCAGCTGGCACGGGCCGGGCAACGGCTGGCGGACCTGCGGCGGGCGGCGGCGGACGAGGTGGCCGCCGCCCGGCGCACCCGGGACGAGGCGCGGAATCAACTGGACACGTTCTCCGACCTGTTGCAGCGGGCCCGCACCGCCGCGGAGGCACTGGCCGACACGTACGCCCAGGTACGCGAGGACGCCGACCGGCTGACCCGCTACCACCAGCTCCACAGCACCGAGGAGGGCCGGCGGCACCTCGGCACCACTCCCGAACCGGACGCGGTCACCTTCACCCCGCCGCCGGCCGCCGGCGAGAGCAAGCCCCCGGAACCCAAGAAGGACGAGTCGAAGAAGGACGAGCCCAAGAAGAGCGAGCCCAAGAAGGACGACGGCACGAAGGGCGAGACCGAGGACCGCGGTGCCGCCCGGCCGGGCCGCCCGGCCCACGCACGGCCGCCCTGGCAGCCGGACCCGGCGGGGCCCGGCGTACGCTTCGACGCCGCCTCCGACCACCGCGTCCTGACCGCCACCGAACCCGACGGCCGCCTCCGCGTCTACGACCTGCACCGGCCGGAGGTGGACGGCAACGGCTTCTTCGCCGCCGTCGCCCACGCCCTCGGCGGCCGGCCCACGCCGCTTGCCGAGCTGGCCGCCCGGGTGGCCCGGAGCCGGTACATGCCCGACGATCCGGCCCTCGACCCGGACGCGGTGTTCCACACGCGAGAGTTGGACACCAGGATCGGCCGGGGCTTCTCACGCGACGCGGCCCTGCGCGCCGCCATCCAGGCGGGCGGGGGACGCCTGACCGACGCCGTACGCGACGGGCTCACCCCCTTCCAACGGCGGAGCCTGGTCCGGCTCCATGTGCAGCGGGCCCGCCGCTGGGACGACGCCACGGCCGACCTCGCCGCGTCCCTGACAGCGCGCACGCTCGGCGTGAACCTGACGGTGGTCCAGGAGGACGGCTCGGCGCGGCGGTACTCCGGCGCGGGGCCGCACGCGACCGGGCCGCTCGGCGAGGCGACCGTGTACCGCAGGGGCGACTCCTACCTGTCGGCCCTGCCGCGCCCCATCGGCCCCGCGACGGCCGCCACCGACCACACGACCACTTCACCACCCCCCGCACCCCCCACGCCGACGCCGGGGACGACGGCGCACGAGACGACGGTGACGCCGACGCTGACGACACGGAAGACGCCCGGTACGACAGTGACGACGACGCTGACGGCACCGGGGACGACGGCGCACGAGACGCCGGTGATGACGGCGATGACGAAGACGACGGTGCCGTCGACCGGGCCGTCGGTGGACAGGGGGCTGGGCCTGGACCCGGCCGCGCTCGATGTTCCGGTCGTCGACCTCGACGAGGCGCACCGCCGGTGGATCGCCCGGCAGGTGACGGACGGCGACCTTCCGGCCGATCGCTCCGGGCTCGGCATCCACGACCCCGAAGGCATCTACGACGCCGACGACCCCGTGGACCAGGTCCGCGAGCTGATGACCGGCACCGGTCACTGGCCGCAGCCGATCCGCGCCGTCGCCGCGCGCGCGATGCTGCGGCTGTGGAACGAGACGTACGCCCGGTTCGCGGACGCCGCGCTCGACGCCGACCCGGGAGCCGACCGGGGGGACATCCGGCGGAACTGGTACCGGGCCCTCGGCCTGATCACCCGGGTGGAACGGGAGTCCGCGCTCGCCGACCCCCGGTTCGCCGGGGACCAGGTCCGGGATGCCGTACGGCAGGTGGCGGACCTGCTGGTGACGGGCGGGTCGCGGAGCGAGGCGAGGGCGCTCGCCGACCGGCTCCGCGGCGACCTGGGCCTGCGCCCCCCGAAACGGCTCGACACCCCCGCCGCCCCACGGACGGCCCCGACGCCGCCCCCGGCGCCCGCGTCGCCCGTGCCCACGTCGCCCGCTCCCGTCCCGGAGCCCGTGTCCGAGCCGCCCGCTCCGGCCCCGGCACCTGTGTCCGAGTCGCCTTCTCCAGCTCCGGAGCACGTGCCCGCGTCGCCCGATCCAGCCTCGGCGTCCGTCTCCGCGTCGCCCGCTCCCGCCCCCGGGGCCGGGCCCGCGTCGCCCGCTCCCGCCCCCGGGGCCGGGCCCGCGTCGTCCGCTCCCGCATCCGCGTCCGTGCTCACGTCGGCCGCCTCGCCCGCGCTCGCGCCTGACGTCGGCTCTCGGGTTCTGGCGAGTTCCACACCGGCCGCGGATGTGCGGACATCCGGTGAGAAGCGCCCCCCGCACCCCGCCGCCGCGCTCTCGGTGGCCGCCGCCGTGCCGGTCCGGGCACGGCCCCGGCCGCACATCGACTTCGCCGAGCGCGACAAGAGCCTCGACGCTGATGGGCTTGAGCAGATCGGTGAACTGGCCAAGGAGATCGTGTCCCAGGGGCTGCGCGAACTGAGCGCCGGGCTGAGCGTCCCCGAGATCACCATCACCGGCTACGGCAACGGCCCCCGGTTCACCATCGGTTCCAGCGCCGTGCGACAGGCGGAGCGCACCGGACAGCGCCGGGCGCAGGCCGTGGCCGACGCGCTGCGTACCGCGATCCGCCGTGAACTGGCCGCGTCGGAACCGGCATCGGAGGCGGTGTGGGACCGCCTGGGCAGGGCGGTCGGGGTCGACGACTTCCCGATCGCCGTGCGCAGCGGGGGGCGTACGACCCCGGTGAGCGGTATGACCGATGCGGTGGGCGGGCCGGTCGAGCGGCGCCGGGTGGTCATCGACGTCGAGCGGTCGCCGCTGACACCTGTGCTCGACAGACTGCAGCAGCTCTACCCGCGACTCGATTTCTTCGAGTCCACGGTGTCGTCACTGAGTCTCGACGACGTCGCGGACCTTGCGCTGAGCTCCCCCGCCGGCACGGCCGCTCGCAGCGGGCCGGAAAAGCTGCGTGACCTGTACGACCTGGTGGCGGCCGCGATGACCGCCGGGCGGGACTCCAGTCCAGCGGCCCTGGCCGCCTTCCATCTGAACAGGCAGGGCTTGTTCGAGGACGACACCCTGCTCACCGAGAACGGCACGCCTCGGGGCCGCGACTGGACGTACGAGGCCGGTACGGAGGTCGACACCGCCACGTATCACGTGGTGCCGTTGACCGGGCGCAACAGCGTTACCAGCCCCGGACCTTGGGCGAAGGCCGGCGCGCCCGCCCCGTACGTGGTCGCCGCCCATGGCGACCACGAGACAGTCAGTCTGAGGCTGCCCGACGGCAGGCGGTGGCGGACCTCCCGGGAGGTGTTCGCCGAACTCCTCACCATGGATCCGGTCCTGGCGGGCCAGGATCGCGACGTTCCGGTGGTGCTGGTCTCGCCGAGGGCCGCTGACATGGGCCTGGACCTGCCCCGTCTGGCCTCGTTCCGTACCCGGCGGACGGTCTGGGCCCACAGCGGTCGCGTGCGGCTGAGCGAGGATCCGCAGACCTCCCGCCGCCGTATCGACGTGGACGACGAACGTGTGATCCTGCACCCGTTGGGCACCTGGATCGCGAGCGAACCGGACGACTGGGCCGAGGACGACCGGTCGGACGTGTCGGCGGAGCTGCCCCTGACGGACGGAACCACAGTCCACGCCGACGAGATCAAGAGCGTCACCTTGCC
The DNA here is from genome assembly GCF_057537855.1 of Streptomyces diversicolor. Lineage (NCBI taxonomy): Bacteria > Bacillati > Actinomycetota > Actinomycetes > Kitasatosporales > Streptomycetaceae > Streptomyces > Streptomyces diversicolor. The sequence goes on from NZ_BAAJXA010000005.1 coordinate 218,720, forward strand.
CCTCGACGGCCGTTCGACCGGCCGGATGCTGATGGACGCCCGTGACCACTGGGCGCGTGAACCGCACATCTCCGCCGCGATGACGGCGACGGAGTGGTACGCCATCGACCCCACCACCAACGAGCCAGTCGGCGGCCCGCGTCCGGTGCCGTGGAAGGGGCGCAAGCCCTACTTCCTGTGGGTGCACGGAAACCCCGGGCGAACCCGAGTGGTCGGTGCCGGCACCCGGCCCAGAACCATGCCGGGCTCTTCGACCGGCCGTTACGTCCGCCGTCGGCCCAGCCTGCGCAGACTCGCCCCGGACGTTCCGATCGTGCTCATCTCGTGCTGGGGGGACAGCCTCGCGAGCGAGGAACTGCCCGACGCCGACGGCCCCAACCCCTTCGTCAGCGATCCCCTCGCGGTCACGTCCGTCGCCCAGGACATCGCCAACGACCACCAGCGCACCGTCTTCGCCCCGACCCGGATCCACGTGACGCAGCCCCACGGCGGGGGAACCAGACACGGGGTGTACACATCCTCCCTGGGGACCGAGGCCGATTGGACGGAGGTGCGGCCGGAGCCGGACGCGGCCGGTCTGGACGCTGTCGCGCGGATGGCGGGTATCGATGATCCGGCGATCGGTGCGGAAGAGCGACGGGATGCCGCCTTGCGGCTGGTGCGCGCGATGCGTCGGATCTTCGGGGTGTCGGTGGAGGACGACCGGAACGACTACCGGGAACTGCTGGGCGGGCTGGGCGCGCTGGAGGTCATGCGGCGGCAGAATACGCAGCCGGTCGGGGGCGTGTTCACGCTTGATCTGCTGGAGCGGGCGACCTGGGCGCACACCGGACAGCCGCCCAAAGCCGGAAGCCCTGTGCCCCCGTCCCTGCGTCCGGCTGATGTACGGGCCACACTCCGGGCGGCGCGTGCCGCTCTGGACGCCGACGGTCGGATGGGGTTGTCGGGGTTCGTCTCGTTGCCGGCCGTGGACCGGGCCCGGGAGGTGCTGCGGACGGCGGGCGGTCTGGAGGGGCGGGCCCGCCGGGCGTTGGGCATACCGGCGGGGAAGAAGCTCACGCCGGCTGATGGCCGGGCGTTGTTGTGGGCCGTGGTGAAGGCCGTCGAGGCGGTGGACAACCATCCCGACGCGGATGCCCTCACACGGCGGGTGTTGCACCTGTCGGCGGGGCAGGACCCCCGTGATCCGGCGCATCGGGACGCGTTGTTGTGGACGGCTGCCGGGGCGGCGGCGATCGGCCGTGACGTCCACAGTCCGGTCGCGCTCGCCGCTTTCGACCTGCAGCAGCATGGTGCGTTGGACGACGGCAGCATTGTCTCGTCCACGGGTGGTGATGCCGTCGGGCGGAACTGGTCACCGCGTGCGGTCACCGGCCGGTTGGAGACCGAGCGGTACACCGTGGTGGATCCGACCGGGGGACGTGCGTCGTCGGAGCATCCGACGCCGTGGGCCGAGGGAACTGATCGCGGCGACCCGTACGTCGTGGTCCTCAGCCCGGGTGCCGAACCGGACACGGTCGCCATGGCATGGCCCGACGGGACGACCCGGTCCGTTCCCTATGCGGAAATCGCCGAACTGGTCCGCCATGACCGGGTGATGAGGCAGATGCCGTTTGCCAGCGAGGTGCGCGTCGTCCCCGTGGGTCTCGGACCGGACACCGGGAAACTCGTCGGCGTATTCACGGACCGGCGCTCCGCCAACCGTCCCGTCATCGCGACACCGCGCCCGCTGGAACTGCGTCACGACGCCACCAAGAACACGACGTCCCTCGAACTCACCGTGCCGCCGCCCTACAACGACAGGAACTGGACCCTCCACCGCCCCCGGCCGCTGCCGGGCCCGGCTCCGGTCACGGTCCCTGCCCCCGCCACGGCTCAGGCCCCGGCCCCGGTCACGGCCCAGGCACCGGTCACCACGTCCAACGGCACCACCGCCGGCCCCCGGACCCTGACCTCCGCGCCCGCCGATCAGGACTCCCCGGCCGGTTCCCTCGGCTCGGCGGACATGGATCTGGACACGCCCGAACCCGAGGAGTCGGCCCCGCCCGCGACGCCTTCCCCGGACGCCCTGTACCACCAGGCACTCGTCCGGATCTTCGGCGGCGGTATCACCCGTAACCGGCTGTATCCGCAACTGCACGACGCCGTCGGGCGGTTGGACCGGCTGCGGCAGTCCGCACAGGACCCCGCGGTGCGCGAGGGGCCGCTCGACGTGGACGCCGTGGCCCGCGAGGTGCTGCTCCTCGACCCGGGAACGCCGGTCACCGACGCGCACCACGGGGACCTGTTCCGGATCGCCCTCGACCCGGCCGTGGCACAGGCCCGCGGCCTGGCGGCGCTGACCGCGTTCGGTCTCGCCCTGCGGGGCGGCCAGTCCCCGGCGACCGCGCTCACCGGCTCCGACGGCACCCCGTACGGACGCAACTGGATCGACCCTCCGGGCACCGGCGAGCGCCTGGACCTGAACCTGGACACCACGGCGGTGCTCGTCGAGCACGACGACGGAACGTTCGAGCAGACCGATCCCCGGCCGGCACCGTGGCGGCCGGCGCCGGGGCGGCCACGGCCGTTCGTCGTCCTGGCGGGCGGCAATTCCGAGGCGGTCACCGTGGCGCTGCGCGACGGCACCGAGGTCACGGTCGGGCAGGACGTGTTCCTCGAACTGCTCGCCATGGACCCGGTGCTTGCGGGGCTGCCCAAGGACGTTCCCGTGGTGCTGGTCGTCCCGCGTGGCGGAGCGGGGGAGCTGGAGCTGCCGCGCGCGCTCGCCGACCGGCTGGGCCGCGAGGTGTGGTCCACCAGCGGTACGCCCGCCCTGAACACGAAGGACGACGGAACGCCCGCCACGCTCACCCTGGAGAAGAAACCGGGCGTGCCACGCGGCGAGTGGATCCGCAGCGGCCCCGGCGAGGTGGTGCCGGAGGACCGCACGCACGTCCCCGAGTGGGAACGGCGGATGGTCAGCTTCACCCTCGTCGCCGACGAGGACGGGCACCCGCAGCTCGGCCGGGCGCTCTTCAGACCGGCCGAACTGGCCGGGACACGGGAGCACCTGTACCGCAACCTCCACAAGATCACGTCCTATCGGCAGGTGCACCCGGGCTCGTTCGCCAGCACCCCGGACCTTCCGCTGAACGCCGGCGCGCGCCCCGGTGAGCGGGTGTACCACCTCATCCTGCACGGCCTGCCGGACAGCGTCTCCGTACCGCAGGAGGACGGCAGGACCTACCGCGCGTCGGGCGAGGGCTTCACGGGCTGGCTGAAGCGACGGCCGAGCGTGCGCCGGCTCCGCGACCAGGACTGGATCTACCTGGAGGCGTGCTGGAGCGGTCGAAGCGCCGACGGCGGGAGCGCGAACACGGCCGGGAACGTGGCCGTGTCCCTGCCGCCGACCGCCGATCCGCTCGCGGACCTCCCGGTCGCCCAGATCGTGGCGAACGGTACGCGGAAACGGGTACGGGCCACGGACCGCGCCACCGGTCACCAGGAGTCGCCCGGCCCGAACCCGGGCTTCTGGAAGGGGGTGTACACCGATGCGCAAGGGCGGTACGGCCGGATCCTGGAGTTCTGGCCCGAGCCACTGGACGCGGAACTGGCCGACCGCGCTCGCACCGCGGGTCTGCACACCGGCGCCGGGCCGGTGCCGAGGGAGGTCCTGGACCGGACCCTGCGGCTGGTGCGAGCGCTCCGGCTGGCCCTCGGCCCGGGCATCGACGGCGACCCCTCCTACGACGATCTGCTCCGGGGCATCGGCGCGCTGGAGGCGATGAGGCTCCGGGACCCCAAGCTCGCCGGGACGGGGCCCTTCACCATGGACCTGTTCCAGCGGGCGGCCCTCGCCGACCGGCGCGACCACGGCGGCGGCCCGGGCCCGGTGGACGCCGCCGCCTACCGCGCTCTGCTCACGCGGGCGGCGGCCGCGCCCCAGGGCACCGCGCTGACCGACTTCGTCCGGGTGCCGCACCTCGCCGGGATCGCCCAGCAGACACGCTCCTTCAAGAACCCCGCGGCGACGGCCGCCAGGGTGCTGCGCCTCGACCCGTCGGCCACGGTCGGCGAACGGGAGACCTCACGCCTGTTCTGGGCCCAGGTGCGCTCCTTGGAATGGCTCAGCGGGGTGACCGACGTGGGCGCCACCGCCGCCACGGTGCTGCACCTGAACGCGCCCGACCCCGCGAAACGCGCCGAGCTCGGCTGGCTGGCCACCAGGGCGATCGCCGCCGGACGCAACCCGCACAACCTGGTCGCGCTGGCCGCGTTCCACCTTGAGGAACTGGGAGCCTTCGCCGCACAGACCGGGATGCGCGACGCCGCAGGCCGGCCGTCCGGCCGCAACTGGGCGCAACCGCTGCCGACGGGCGCGCACCTGGACGCGTCCGTGCTCGGCACCGTGGCGCCGGGGCCCGGCGGCGGGCTGCGCCGCACGGGCGAGGACCCGTCGCCGTGGCTCGCCCAGGGCAAGGATCCCGCGTACGTCGTCTCGGTGGGCGGTGCCGGCTCCGGCCGGACCTGGCTCACCCTGCCCGGCGGCCGGCTCGCCGTGCCGGACGCGGAGGTCGCCGAACTCATCGCCCGCGATCCCGATCTCATCGGCCGTGACCTGCTGACCACCGACATCGTGCTGGCCGGCGTGCCGGCCGGTGCCGCGGCGCCCCAGCCCGGCGCCCCGCTTCCGCTGCGGCACGAGGTCTCCTGGGTCACGGCCCGGCCCGTCTGGACGTCGACGGGCATGGCGGGCCTGGGCCGGGCCGGGAACACCGGGCCGTTCTCCGTGGGCGGAAGCTCCGCCGCCGACTGGGCCGTCACCAGGCCCGGCGACGCATGGCAGGCGCGGCAACTCACCCGGTTCTCACCGCCGGCCGGCCGGCCGCCGATCGTCATCACCGCCGACACCCCGGCGGCCGGGTTCACCCCTCTCAACGCCGCCGCCCCGCCCCCGCCACCGGAAGCGGTGGCCGGCCCGGACACCGACACGAGTTCCGACGACTGGTCCGACCGGGACGACGACGTGTTCGACACGGACCTGTCCGATGCGGATTGGTCCGATACGGATCTGTCGGACGCGGATCTGTCCGACGGGGATCCGGACGAGCTGTCCGTCCGGGACGGTGCGACGTCCGATTCCGGTCCGGACAAGCCTTCCCGCACGGACCCGCACCCCGCCCCGGTCGTCCGCGCCACGTCGTCCCCCGTGCCGGGTGCCACGCCGGCCGGTGACGCGCCGGCCTCCCCGGAGGCGCCCTCACCCGACCCGGCGCGCACGCTCGCGGTGACCGCCGCCGTACCGGTCCGGGGCGGCGACTGGTTGCCGGGAGCACTGGCGGGCGCGCTGCGCACCCAGGCGCCGGGGCGCCTCGGCCGACCGGGCCTGGGCGCGGCGCTCTCGGGGCCGGACCCCGCCGGCCCGCTGCACCGCTGGGTCGAGTCCCGGCTCGCCGCACCCGACGCGGCGCACCATGTCCCGCGCCTCGCCGCCGCCGACTGGGCCGGGGCCCACCCCACCCTGACCGTCGACGAACTGAAGGCCGTCGGCGTAGAACTGACAGATGATCAGCTCGGGTACGCCACCCTCGCGGGAGGGCTGACGTCACAGGAGGTCACCCTCTCCCTCGCCCAGCGGTACCGCCTGCTGCGGCGGCGGGCCGACGCCGGCGCCGCCGTCACGGAGATCGCCGCCGCCCTGGCCGCGGCCGATCTCGGCATCCGCATCACCCTCACCGAACCGGACGGCTCCGTACGGCACTTCGACCCGTCCCCGGCGGGCGAGCCACTGCTGGACCGACCGTGATCACCTGGCCACCTCCCCACCACCTGGACGACTTCATGCCCTCTCAGCCCACGACCGCGCCGACCGCCGCGACCGCCGCGACCGCAGCGACCGCAGCGCACGACACCGGCACGACCTTCCGGGACGCCCCGCCCGAGCCGCCCGAGGAGGTCGTGGAGGCCGCCCGGCGCGCCCCGGACCACTGGATCAGCGCGGTCGATCCGGGCTGGCGCGGTGAGGGCGTGCCGCCCGACTTCGCCGTGGCCGGCCGGTGGCGTTCCGGCACCGGCGGGGAGATCGAGGAGTGGCAGGACAACGACGCCTACCGGCCCTCACCGGAGACCCTGGGCTGGCCCGAGCCCACCGACGCCGTCGACGCCGCCCTCCAACGCGCCGTCACCGGTTACGGACCGCCCGAGGACGTCGCCCACGCCCTGGCCGCCGCGGACCTCGCGGTGCTCACCCTGCCGGACGGCTCGCCGGTGACCGCGACGGCGGCGGACGGCACCCCCGTGGTCCCCGTCTTCACCTCCACCGTCCACCTCGACCTCGTCGGCGGCTTCGCCTTCGCCCGCCGGACCATGACCGACCTGCTGCCCCAACTCCCGTCCGGGCACAGGCTGTACGTCAACCCGTCCAGCCCCGCGGGCGCCGTACTGGAACCCGGACCGCTGGCGGAGACGATCGCGCACGGGACCGGCGCCGGGGCTGAGGCCGATGCCGGTGGTGGGGTCGAGACCGGTGGCGGGGACATCGCGCAGATGTCGGCACGGACCCGGTGATCCCATGTCGCCCGACGTTCACCGATGTCGAGCTTCACCAGCAACCAGTGTTGGTCCAGAGTTAGTTGAGTGAATTGAGGGCTTCGTGAGTACGTGGAACGGGCGTGTGACCGGTGGAACTGCAACGTAGGGCATGTGTGGTGGGGAGAGGCGTACGGGTGTGTGACGCGAGCACGCCGGGGGAGGACGCCGGATGAGCCGCTGGAACGGCCGTCCGGCCCGCCGCCGTGCCGCCGGCGCGGCCTCCCGCGCCGAGCGCGAACGGTCCGCCGCCGCACCGGGTCCTGGGCCCGGAGCGGAGCCGCGGGTACTGGTCGAGGACCATGACGGCCTGCTCCTGCTCCGCCTGCCCACGGACGACACCCTGCTCCCGGCCGACGTCGCCGACCTCGCCCGCGCGTTGCGCGCCGCGGACGACGGCACCGTCACGATCGCCGCCGTCGCCGAGGGCGACGCGGCGGCGGCGCTCTGGCCCCGGCTGAGCGAGTCGCTCGACTCCCTGCGGGACACCGGCACCCGGTCGGTGCGGCTGGTGATGTCCGGCGCAGGACACGACCGCACGGACCGGCCCGCCCTGGCCCGCCGGATCGCCGACACCTGGGACCTGACGGTCGAGGCCCCCGACGGACCGGTCCTCGTGGTGCCCGGCGGCTCGGTGTTCGTACCGCCCGGTGACGGCGGCTGGTGGCGGTTCGCCGCGGGGCGTGAACCCGAACCGCTCGGGCCGCGCACCCCGGCGCCCGACTGGCAGGCCGCGGTGCGCCGCACGCCGGCCCGTACGGCGGACGGCTGCGTGGTCGACCAGATCCCGGCGGGCCTGCTGATCCGTCCGGCCGAGGCCGGCGCGCCCCGGCCGGGCGACCTGTTCCACGCCATACCGGTGGACCCGAGGCGCCTCGCCGTGGTGGTCGGCGTGCCCTGGGGCGAGGACGTCGTCGCGACCGATGTCGCCGAACTCCTCGGCGCGCTGCCGGCCGCCGTGCGCCCCGGTGTCCGGCTCGTCCCCGGAGGGCGGCGGGACCTGCTGCCGCTCGGCCAGTCGGTGGCCGCCCTGCTGGACGCGGAGGTCGAGGTCACCACCGGTCTTCCGCTCTTCGCCGCCGACGGCCCGCTGGGCACCTACCGGGTACGGTCCGTGCTGGTCGGCCCGGACGGGGACCCGCGCTGGCTGCCGTTCGTGGACGCGGTGATGTGCCTGCCCGCGCGACAGACGGCCCCGGAGCCGGCGCCCGGACCGGACGCCGGACCCGCGCCCGCCCCGCGACCCGCCCCCGCGCCCCGGCTGCTGCGCTGGTCCTCGCCGGTGCCGGACCTCACGGGCTCCGCGGACGGCGTGATCGGCCTCTCCGACGCCTGGCAGGCCGTGGTCACCCGGGCCGGGCTGTGGGTGGGGCCCCGCGACGGCACTCCGCCGCTGAGGAGCGCCCGGCAGGTGAGCGTCGAGGGCCCGGTCATCGAGGTCGGCCGGGCCGGGGACCGGCTCGACGCCTCCCTCTGGCCCGTGCTGTCCCGCTTCCTCGGCCGTCTCGCCCCCGACCTGCGCGCCCGTACCACCCTCGACGTGCACGCCGCCGCGCCCGACGGCGGTCGCGCCCTGCGCGTCCTGGCGGCGGAGCACGCCCTGCGCGTCATCCGCTTCGCCCCGGCGCCACGCACCGCGCCTGCGGTACGACGCGACGGGCCCGCGGCGCGCGTGGGCGGCCCGGCGGGAAGCCCGCGGAACGGCTCGGTGAACAGTCCTGGACTCGGCCCTGTGAACGGCCCTGTGCGGGGGGCGGGTTCGCGGCCCGTACCACTGCCGTTGCCGGTGGCCGGTGCGGCTGAGGACACCGCGGCAGCTGGTGAGGGGACGTCAGTTTCGGGTGGCGCCAAGGCGGTTGCCGTGGCTGCGCCCGTTCCGGACGGTCCTTCCCAGCCGCTGAAGCCGCCGAAGCCGAGCCGGGTGCCCGTCACCGCGACCGGCGGATCCGCGACCGGCCCGACGGCCCCCGGTCGCCCGGCCACCGTGTCCGGGGGCGATCCGGTCGGCGGACCCTCGGGGCCAACGTTGTCACCCGCCGGGCCCGCCCCGGAGCCGGAGCCCGAGCCGGTCGCCGTTCCCGTCGCCACGCCGGTGTCCGGGCCGGTCACGGCACCACGCACGGAACCCGTAGCGGAACCGTCCTCCGAGCCGCCCCCCGGGCCGTTCTCCGGGGCGCCTGCCGGGCCGTCTTCCGAGGCGCCTGCCGGGCCGTCCTCCGAGGCGCCCTCTGCGCCGTCCTCCAAGGCGGTGGTCTCGACTCCCCTGGTCGTCGAGCCGGCGTCCGCGCCGGTGCCCGCGGTGCGGACGCCCCGCCCGGATCCGGTGACCGTCGGCGCGCCCGCCGCTCCCATCGCCCCCGCGCGTCCCGTACCGACCGCCGGCGGTGCGGTGCCCCGGCCGCCGTCCCCTTCCGAGACGACCGTGGCCCCGCACGCGGAGACCCCCCGCACGGAAGCCCCCCGCACGGAAGCCTCCCGCACCGAAGACCCCCGTACGCAGCCACCGCTGGCAGCGGAGACCCTCCGCACCGAAGCCCGCAGCACGGAGACACCACGGACAGCGGAGACACCCCGTACCGAGAAACCCCGTACCGAGACACCCCACACCGAGGCCCCGCGCGAGCCGGACGCCGCCGGTGCCGCTCCTGCCCCCGCTCCCGCACCCGCCGTCCCGCCCCCGGCCGGGACCGGTGGCGGTCGGCCGCTGCCCGCCGTACCCGTGCCGCCGAGGCACCGCAGCACCACCCCGGAGCGGGACTCCTTCCGCAGGCTCGCGGAGCCGGTGTGGGAGCGGCACAGCGCCGCCGTGAACCGGGCGCTGGCCGGCATGCCCGCGCTGCGGGGCGAGGAACAGGAGGCGGCCAGGACCGACCTGATCGCGCTGCGCATGTACCTCCACAACGGCGAAGAACCCCTCGGGCACGCGGAGTTGACACGTTCCCTGCGGGCCGGCGAGCAGCGCCTGCTGCCCTACGCCGGGTGTCTGGCGTCCGGGCTCGGGCGGCTGCCGTCGTACCGCGGGGCCGTGCTGCGCGGCGGTACCGACGCGCCCGGCCCCGGCGGACTGCGGCCCGGTGACGTGCTGCGCGACCCCGCGCCGCTCAGCGGGCTGCCGCTCGACCCGGCCGGCAAGGACCGGATCGCGGGCGTGGGCTTCGCGATCTGGTCGATCACCGGCCGCCGGGTCCGGCAGTTGCTGGACGGCGGCGACGAGGTCGTGTTCGCTCCGGGCACCGCCTTCAAGGTGCTCGACGTACGGACCGGCGCCGCGACCCGTCTGGTGCTGCTGCGTCAACTGCCCGACACCCAGGCGGTGTCCCCCGTTCCGGAGGACGCCGACGACACCGCGCTCGCGCGGCTCGATCACGCCCTGACCGACCGTACGGCCCCCGGCCCGGGCGACTGGCCCGACCGGTGCGCCGGACCCGTCGGCGCGCCGGGCGAGAGCTGACGAGAGCGCACGGCAAGCCCCCCACCCATCGACAAGGAGCAGTGTTCATGCCACGTCAGCACGAACCTCCGGCCGGCGAGACGACGCCCTCCGTCGCCGTTCGCCGTGCGGTGTCCGTGCCCTCGCCGGGTGCGGACCCCGGCGCGGACCTCGGACCGCGCACCCCCGACCCCGGCCCCGATCCGGCCGCCCCGATACCGATACCCGAGTCCCCCGCGCCCGCCCCCAGGCGGCTCTTCGGGCGGCGCTCCGCGTCCGCCACCGCGGAACCTGCGTCCGCCGGGCAGGGGCAGCGGCCGGATCAGCCGGAACAGCAGCAGCGGCAGGCGGCGGCGTCCGACGGACCGGAGCCCGACGCGGGGACCGGGGTCCTCTTCGCCGGGGGCGACGACGGCTCAGACGATCCGGACGCGGCCGGGTCGTCGCCGGGACGGCCGCGCGGCCCCCTGCTGGCCGCGGCCGCCATCGCGGGCGCGGTGCTGATCTCCGTACCGTTCCTGGTGCTCGGCCTGGGCGGTGACGACGAACGCACGGTCAACACGGCGCCCGTCGGCGGTACGACGCTCGATGCCGGCCTGTCCGACGACGAACCGGCCGCCGACTACGCGGCCGAGTCCCCGTCGCCCTCGGCCTCGGCCTCGCCGAGCCCGTCCAAGTCCGCCTCGCCGAAGGCGACGGCCGTCGAGGTGAAGGCCGCGCCCCCGCCCGTCGTCGAGGAGACGGCCACCGCGAAGCCCACGCCGAAACCGAAGACCGAGACGAAGACGAAGAAGGCCACCGCGCCCACCGCGCGGCAACTGGCCAACGGGCTCTCCAACCGGACCAACGTGCTGTTGAAGAACGTCGCGACCGGCAAATGCGCCGACCTCCCCAACTTCGGGAAGGGCCAGGCGACCGGCCCGGTGAACCAGTACATCTGCCGGCCCACCGACACGGACAACCAGCTCTGGGACCTGAAGGTGATGGACTCGGACGGCGGTCCCGGCGGAGCGAGCCTGTTCGTCGTCAAGAACCGCCAGGACGGGCTGTGCCTGGACCTGCCGTACTACAGCAGCGTCTCCCCGGGGACGAAGGTCAGCGAGTTCTACTGCGACGGTACGAACGCCGACAACCAGCTCTGGTGGCTGGATCCGCGCCCCGAGGGCTACTGGATCCGCAATGTCGCGAGCAACCTGTGCCTGAGTGTGTTCGGCGGCAGGAACGCCGGGGACGACGCCAGGCTGTACGTGGTGAGCTGCGGCGACAACCAGCTGAGCGCGCAGCGCTGGACAATCCCCCAGGTCGTCGAGCCCTGAGCGGGACGGCCCGAACGGGCGCGCGGCCGACCGGAGTTCACCGCGGTCGGCGGCGCCTCCCCGTCCGCCGGGGTGCCGCACCGAGGCGCGGCACCCCGCGCGTTCACACCGGGCCGGGTCCCGCCGGATAGGCCACGGCCCCCGCGACCCAGCCGGCCACCAGGGCCAGCCGGGTGGGTCGGTGGACGGCCAGGAAGGCGAAGGGCCGGTCGAAGACGGCACGGACGACGGTGGTTTCATGGCGGTACTGCGGTACGCCGCCCGGCGCGGCCATGACGGCCGTCACCGCCGCCGACCGGAAGCCGAGCGCGCCGAACCGGGCGACCGCGGACTGCGCGGCCGCCCCGACGGCGAGCGGGGAGCCGCTGATCCCGGGGAAGTGGCCCCGGCCGGTGTCCCGCGCGCCGGTGAGCCCGAACAGCTGGTGCAGGGCGAGCAGATCGTGGTCGGCGCGCACGTCGAAGGCGACGGTGGTGACGTCGAGGGTGACCGGCTCGGGGGTGACGGCCGGCTGCCGTTCCACGGTCAGGCCAGGCCCCACGTGCCCATAAGGGAGTTGGCCGCCCCCGACGACCGGCAGCGTGCGCTCCAGGGCCTCGATGCCGGCCCGCAGGATCTGTCCCGGCGTCATCCGCTCCTCGCCGAGCAGCAGATGGACGTCGATGCCGTTGTCCCCGGGGACCTTCAGCGCGGTCACCATGCCCTCGGCGGCGCTGACCACGCCGATCCGGTCGGGCCGCACGCCCCTGCGGTGCAGCCCGAGCAGGGTCCGCCCGCGCCAGGGCCCGGTCTGCGGGCGGCTCGGCTGCTCCGTGAAGGGGCGCGGCCAGTCCGTGCGCACGGTGAGGGCGGTGGCGAGCACCATCCTCGCCTCCCGCGTCAGCGTGACCGGCATCCGCTCGATCAGTCCGTCGCTCCGCTTCGCCGCCCAGGCGTCGAGGGTACGCTGCGCGGCCTTTGGGTCGTCGTCGAGCCTCCCGTGGGTGTCCGCGGGCAGCCCGGCCCGCCACTCCTGCCGTAGGTCCAGCGTGCGGCCGGTCCACAGGCCGAGGGCGGCGCCCAGGCCGGGCATGCCGTCCAGCGCGGCGAGCACGTCCCGTGCCGCACCGGCCGCCCGCTCGGCGGGCACCCCGACGGCCCGTGCCAGTTCGGTGCGGGCCTGGCCCCCCGCCCCGTGCGCGAGAAAGGCCAGCAGGGGCCAGACCCCGGCGGCCGAGAGCACGGTGCCCTCGGCCGAGGCCCCGGCCCAGCTCGCCGTCAGCGCGTTGACCGCGCGGACCGTCTCGGGCGTCAGCTCGCTCACTCGTCGTTCTCCCACTCGTCCTCGAAGCGAGGCGGGGGCCCGTGAGCCGGACCGTGCACCGCGGGAACCGTCGCACGCGTGACCCGCATTCCACCCCCACCCGTAGCGCGCTTACCATGCGCGAAGTCGTACGTCAGTTCAGCGCTGCCGCCGTCCGAACCCAGGAGCACGGTACCGGTGTCCATACCCCCGCCCCCCGGCCCCCACCAGCCCGAAGGGCACTCCCCGCAGCCCGGTCCGTATCCGCACCAGCCGGGCCCCTACCCGCAGGGGCCCGGCCCGTACGCGCAGGGGCCGTATCCGCAGGGTCCCCACCAGCACGGTCCGCATCAGCAGGCCCCGTACGGGCAGCCGCCGTACTCGGCGTGGGGGCAGGGCTACAGCCCCTACAACCGGCCGGCGCCCGTCAACGGGCTCGCCATCTCCTCCCTCGTCCTCGGCATCCTGTGCTGCCTTCCCGGCGTGGGTCTGGTGCTGGGGCTGGTCGCGCTCCGGCAGATCAAGCGGCGCGGGGAACGCGGCAGGGGGCTGGCGATCGGCGGCTCCGTGCTGTCCGGTGTCGGTCTCGGGCTGTGGGTGCTGATGCTCGCCACGGGCGGGGCGGGCGCGTTCTGGGAGGGGGTCAAGGAGGGCGCACGCGACAACGTCGTCTTCACGCTGTCCAAGGGCGAGTGCGTCAACGCGCCGGGCGGTTCGCTGCGCGGCGAGACCTACGACCTCGACACCGTCGACTGCGACGGGGAGCACGACGCCGAGGTGTTCGCGTCCTTCGACCTGCCGGGCGGCTCCTACCCGGGCCAGGAGTCGCTGGACGAGACGGCCGGCGACCGGTGTTACGGGCTCCAGGACGGCTATGCGATGGACGCCTGGGCCGTGCCCGACGACGTCGACGTGTACTACCTCGTGCCCACCACGGAGAGTTGGTCCATCGGCGACCGCGCGGTGACCTGCCTGTTCGGCAACACCGTCGAGGGCGAGCCGCTGACCGGCTCGCTGCGCAACGACGAGACCGTCCTCGACGCCGACCAGGTCGCCTACCTGAAGGCCGCGCACGTCCTGAACGCGGCCCTCGACGCCGCGCCCGACAGCGAGTACGTCGAGGACGACCTGCCGGGCCACCGGGCGTGGGCGCGGCGCGTGTCGACGGCGCTGGGCGAGCAGGCCGGGCTGCTGCGCGGGCACGACTGGCCGACGGGCGCGAGCGGGCCGGTCGCGGCCCTGGCGGACGATCTGGACACGGCCCGCGCGCAGTGGTCGAAGGCCGCCGGGTCCGGCGACGTGGACACCTTCTACGAGCACTACGAGAAGGGGTACGACCTCCTTGACCCGAAGCGGTCGGTCACGGCGCGCAAGGCTCTGGGGCTGGCCACCACCCCGCCGTCGGCGGCGGGCGGTGGCGCCGGCACGGGCGGCACCGGCATGGAGGTGTGATCGCGTCGGCAGCGGGGAGAAAAAATGCCTGGGCAGGGCCTTCCCGCGCCGTAAGTAATCACATCGAGTGATTCTCTGGCCTTTGCTTGCACGTCTCAACCCACGGTTGCCACGCTGTTGCTGTCTGTACAACCTGATGGGAGCGGTCAGTGACATTCGGTGAGCAGCCGGCGTATCTGCGCGTCGCGGGTGATCTCCGCAAGAAGATCGTCGAAGGTTCACTGCCGCCGCACACCCGGCTCCCTTCACAGGCCCGGATTCGCCAGGAGTACGGCGTCTCGGACACGGTCGCGCTGGAGGCGCGCAAGGTGCTGATGGCCGAGGGCCTGGTCGAGGGGCGGTCCGGCTCGGGGACGTATGTGCGCGAGCGGCCCGTGCCTCGGCGCGTGGCCCGTTCCGGGTACCGGCCGGACGGCGGCGCCACGCCGTTCCGGCAGGAGCAGGCCGATGTCACCGCCCGCGGCACCTGGGAGTCCAGAAGCGAGCAGACCGAGGCGAGCGGGATCATCGCTGAGCGGCTGGGCATCCGGGCCGGCGACCGCGTGATGTGCACCAAGTACCTGTTCCGGGACGCCGGGGAGCCGATGATGCTCTCCACCTCCTGGGAACCCCTCGCCGTCACGGGGCGCACGCCGGTGATGCTCCCCGAGGAGGGCCCGCTCGGCGGCATGGGCGTCGTCGAGCGCATGCGCGCCATCGACGTCATCGTCGACAACGTCACCGAGGAGGTCGGCGCCCGTCCCGGGCTCGCCGAGGAACTGCATGTGCTGGGCGGGGTCCCCGGCCATGTCGTCCTGGTCGTCCAGCGCACCTTCTACGCCTCGGGCCGGCCGGTCGAGACGGCCGACGTGGTGATCCCCGCGGACCGCTACCGGGTTTCGTACCACCTGCCGGTGAAGTAGCGCACACCCCCCGGGTGTTCGGCGTCACACCACTCGGACCGGCCCGCGTCGGCGGGTCGTTGGGATCCGGCCGTCCTCGCAGGTGACCGGTGCTGTGCCGGGCGCGCCCCGGCCCCGCCCGGCGGGACGCACACAGGGCGCACCCGGCACGGTGCGCCCCCGGCGTTCTGGCTGGTTGCGTACCTCTTTGTGAAAAGCCGTATTCGCTGAGTGAAGGTTAGGCGTACGCTCGGGCATATGCGGATTGCTGTTTCCTTAGAAGGCGGGGCGACGGGCGGCGGAGGGGCGCGATGAGCGACGGCACGGTCTTACTGCCCTGGCTCGTCATACGGCAGGACGACAACGGCAATCGCTATCGCGTGGGCAGGTACGCGACCCGCGCCGAGGCCCAGAAGATCGCCGACAGTCTCGACGGCCGCGGGCACAAACAGCTCTACTGGGTCGAGCGCATCGGCCAGCTCGGAGAGGGCGCCGGCAACTGAGCCGGACCGCGCTCCCGTAGGCTCCGGCGCATGACCGAACGGATCGTGGTGGTGGCGGCCGCCCTGCTCGACGCCGGCCGCCTGCTCGCCGCCCGCCGCAGCGCACCCCCCGAACTGGCCGGACGCTGGGAACTGCCCGGCGGCAAGGTCGAACCCGGCGAGCGGCCCGAGGACGCCCTGGTGCGCGAACTGCGTGAAGAACTCGGCGTCGACGCCGAGGTCGTCGCGCGTGTCCCGGGGGAGTGGCCGCTGAAGTCCCCGTATGTGCTGCGGGTGTGGACCGTCCGGCTGCGCCCCGGCTCAGCCGCCCCCGCACCCCTTCAGGACCATGACGCGCTGCGGCTGCTCGCCCCCGGCGAGGTCTGGCAGGTGGACTGGCTCGACCAGGACGTGCCCGCGGTGCGCGAAGTGATGGGCCGACTGACGTCGAACGCCCGCTGAGCACCCTGTACGCCGTTCGTGCCACAGTGCGCCTGTCCGGGCGGTACTGGCTCCCGGATATCGGGTATGTGCCTATTAACCCCACGAAACCGGACATGGGATGGGTTCGCTGGCCTGGGAAGTGATCGGCGTGATCGACACCGAAGGCGACTGCGCCGAATGGACGTTTCCGGCGCAGCCCGGCTCCGTGCGCACCGCCCGCCGCGCGGTCCGCGACCAGCTGCGCACCTGGGGGCTCGACAGCCTCGCCGACCTCTCCGCGCTCCTGGTGAGCGAGCTGGTGACCAACTCCCTGCGGCATGCGACGGGCCCCATCGGGGTGCGCCTTGTCCGCTCCGCGAACCTCGGCGCCACCCTGCGGGTGGAGGTCTCCGACCCGCTCCCCGATCTGCCGCGCGAACGCGTCCCCCGACCCGACGACGAGAGCGGCCGCGGCCTTCAACTGGTTGCCAACTCCTCGCGGCGTTGGGGGACCCGGCCCGCCGACAGCGGTAAAACGGTCTGGTTCGAACTGGCGGTGCCGAAGTGAACCGCCGGGATGAGGGAGCGGAGCCATGATGAGCGGAAGGGGGAGGAACCGGATGGAACCGATGTACACGCGCTGCCGTGGCGTCCACTCCCGACGGCCGTCCGGCGGCGGCTGCCGGGGGACGTGATTCGACGGCGTGCTCCCTGGTTAGAAGACTGGAAGTGTTGTCACGGCCCGGCCCGAACAGCGCCTGGACCAGGCTGTGATCGTGAACACCGTGTCGTGCGGACCCGTAGTGCTGGATACTGCGGGCAGCCGCCCCCGGTGACCGGTGCCGGGCGCGGTGAGCTGGAGGGGACGGTTCGCGTGAGCGAGATACCAGCGAAGGCCACGGAGTCCGAGGATCCGTCGGACGCCGCGAGGGCCCGGGGCGTGGCGGCTGCCGCGGCGCCCGGCGACGCCATGTGGCAGAGCAGTCCGCCCGGCTCCATCTACGACTACATCAAGGTCGCCTCCTTCTCCATCGGCCCCGGCGGGCTCGTGGACCAGTGGAGCCTGCGGGCCGAGCAGCTTTTCGGGATCCCCGCCGAACGCGCCGTGGGCATGGACCCCATCGAGGCGTTCGTCGACCCCGACCAGCGCGAGCGCGGCCAGCGGAAGATGGCCGAAGTCCTCGACGGACGGGAGTGGACCGGTGTGGTCCCCTTCCGGGTGCCCGACGGACCGGGCGGCGGGCGCGGCGAGGAGGGCCTTGCCGAGGTCTACGTCATGCCCACCCGCACCGCCGAGGGCGAAAGGGCCGCCGTCTGCATCGTCGTGGACGTCCGCACCCTGCGCAGCATCGAGACCGACCTCGCCGCCTCGCAGGCGATTTTCGGTCAAACCCCGTTCGGTTTCTTCCTGATCGACACCGAGCTGCGGGTGCGCCGCGTCAACACGCGGATCGCCTCGATCTTCGGCGGCACACCCGACGACCACCGCGGCCGGGGGGTCCACGACTATCTGCCACGGGGCGAGGCGGAGCGCATCGCGGCCACCCTGCGCCGGGTCCTGGAGACCGGCGAGCCCATCACGGACATGCACGTCACCGGCTTCGTCCCGGACTCCGAGGAACGCCGGCACTGGTCCGTCAACCTCTACCGCGTGCAGAGCGGCAGCGGTCGCCCGCTCGGCATCGCCTGGCTCGGCACGGACATCACCGCCCGCCGGGAGGCGGCCCGGGAGGCCGCCGCCGCACGACGCAATCTCGCCCTTCTCAACGAGGCGGGCGCCCGGATAGGGAACTCCCTCGACCTGGAGACCACCGCCCGGGAACTCCTCGACGTCGTCGTCCCCGGCTTCTGCGACCTCGCCTCCGTCGACCTCTACCAGGGGCTGCTGGCCGGAGACGAGACCCCGCCGGGCCTCGCTGACGGCAGCGCCGAACTGCGCCGCGTCGCCTTCGCCAGCGCCGTCTCCGGCGCGCCGATTCTCGGCGGCGGTTCGCCGGTCGCGGTCGGCGCGGTCCACCACTACCCCTTCAACTCGCCCTGCGCGGACGCCCTGCGCACCGCCCGCCCGCAGACCGTGCCCGCCGAGGAGGGCGGCCTCGTCCAGTCCACGCTGGCCGTTCCGATGGTGGCCCATGACACCGTCGTCGGCCTCGCCCAGTTCTCCCGGACCAAGGGCAGCGAACCGTTCGGCGACCGCGACCGTGACCTCGCCGTGGAACTGGCCGCGCGCGCCGCGGTCTGCATCGACAACGCCCGCCTGTACCGGCGCGAGCACGAACGCGCCCTGATACTGCAACGGTCCCTGCTGCCGCCGGGCGACCCGGAGGCATCCGGCCTCGACATCGCCTGCCGCTATCTGCCCGGCAACGCGGCCACGGAGGTCGGCGGCGACTGGTTCGACGTCATCGAACTCCCCGGTCACCGCACGGCGCTGGTCGTCGGCGACGTGATGGGCCGCGGTCTGCGCGCGGCGGTGGCCATGGGCGAACTGCGCACGGCGGTACGCACGTTGGCCCTGCTCGACCTGGAACCGGCCGAGGTGCTGTCCGCGTTGGACGAGATCGCCCGGGGCCTCGGCACGCCCGGCGGGGTGCAGCAGGCGACCCGCACGGCCCGCCAGTCCCGGGACGCGGACCTGTCCGAGGTCTATCTGGCGACGTGCGTGTACGCGGTGTACGACTCGGTGACCAGGCGCTGTACGTTCGCCAACGCGGGCCATCTGCCCCCGGTGCTGGTCGAACCGGGCGAGGCGGCGCTGATGCTGGACGTGCCGCCCGGCATGCCGCTCGGCGTGGGCGGCGAGCCGTTCGAGGAGGTGGAGGTCGAACTGCCCGAGGGCGCGCTGCTCGCCCTCTACACCGACGGCCTCGTCGAATCCCGTGACCATCCGCTGGACGAGGGCCTTCAGGCGTTCGTGGGCGCGTTGACGGATCCGACCAGCGCCCTGGAGGACGTCTGCGACCACGTCCTCAACACCCTCGACACGCATCACGGCGAGGACGACATCGCGCTGCTGATGGCACGGGTGCAGGGGCTGCCCACCGAGTCCGTCGGCGACTGGACACTGCCGCGTGAGCCGCGCAGCGTGGGCCGGGCCCGGGAGTACGCGCGCGGGCAACTGCTCGGCTGGGACCTGGAACCCCTGGTCGACACCACGGAGTTGCTGGTCAGCGAGCTGGTGACGAACGCGCTCAGGTACGGCGAGGGAGAGATCAGACTGCGTCTGCTGCTGGACCGCACCCTGGTCTGCGAGGTCTGGGACTCCGGCCTGGTCCAGCCGCGCCGCCGCCGGGCCCGGGACACCGACGAGGGCGGCCGGGGCCTGCAACTCGTCGGCCTGCTCAGCGCGGCGTGGGGCTCCCGCCGCACCCCCCGGGGCAAGACGGTCTGGTTCGAACTCCCCCTCCCCGACGGAGAAAACCCCCTGACAGACCCGGCGGAGGCCCTGCTGAGCCTGTTCTGACGGCACAGAATCCGACCCACGTTTTCAACAGCGCCCCGAAGGGGGCACGGGGCTGTATCAATATGCGGCTCCGCCGCGCGGGCGCGCCCAGCCACGACGACGCCGCACCCGCCCGACGACACCGCGCGGCACTTCCGGCAGGGCGTGTCAGCCACGACGGCGCCGCAGGCGAAACGACGGCAAGCCGTGGCACTTCCGGCCGGGCGCGTCAGCCAGGACCGCGCCGCAGGCGAAACCGACGGCTCATCGCGGCGCATCCCGCGGAGCGTTCCGTGGGCCGCCGAAGCGTGCCGGTGGGCCGCCGTCCGGGTCCTCGCCGAGGAGGACGCCGCCGAGGACGGCACCGGCGAGCCCGGCCGCGTACCCGGACTCGCCGACGTACGGCGTGCCATGCGTGCGCACGTCCCGTTCGGCGAACTCCCGCGCCCTGCGGGCCAGTTCGTCCGCAGCCCGGCTGTCGCCCTGCGCAAGCACCCGCACCGCCTCGGAAAGCGACGTGCGCGCCTCGGCGCCCACCGCAGCCCGGTGCGTGGTCACGAAGTCCTCGGCGATCGCGGTGGCGCTGCGGGCCGCGAGGAACCCGGCGAGCGGTACCACGCCGGAGCGCCCCGCCCCGACCGGCTCGACGGCCCGCGCGATCCGCCGCAGCGCGTCCAGCGGATCGTACGGCCCGCCGGTCAGCTTCCCCCGCACGGCGGCCAGAACGGCGTCGGCGTGCGCCAGCCGGGCACGGAACTCACCGAACGGAATCCGGTAGGCGGCCGTCTTGCCTTGGGGCGGCGGCGCGTCCGGCCGGGCGGCGGGCGCCCCGTCGGCCGCACGCCGGCCCGTGGCCCCGGGCTCGACGGCCGGTGCCCGCGGGACCTGGCCCCGGGCCCGGGCCAGTTCCGCCTCCGCTCCGGTGAGCGCCGACGGCACCAGCGCCGCGGCCTCGGCCAGTTGGTGGGCAAGCCGCTCGACGCCGGTCACGAAGACGTCCGCCTGGGCGATGGCGCCCTCGGCCGCCCGCAGATGGCGGGCCGCCCGCCCGGCGTCATCGGAATCGGCGGCCTGGCGGGCCCGGTCGAGTTCCGCGGTGGCGAACAGCAGCCGGTCGTTGGCCTGTTCGGCATGGCCCCGGACCGGCTCGGCGGCCATCGGCCCATAGCGCTCGCCCAGTCCCGCCGCGGACGCCTGAGTGCCCGCCGTACGCCCCGCCAGCGCCCGGAGCCGCCGCTCCGCGTGGTCCAGCGCACCGCCCGGGTCACGCTCCAGCGCCCGCAGCCGGTCGAAGGCCGCCGCCTCCGTGGCCAGCCGCCGCCCGGCCTCCGCGCACCGCCCGACCACCCCCACGAGCGCCTGCCGCCGGGCGGCGTCGTCCCGCGGCAGCCCTTCCTCGTAGCGCCGTCGTATCGCGAACGCGGCCGACAACTCGGTCTCGGCCGCCCGCAGGGCCCGCGCGAACGGCTCGACGGCCCCGGGCCCGGACCGCGCCTCGGCCCAGGCCAGTTCCTCCCGGCTGCTGCGCACGGCGTCATCGGCCGCGACCAGGGCGGCGCGGGCCTGCCGGTCGGACTGGCCGGGCGCCGGCACGGGCGGCGCCCCGGGTGTCGTACGGGTCCGGGCCCGCCGGGTGCGCCGTATGCAGGCGTACCCCGCGAGCACCCCCGCCGTGCCCACCGCCACCAGCGGCAGGACGAGATCGGCCGGGGACGTCCCGGTCCGTCCCGGCGCGGCGGCCTCGGCCACGGGCCCCGCGCGCGCCGCGGGAACCGGATCTTGCGCGCCGATCGTCATCCCCGGCGACACCAGCCACGCGACCGAGACGACGCCGCCCAGCACGGTGTGCGCCACCCGCACACGTATGTGCGACGCGGCACGCCTGGGCCGCCCCCGGATCAAGGATGACGTCACATTACGGAGCGTATGGGCGTGCGCCCGGCTCCGCGACCGGGGCGGATACGCGCGGGGGACCACGGAAACAGGGGGAAACACGATGACCGCGAACCCGACCCCGACACCCCCACCCCCCGACGCCGACCACACCTCCGACACGCCCGGCGCGCCCGCCCCGCCCGCCACCGAGGCGGCTCCCGGTCCCGTGCCGGAGCAGGGCTCCGACGTGTCCACCGGTCAAGCCGCGCCCGGTGCCGTTGCCCGGCGGGGTGTCGGGGGAAGCAGGCTGCGGCGGTGGGGGCGGTGGGTGGTCGGTGGGGTGCTGCTCGTCGTGGTGCTGCCGCTGCTCGCCGCGGGGATCGCGCTGCGGGTGAACTACGCGGGGGAGCCGGCCGACGGTACGTACACCCGGAACCGGGACGCGATCTGGCTCGGGCACGCCTGGGTGGACGGCCGGAAGAAGGACGCCGACGTCGCGGCGCTCGCACGGCGGCTGCACGGCACCGGCATCCGCGATCTGTACGTGCACTCCGGGCCGCTTGAGCACGACGGCACGCTGCCCGAGTCGGCGTATCCGAGGGCGCGTTGGCTGACCGACGCCGTGCACCGCGCCCTGCCCGGCGTCCGCGTGCAGGCATGGCTGGGCGACGTGCTGGCCACCGAGAGCCCCGAGGGGCTACGCCTGGAGCGCGCCGCGACCCGGGCGGCGGTCGTGGACAGCACCCGGCGGATCCTCGCCGCCGGGTTCGACGGCGCCCACTTCGACCTGGAGCCGCTGCACTCAGGAGACCGCGACTACCTCTCCCTGCTGGACGATCTGCGCGGCGTCACCCGCCGGCACGGCGCCCTGCTCTCCGTCGCCGCCCATCAGATCGACCCGCTGCCCGCCCTGCACTCCGTCTTCGGCGCGGTCACCGGCCACCCCAAGTGGTGGTCGCAGGCGTACTTCGGGCAGGTGGCGCGCCGTGTCGACCAGATCGCCGTGATGTCGTACGACACCATGCAGCCGCTGGAGAGCCTGTACGGCGGCTATGTGGCCCAGCAGACCGCCCTGGCCCTGGAGGTCACCCCGGACTCCACCGACCTGCTCATGGGTCTGCCGTTCTTCCGGGAGAACCGTTTCGGACACTGGGCGCACGCCGAGACCGTCCCGGCCGCCGTGCGCGGCGTGCGGCTCGGCCTGTCCCGCACGGACGCCGACCGGGCCCGCTTCGGCGTCGCCCTGTACGTGGACTTCGCCGCGACGGAGGCGGATTGGGCCGCCTACCGCTCGGGCTGGGTCCGCTGACCCCAGGCCCCCCGGCCGAGCGGGCCGAGAACCTGGGGGCGGTCGGCCACGATGCCGCCGCGGCCGGCCGGCGACGGCACGGCCCTTCCTCCGGGGCTGCCGGGTGCGGGTGTTTCGTGGTTGCTCGCGCAGTTCCCCGCGCCCCTTCGAACTTCGGGGCGCGCCTGCTCCATGCCGGGTGCGCTCTGAGCGATCGCGCTCAGCTTGCGTCGCTGCGCCGCCTGATCTTGGAGCCCAGCCACACCAGCGGGTCGTACTTGCGGTCGACGGCCCGCTCCTTCATCGGGATCAGCGCATTGTCCGTGATCTTGATGCCTTCGGGGCACACCTCGGTGCAACACTTGGTGATGTTGCAGTAACCGAGGCCATGTTCGTCCTGGGCCGTGGCCCGCCGGTCCAGGCCGGTCTCGGCGGCGGCGTCCAGCGGGTGCATGTCCAGTTCGGCGACGCGCATCAGGAAGCGCGGCCCCGCGAACGCCTTCTTGTTCTCCTCGTGGTCGCGCACCACATGGCAGGTGTCCTGGCACAGGAAGCACTCGATGCACTTGCGGAACTCCTGCGGACGGTCCACGTCCTCCTGCATCATCCGGTACTCGCCGGGACCGAGGCCCGCGGGCGGCACGAACGCCGGGACCTCCCTGGCCTTCTGGTAGTTGAAGCCGACGTCGGTCACCAGGTCGCGGATCACGGGGAAGGCGCGCAACGGGGTGACGGTGATCGTCTCGTCGCGGTCGAAGACCGACATGCGGGTCATGCACAGCAGCCGGGGCCGGCCGTTGATCTCGGCGGAACACGAACCGCACTTGCCCGCCTTGCAGTTCCAGCGCACCGCGAGATCGGGCACCTGGGTGGCCTGGAGGCGGTGGACGATGTCCAGGACCACTTCGCCGTCGTTGACCTCGACCCGGAAGTCCTCCAGGCCGCCGCCCTCGGCGTCGCCCCGCCACACCTTGAAACGGGCCTCGTAGCTGCTCACTCGTACAGCTCCTCTTCGGCGAGGTACTTGACCAGCTCCTCCTTCTCGAAGAGGGCGAGCAGGTCGGGGCGGATGGGCTCGGTGGTCTCGCGGGTGAGGGCGATCCGGCCGCGCGCCGGGTCCGTGTCCGTGTCGGCGAGCCCGTCGGCGGGGCGGGCGAGCGCGCACAGCAGGTTGATGTTGCGCCACGCCCGGTCCATCCCCGGACGGTCCTCGCGGGTGTGCCCGCCGCGTGACTCCGTGCGTTCCAGGGCCGCGCGGGCCACGCACTCGCTGACCAGCAGCATGTTCCGCAGGTCGAGGGCGAGGTGCCAGCCGGGGTTGAACTGGCGGTGCCCCTCGACGCCGGCCCGCCGCGCCCGCGTCCGCAGCTCGGCCAGCTTCTTCAGGGCCTGCTCCATCTCCGGCTCGCGGCGGATGATGCCGACGAGGTCGTTCATCGTCTGCTGCAGTTCCTGGTGCAGGGTGTACGGATTCTCCGGCGGCCCGCCCACCGCAGGGCCGGCGCCCGCCGCCGTTTCCTCGCCCGCGGAGAACGGCCGCAGGGCCTCGGCCGCCGCCGCGTCGACCTGCTCGTCGGACACCCGCGGCCGGTCGTCCGCCGACGCCGCCGCGTGCTCGGCCGCGTGCAGGCCGGCCCGGCGCCCGAAGACCAGCAGGTCGGAGAGCGAGTTGCCGCCGAGCCGGTTGGAGCCGTGCATGCCGCCGGCCACCTCGCCGGCCGCGTACAGGCCGGGCACGCCGCGCGCCGCCGCCGTGTCGGAGTCGACGGCGATGCCGCCCATCACGTAGTGGCAGGTCGGTCCGACCTCCATGGCCTCCGCGGTGATGTCGACGTCGGCCAGCTCCTTGAACTGGTGGTACATGGAGGGCAGCCGGCGCCGGATCACCTCGGCGGGCATACGGGTCGACACGTCGAGGAAGACCCCGCCGTGCGGGGAGCCCCGGCCCGCCTTGACCTCGGCGTTGATGGCGCGGGCGACCTCGTCGCGGGGGAGCAGTTCGGGGGGCCGCCGGTTGTGGTCCGGGTCGTCGTACCAGCGGTCGCCCTCCTCCTCGGACTCGGCGTACTTCTCCTTGAACACGTCGGGGATGTAGTCGAACATGAACCGCTTGCCGTCGGAGTTGCGCAGCACACCGCCGTCGCCGCGCACCGACTCGGTGACGAGGATGCCCTTCACGGACGGCGGCCAGACCATGCCCGTCGGATGGAACTGCACGAACTCCATGTTCAGCAGCGGTGCGCCGGCGAGCAGCGCGAGCGCGTGCCCGTCGCCGGTGTACTCCCACGAGTTCGACGTGACCTTGAAGGACTTGCCGATGCCGCCGGTGGCGATCACCACGGCGGGCGCCTTCAGGACGAAGAAGCGGCCGGTCTCGCGCGCGTAGGCGAAGACGCCGCACACGCGGCTGCCGTCCTTGAGGATCCTGGTGACCGTGCACTCCTGGAAGACCTTCAGCCGGGACTCGTAGTCGCCGGTCGCCCGGTGGTCCTCCTGCTGGAGGGCGACGATCTTCTGCTGGAGGGTGCGGATCAGCTCAAGGCCGGTGCGGTCGCCGACGTGGGCGAGGCGCGGGTACTCGTGGCCGCCGAAGTTGCGCTGCGAGATCTTGCCGTCCTTCGTCCGGTCGAACAGCGCGCCCCAGGTCTCCAGCTCCCACACCCGGTCCGGGGCCTCCTGCGCGTGCAGTTCGGCCATCCGCCACTGGTTGAGGAACTTGCCGCCGCGCATGGTGTCGCGGAAGTGCACCTGCCAGTTGTCGTGCTCGTTGACGTTGGCCATCGCCGCCGCGATGCCGCCCTCGGCCATCACCGTGTGCGCCTTGCCGAACAGCGACTTGCAGATCACCGCCGTACGGGCGCCGCGCTCGCGTGCCTCGATCGCGGCGCGCAGCCCGGCACCGCCGGCGCCGACCACGACGACGTCCCACTCCTGTCGGTCGACCACGGACATCAGTAGGCCCTACCCCAATCTAGAAGAAGCGCGGATCGTCGAAGACGCCGGAGGCGAGCAGGTACACATAGAAGTCGGCGAGCGCCACGCTCACCAGCGACGCCCAGGCCAGCTGCATGTGCCGGGCGTTGAGCCGGCCGACGAACCGCCACGCCCGGTAGCGCACGGGGTGCTTGGAGAAGTGTTTGAGCTTGCCGCCGACGATGTGCCGGCAGGAGTGGCAGGACAGGGTGTACGCCCAGATCAGCACGATGTTGGCGAGGAACACCAGGGTGCCGAGACCCATGTGGCCCCACCGGTAGTGCGTGTCGCGGAAGGACAGCACGGTGTCGTAGGTGAGGACCCCGGCGACCAGCAGCGCGGCGTAGAAGAAGTACCGGTGGAGGTTCTGCAGGAGCAGCGGGAAGCGGGTCTCGCCGGTGTACTTCTTGTGCGGTTCGGCGACCGCGCAGGCCGGCGGGGACGCCCAGAAGCTGCGGTAGTAGGCCTTGCGGTAGTAGTAGCAGGTCAGGCGGAAGCCGAGCGGGAAGATCAGGATGATGATCGCAGGGGAGATCGCCCACCAGCTGCCGAAGAGGCCGGCGTTCGGTCCGGCGTGCATCGTCGCGCAGTTCTGTGCCAGGCAGGGCGAGTAGAAGGGCGAGACGTACGGCGCCGAGTAGTAGTCGGCGTTGGCGAAGGCCCGCCAGGTGGAGTACACGACGAAGGCGAACAGGCCGGCCGCGGTGACGGCCGGGGCCAGCCACCAGCGGTCGGTCCGCAGGTGCGGTGCGGCGATCGCGGCGCGCGTACGGGTGCGTACGCCGCCGCCGGTGCTCTGGGGTTCCGTACCAGTGGCCAATGGATGACTCCGGTCGGGTTCGGGTGGCGGGGCCTGCGGTGCCGTCCCGGGGCGGGCCGGCGGTCGCGCCCAGGGGGTGGCGGTCGCGGGCGCTAGGGGGCGTGGCGGTCGCGGGCGCCGAGACCCTCGTCGTCCGTGTCCGTCCACAGGCTGATGTCGTAGGGCGCGTCGGAGATGGTGACGAGATCGGGGCGGCGCGGCGGGGTGCGCCCGGGGGCCGCCTCCCGCAGCAGCGCCACGCTCTCCCGCAGATGATCGGCGTCGGCGCGGACGCGGCGCATCTCCAGTCCGCCGCCGCTGCCGAGCTGCTGCTCCAGGCGGCCGACGGAACGCAGCAGATCGTCGAGGTGGCGCTGGACTGATGTCAGGTCGTCGTGCACGGACATGACGTGACCTCACTTCCGCGGACCGCACGGTCCAAGGCGGCAACGTTCATGCGCCTGCGAGTGTTGCGCGTCACACGTGCCGATGTGAAGGCATGTGCAGCGATTGGCGGATCGTGCCCCGCCGCCGCACGCCCGCACGCGCTCTGTGTGCGCCGGGGCGCGAGTTGCGCCGCACGGGTGGGCTTGGCAGCGCCCGTCGCCGTGTCGCCCCCGGCCGGCGAACCCTTTCCTTTTCAGTGGGTCCGTAGATCTGATCAGCACCAAAATACCGCCAAACGTGATCAGAACCCACCTTTGTCACCGGGCTCCCCGGAGGTAGCACGATGTCCCACGTCGGCGTCGGACCACGCGCGATCATGCGCTCGGCCGCCTTCCTCACCGCGGGCGCCCTCGCGGTGTCCGTCCTGGCCGGCTGTAGCTCCGAAGACGAGGCGAGCCGCCCGCTGGCCGGGCAGGACATCGCCGCCGTCTCCCGCGACGAGGTCACCGACGGCGGCACCCTGCGCTGGGCCGTGGACGCGCTTCCCGAGACCCTGAACGCCTTCCAGGCCGACGCGGACACGGGCACCAACCGGGTCGCCCAGGCCGTGCTGCCGTCGATGTTCCGGCTCGACGAGAACGGGCGCCCGGTCCGCAACCCGGACTACCTGGAGTCCGCCAAGGTCATCGAGACCGAGCCCCGCCAGGTCGTCCTCTACAAGCTCAACCAGCAGGCCGTGTGGAGCGACGGCCGGGAGATCGGCGCCGCCGACTTCGCCGCCCAGTGGCGCGCCCTGTCCGGCAAGGACACCGCCTACTGGACCGCCCGCAACGCCGGCTACGACCGCATCGAGAAGATCGAGCGCGGCGCCAACGACCTGGAGGTCCGGGTCACCTTCAGCCGCCCGTACGCCGACTGGAGGTCGCTGTTCTCGCCGCTGTACCCGAAGGACGTCATGGGCACCCCCGACGCCTTCAACGACGGCGCGCGCCGCAAGCTCCAGGTCACCGCCGGGCCGTTCCGGCTCGACAAGATCGACGCCAAGGCACAGGACATCGTCCTGAACCGCAACCCGCGCTGGTGGGGGCGCCCCGCGAAGCTGTCCGAGCTGGTGCTGCACGCCGTGCCCCGCGACCAGCGGGCCACCGCGCTGGCCAACGGCACCGTGGACCTCACCGACATCGACCCCGCGGACGTCGAGCGGATCGTTCTCGCCGCGCGGGGCAGCGGTGGCGCCCCCCTCGTGGGCGCCGGGCGCACCTCCGCGACGAAGCTGCGCTCCTGGGCCCTGGCGCACGGCCTCCCGCCCCACGATCTGCCCGAGGACACCACGCGGCTGCGCCAGAAGATCACCACGTATCTGCGTGAGCAGGACGCACTGCGCGACGTCGAGGTCCGCAAGTCCCTGGAGCCCGCCTACACCCAGCTCGCCCTCAACGGCTCCGAGGGCCCGCTCGCCGACGAGCGGGTGCGCCGCGCCGTCGCCCGCGCCCTCGACCGCAAGGCGCTCGCCAAGCTGGTCCTCGGCCCCCTCGGCCTGCCCGCGGTGCCGGTCGGCAGCCACCTCGCCCTGTCCGGCCAGTCCGCCTACGCCGACGGCAGCGGCTCCCTGGGCAGCCAGGACACCGCGGAGGCGCAGGCCCTGCTCGCCGACGCCGGCTGGGTGCCCGGCGGCCCGGTCACGGAGCAGAAGACGGACAAGGCGGCCGGCGCCCAGGCGGACAAGGAGTCCGACGGCGGCAAGGAGGGCACCTATGTCGTCGGCGACGACGACAAGCCGCCGCACCGGGACGCCAAGGACGACCCGAAGGACTCCGCGGACTCCGCGGACGGGCACAGCGTGGCCGAGCCGGGCGACGAGGCCGGCAGGCGCCTTGCGCAGGACGGCCGGCAGCACACCGACAAGCACCCGCCGCAGGGCGGGGCGCCCGGCGCGTACGCCCCGCAGGGCACCGCCGCGCCGGCCCCCGCGGCCGGGCCGCTCGCCAAGGACGGCAAGGCGCTCACACTGCGCTTCGTGCTCCCCTCGGGCCCCGGCTCGGAGTCCCTGCGGGCCGTCGCTGACCGGATCACGCAGATGCTGGACAAGGTCGGCATCGTCACGGAGATCAGCAAGGTCCCCGACGAGAGCTACTTCAAGGACCACATCGCCTCCGGCCAGTACGACCTCGCCCTGTACTCCTGGCCGTCCTCCGCCTTCCCCGCCACCGACGCCCGCCCGATCTACGCCAAGCCGGTGCCGGCCGCCGACGGCTCGGTGAACGTCGAGCAGAACTACACCCGGATCGGCACCGACCAGGTCGACCAGCTCTTCGACCAGGCCGTCGCCGCGCTCGACGAGGACGAGGCACGCTCGCTGATCCGCAAGGCCGACTCCCGCATCTGGGCCGCGGCCGGCTCCATCCCGCTCTACCAGCGCCCGCAGCTCACCGCGGCGCGCAGGAACCTGGTCAACGCGGGCTCCTTCGGGTTCCAGACGCCCGTGTACGAGGACATGGGATTCCTGAAGAAGGGGGCGCCGGGCCCGTCCGCGGGCTGAGACGCCGAGGGCTGGGGAGGTCACCTCCCGCGGCGCCCCGTAACATGGGGTGAGGCCGTGGCGTGTCAAGCCCGGCAGGGCCCGCGTCACACGGACCGACGCGAGGGCCTTCCTCACACCCCGGGAGTACGCCGCACTATGGCTGTGACCGCTACGCGTCACGACATCCGCAACGTCGCCATCGTCGCCCACGTCGACCACGGCAAGACCACCATCGTCGACGGCATGCTGAAGCAGGCCGGCGCCTTCGCCGCCCACCAGCTCGACCAGGTCGACGACCGCGTCATGGACTCGAACGACCTGGAGCGTGAGAAGGGCATCACGATCCTCGCCAAGAACACGGCGGTGAAGTACCACCCCAAGCACGGCGGGGACCCGATCACCATCAACATCATCGACACCCCCGGCCACGCCGACTTCGGCGGCGAGGTCGAGCGCGGTCTGTCGATGGTCGACGGTGTCGTGCTGCTCGTGGACGCCTCCGAGGGCCCGCTGCCGCAGACCCGCTTCGTGCTGCGCAAGGCGCTCCAGGCCCGGCTGCCCGTCATCCTGTGCATCAACAAGACGGACCGGCCCGACGCCCGCATCGACGAGGTCGTCAACGAGACCTACGACCTGTTCCTCGACCTGGACGCCGACGAGGAGCAGATCGAGTTCCCGATCGTCTACGCCTGCGGCCGCGACGGCATCGCCTCGCTGACCAAGCCGGACAACGGCACCGTCCCGGCCGACTCCACCAGCCTGGAGCCGTTCTTCTCCACCATCCTGGAGCACATCCCGGCGCCCACCTACGACGCCGAGGCCCCGCTCCAGGCCCATGTCACCAACCTGGACGCCGACAACTTCCTCGGCCGTATCGCGCTGCTCCGGGTCGAGCAGGGCGAGCTGCGCAAGGGCCAGACGGTCGCGTGGATCAAGCGCGACGGGTCCGTGCAGAACGTGCGGATCTCCGAGCTGATGATGACCGAGGCGCTCACCCGCAAGCCCGCCGAGAAGGCCGGGCCGGGTGACATCTGCGCCGTCGCCGGCATCCCGGACATCATGATCGGCGAGACCCTGGCGGACCCGGAGAACCCGGTCGCGCTGCCGCTGATCACGGTCGACGAGCCCGCGATCTCCATGACCATCGGCACCAACACCTCCCCGCTGGTCGGCCGCGGCGGCACCGGCAAGGGCGCCGACAACAAGGCGGCCGTCAAGGACCGCAAGGTCACCGCGCGGCAGGTCAAGGACCGCCTGGACCGCGAGCTGATCGGCAATGTCTCGCTGCGCGTCCTGGACACCGAGCGTCCGGACGCCTGGGAGGTCCAGGGCCGTGGTGAGCTGGCGCTCGCCATCCTGGTCGAGACCATGCGCCGGGAGGGCTACGAGCTGACGGTCGGCAAGCCCCAGGTGGTCACCAAGGACGTCGACGGCAAGGTCCACGAGCCGGTCGAGCGCATGACGATCGACGTGCCCGAGGAGCACATGGGCGCGGTCACCCAGCTCATGGGCGTCCGCAAGGGCCGGATGGACAACATGTCCAACCATGGCTCGGGCTGGGTGCGCATGGAGTTCGTGGTGCCCTCGCGCGGCCTGATCGGCTTCCGCACGGAGTTCCTGACCAACACCCGCGGCACGGGCATCGCCCACTCCATCCACGAGGGGCACGAACCCTGGTTCGGCCCGCTGCAGACCCGTAACAACGGCTCCCTGGTCGCCGACCGGTCCGGTGCCGTCACCGCGTTCGCGATGACCAACCTCCAGGAGCGCGGCGTGCTGTTCGTGGAGCCGGGCACCGAGGTGTACGAAGGGATGATCGTCGGGGAGAACTCCCGCTCCGACGACATGGACGTGAACATCACCAAGGAGAAGAAGCTCACCAACATGCGGTCGTCGACGGCCGACGTGGCCGAGTCGATCGTGCCGCCGCGCAAGCTGTCGCTCGAACAGTCGCTGGAGTTCTGCCGCGACGACGAGTGCGTGGAAGTGACCCCGGAGGCGGTCCGTATCCGCAAGGTGAACCTGGACGCCCGCGAGCGGGCCCGCGCCGCGAGCCGCGCCAAGCACGGCTGAGGCGGACCCGGTCCCCGGACCGCGACGGGCCGGGCCTCCCCAGGGAGGCCCGGCCCGTCGTCATGTCCCTTTAGGGAAAACCCTCGGTTCCGCCCGGGGGACGGCGCGGCGCCACCGTCTCCCACTAGTCTGTGGCCGCGGTCTGCGGCGGCTGTGCCCGCGGTGCGCGCGGGACGGGCCCGGAACCCGGCGCGACGCCCGGCATCCGAAGGCGCACGCGCGTGCGGGTACGCCGAATGGGCCCCGCACGAATCGAAGTCTAACCGCAACCGGATTTCCTATCCTGAGCGTCCGGAATACGGACGCCCGGGGCCGATAGATGTGTAACAAGTCCGTTTCGCAGGGATCTTTCGGCAAACGCTTTGTCCGGATTTTGGAAGATGTTCGCGCCAGGTGTGATCGAACCGAGACCTTAGGAATGTGGTTTCGGTCTTCGCTCATGGCAGATAGTTAGGCGCGTAGAGCTCGGATCAACGGGTCATGCGCTTTCAGGTGGCGCCGACTCACGAGCAGGGGGGCACTCGACTCTCTCCGGCACCGGTGACGGTGCCGTGTCGCGTGCCTCTCCATGCGGTGAACCATTGGACTCATGAGGAGGAACCCATGCGCGGTGCCAAGAGCGCCAAGTGGGTCGCGATAGCCGCGGTTGTGGCGCTGGGCGCGACCGCCTGCGGTGGTGGAGACGGGGACAAGGGCAGCGAGGGCAAGGGCGCGGTCGACCCGAACGGCAAGTTCTCGGTCGAGGTCGGCGAGCCGCAGAACCCGCTGCAGCCCGCCAACACCATGGAGTCCAACGGCAGCATCGTCATCAAGTCGCTCTTCTCCGGACTTGTCGACTACGACCAGAGCGGTAAGATCGTCTACGTCAACGCGCAGTCGGTCGACTCCAAGGACAACAAGACCTTCACGGTCAAGCTGAAGCCGGGCTGGAAGTTCCACGACGGCACCCCGGTGACCGCCGAGTCCTACGTCAAGGCGTGGAACTGGGCCGCCAACCCGGACAACAAGCAGACCAACAGCTTCTGGTTCTCCGACATCAAGGGCTACGACGAGGTCGCGCCGGCCAAGGGCAAGGCGACGGCCACCGAGATGTCCGGCCTGAAGGTCGTCGACGACAACACCTTCACCATCACGCTGAGCAAGCCGATCCCGTACTACGTGTACAAGCTCGGCTACGAGGTCTTCGACCCGCTGCCGGAGTCCTTCTACAAGGACCCGAAGGCGGCCGGCGAGCACCCGATCGGCAACGGCCCCTACAAGTTCGTCAGCTGGGACCACAAGAAGCAGATCGAGGTCGCCCGCAACGACGACTACCAGGGTCCGAACAAGGCCAAGAACGGTGGTGTGGTCTTCAAGAACTACACCAACCTGGAGACGGCCTACGAGGACCTGAAGTCCGGCAACGTCGACGTCCTGCGCCAGATCGCGCCCAAGGACCTCCCGGTCTACAAGTCGGACCTCGGCGACCGCGCCGTGGACCAGGCGTACTCCGCGATCCAGACCGTCGCCGTCGCCTTCTACACCAAGCAGTGGAAGGACATCGACCCGAAGGTCCTGCAGGGCCTGTCGATGGCGATCGACCGCGACACCATCACCAAGACCGTGCTCCAGGGCACCCGTGAGCCGGCCACCGGCTGGGTCGCCAAGGGCGTCCTCGGCTACCAGCCGAACGCCGCCGGTGACGTCACCAAGTACGACCCGGCCAAGGCCAAGCAGCTCATCCAGGACGGCGGCGGCGTTCCGGGCAACGCCATCTCCATCCAGTACAACGCGGACGGCGGCCACAAGGAGTGGGTGGAGGCGGTCTGCAACTCCATCACCAAGGCCACCGGCGTGAAGTGCACGGGCGACTCGAAGGCCGACTTCCAGGCCGACCTGAACGCGCGTGACGCCAAGGAGGTCAAGTCCCTCTACCGCTCCGGCTGGGTGCTGGACTACCCCTTCAACGCCAACTTCCTCCGTGACCTGTTCGGCACCAAGTCGGACGGCAACCAGGGCGGCTTCTCCAACAAGACGATCGACCAGGCGATCGCGGCCGCCGACGCCGCCAGCTCGCTGGAGGAGTCGGAGAAGAAGTACCAGGAGCTGGAGAAGCAGCTCCCGAACTTCATGCCGAGCATTCCGCTCTGGTACTACAAGGTCAACGCGGGCTACTCGGAGAACGTCAGCGGCGTGAAGTACGCCCAGGACGGCGACCCGATCCTGACCGGCGTTCAGGTCAACAAGAAGTAACCACAAGCCCGTAGTCCCGGGGCGCGGCGCCCGCGCCCCGGGATGACGGCAGTGGCTGGGGGGCCCTTTCCGCGCGCATCGTCCGACGGTGCGCGGGGAAAGGGCCCGTCGGCTGCCGCTGTGATTGACATGGAGGCACGATGGGGCGCTACGTCGCACGACGACTGCTCCAGATGATCCCGGTGTTCATCGGGACAACCCTGCTGATCTTCCTCATGGTCTATGCCCTGCCCGGTGACCCCGTGCGCGGGCTCTTCGGCGACAAGGCGGGCAGTCCGCAGGTCATCGCGTCGCTGAGACATGAGTACGGCCTGGACCAGCCGATCCTGGTGCAGTACTTCAACTACATGAAGGGCATGATTCTGCACGCCGACTTCGGTACGCAGATCGCGAGCGGCCGCCCCGTCACCGATGTGCTCGGCGACGCCTTCCCGGTGACCCTCCGCCTCGCCTCGCTGGCCTTCGCCATCGAGGTCGTCCTGGGCATCACCCTCGGTGTCGTGGCGGGCCTGCGGGCCGGCCGGGCGACGGACAACGTCGTCCTCGTCATCACCCTGCTCTTCATCTCGGTGCCCGTCTTCGTCCTCGGCTTCATCCTGAAGCTGGTCTTCGCCGAGCAGTTGCACTGGCTTGAGCCCAACGTCAACGACTCGACGAACTACGGCCAGCTCCTGATGCCCGCGATCGTCCTGGCCACCGCGTCACTCGCGTATGTGACCCGGCTCACCCGGACGTCGATCGCCGAGAACGTGCGCGCCGACTACATCCGCACCGCCGTCGCCAAGGGCCTGCCCCGGCGCCGCGTGGTGGGTGTCCACCTGATGCGGAACTCGCTGATCCCCGTCGTCACCTACCTGGGCACCGACCTGGGCGCCCTGATGGGCGGCGCGGTCGTCACCGAGGGCCTGTTCAACATCAAGGGTGTCGGCGGCACCATCTACGAGTCCATCGTGCGCCGCGAGGGGACCACCGTCGTGGGTCTGGTGACGATCCTGGTCCTCGTCTACCTCGTCGCCAATCTGCTCGTGGACCTGCTGTACGCGGTCCTGGACCCGAGGATTCGCTATGCCTGACGTGACCAAGACGGTTCCCGAGGCCGCCGCCGAGGAGGCGGCGGTCGCGGCGGCGGGCGGACCGCTGCCGGAGACCAAACCGGAGAAGTCCCGCAGCCTGTGGGGCGACGCCTGGGCCGATCTGCGCCGCAGCTGGATCTTCATCGTCTCCAGCGTGCTGATCCTGATCCTGCTGCTCATCACCTTCTTCCCGGGCTGGTTCACCAGCGCGGACCCGGTCCTCGGCGACCTGTCCAAGCACTACCTGCAAAAGCCGCGCCTCGGGGACATCGGCGCGGCCGACTGGCTGGGCTACGACCAGCAGGGCCGCAGCGTCTTCGCCCGGGTGATCTACGGCACCCGCGCCTCGGTGGCCGTCGGCTTCGGCACCACCATCGTCGTCACCCTGATCGGCGGCCTGGTCGGCATGATCGCGGGCTACTTCGGCGGGGCCATGGACGCGATCCTGTCCCGGCTGACCGACGTGTTCTTCGGCATCCCCTTCCTGCTGGGCACGATGGTCGTGCTGAACTCCTTCACCGACCGCACCGCCTGGGTCGTCATCGGCGCGCTAGGCTTCTTCGGCTGGACCCAGATCGCCCGTGTGATGCGCGGCGCGGTCATCACCACCAAGCAGGCCGACTACGTCCAGGCGGCCAAGGCGCTGGGCGCGAGCACGCCCCGGATCATGTTCCGGCACATCCTGCCGAACACCCTGGCCCCGGTGATCGTGGTCGCGACCATCTCGCTCGGCGTCTACATCGGCGCCGAGGCCACCCTGTCCTTCCTGGGTCTGGGGCTCAACGGCGTATCGTGGGGCAACGACATCTCGGACGGCGGTGCCCAGATCCGTGTCGCCCAGTGGATCATGCTCTATCCGTCGATCATGCTCAGCATCACGGTGCTGGCGTTCATCATGCTCGGTGAGGCCGTACGCAACGCCCTCGACCCGAAGATGCGCTGAGGGAGGCGTACGTGACCACCATCGAAGAAGTCGTTCCCGTGCCGTCGTCCCGCGGCGACGGCGCGGACGGCGCACCGCTGCTCGAAGTGCGTGACCTGCACGTCGAGTTCCACACCCGTGAGGGCGTCGTACGGGCCGTCAACGGCGTCAACTACAGCGTCGACGCCGGCGAGACGCTGGCCGTGCTCGGCGAGTCCGGCTCCGGCAAGTCCGTCACCGCGCAGGCCATCATGGGCATCCTCGACATGCCGCCGGCGCGGATCCCGCAGGGCGAGATCCGCTTCCGCGGCCAGGACATGCTGAAGATGACCGGCGAGGAGCGCCGCAGCCTGCGCGGCAGCCGGATCGCGATGATCTTCCAGGACGCGCTCAGCTCGCTCAACCCGGTCCTGAGCGTCGGCTACCAGCTCGGCGAGATGTTCCGGGTCCACCAGGGCCTGTCCAAGAAGGACGCCAAGGCCAAGGCCGTCGAGCTGATGGACCGGGTCAAGATCCCGGCCGCGGCGGCCCGCGTCGACGACTACCCGCACCAGTTCTCCGGCGGTATGCGCCAGCGCATCATGATCGCCATGGCGCTGGCGCTCGAACCGGACCTGATCATCGCCGACGAGCCGACCACGGCCCTCGACGTGACGGTCCAGGCCCAGGTGATGGACCTGCTCGCGGAACTCCAGCGCGAGTACAACATGGGCCTGATCCTCATCACCCACGACCTGGGCGTCGTCGCCGACGTCGCCGACAAGATCGCGGTGATGTACGCGGGCCGGATCGTGGAGCGGGCGCCCGTCCACGAGCTGTACAAGCGTCCCGCGCACCCCTACACCCGGGGCCTGCTGGACTCGATCCCGCGCCTGGACCAGAAGGGCCAGGAGCTGTACGCGATCAAGGGACTGCCGCCCAACCTGCTGCGCGTCCCGACCGGTTGCGCCTTCAACCCGCGCTGCCCCAAGGCCCAGGACGTGTGCCGCACCGAGGTGCCGGAGCTGCTGCCGGTCGCCGAGCAGGACGGCACCGAACTGGTGGGCCGGGCCTCGGCATGCCACTTCTGGAAGGAGACGATCCATGGCTGAGCTCAGCAAGAACGACGAGCCGCAGGACGCCACGCCGAACGTCTCCGAGGTGGACGTCGTCGAGGCCCGCAGCGAGGACGAGGCGGTCACCGCCATCGAGGCGCCCGTCGAGCGCGGCGAACCGATCCTCCAGGTGCGCGACCTGGTGAAGCACTTCCCGCTCACCCAGGGCATCCTGTTCAAGCGTCAGATCGGTGCGGTCAAGGCCGTCGACGGCGTCTCCTTCGATCTGCACCAGGGCGAGACCCTGGGCATCGTCGGCGAGTCCGGCTGCGGCAAGTCGACCGTCGCCAAGCTCCTGATGAACCTGGAGCGGGCGACGGCCGGCGAGATCTTCTACAAGGGCCAGGACATCACCAAGCTGTCCGGGCGTGCCCTGAAGGCCGTGCGCCGCAACATCCAGATGGTCTTCCAGGACCCGTACACCTCGCTCAACCCGCGGATGACGGTCGGCGACATCATCGGGGAGCCCTTCGACATCCACCCCGAGGCCGCCCCCAAGGGGGACCGGCGTCGCAAGGTGCAGGAACTCCTGGACGTCGTCGGCCTCAACCCGGAGTACATCAACCGGTACCCGCACCAGTTCTCCGGCGGTCAGCGCCAGCGCATCGGCATCGCCCGCGGCCTCGCGCTCAACCCGGAGATCATCATCTGCGACGAGCCGGTGTCGGCCCTGGACGTGTCCGTCCAGGCACAGGTCATCAACCTGATGGAGCGCCTGCAGGACGAGTTCAACCTGTCCTACATCTTCATCGCGCACGACCTGTCGATCGTCCGGCACATCTCCGACCGGGTCGGCGTGATGTACCTCGGCAGGATCGCCGAGATCGGCACCGACGAGCAGATCTACGACCACCCGACGCACCCCTACACCCAGGCGCTGCTGTCGGCGGTCCCGGTGCCGGACCCGGATGCCCGGGAGAACCGCGAGCGGATCATCCTCACCGGTGATGTGCCGTCCCCGGCCAACCCGCCGTCGGGCTGCCGCTTCCGCACCCGCTGCTGGAAGGCCCAGGACAAGTGCTCCCAGGAGGTCCCGCTGCTGGCGGTCCCCGAGCGCTTCAAGACCTCGGACGCCCCGGCGGCCCACGAGTCGGCCTGCCACTTCGCCGAGGAGAAGGACGTCGTCCACGCGGCCTGACCCCTGGCACCCCGCCACCCCGGTTCCCGGCACCTCCCCAGGCGCCGGGAACCGGCGTTTTCCGAGGGAGTTCCGCTGGGTGCCGACCGTTCGTGCCACCGACCGGCTCGCCCATGCGTAGATTGACCACGGGTGCGTACCCGTACCCCACATCGGCAGTGAGCGAAGGGATACGCCCGTGTCCGACGCCAACATCCGCATCCCCACCGAGGCTCGCGACCGGCTCGCCGAAATAGCGGCCGGCGAGGGCTTGTCGCTCCGTGCCTACCTCGCTCGGCTCGCCGACCGTCTGCTCACACCCGCGGAGCGTGCCGAGCGTGCCGCGCAGGCCCGTGCTGTGCTGCGGGAGTGGAACGGCTACGATCCCAGCGGGGCCGAAGAGGCCGACCTGGACGCGGAGCTCGACCGCAGACTGGCCGCGGCCGCCGCCTGCTGACCGAGTCCCTGTTGGTGGCCGCCGGTTCGGGAAACATCCTGGCGTCCCGCCTGATTCACCGTGCCCACGCCGTACCCGGCTGGTTCCTGTACGCGCCCGCGTGCGCGTTGGTGGAAGCCGACCGTACCCGGCCTGGCACGGCCGAGCACATCGCGGCCATGCCCGGCATCGCCGTCCTCGAACTTGACCTGCCCGCGGCCCTGGCCGTCGCGCGCGACACCACCTGGGCTCCGGCGCAGATCGAGTACGCGGCCCGGCCGACGCCCGAACGGCCCGACGGAGCGGTCGTCGCCACGGTCGTCGCGCAGAGCTGGCAGGGGCGCAAGGTTCGCGTCCTCGATCTCAGTTCGTGAGCAAGGCCGCCGCCGTCAGGCACCGACCCGTTGCGCGGCCCAGTGGCAGGCGGCCTGCGACGTGCCGCCAGCGTTCAGGACGCCGGGGTCCTCCGTGCGGCAGCGGTCGGCGATGCCCGCTCGGTCGGCCTCGCCGCTCGCCAGGACCGGGCAGCGGGCCCGGAAGCGGCAGCCGGACGGGATGCGGGAGGGGTCCGGGGGCTCACCGGCCAGCACGACCGGTTCGCCCGGCGCCTCCGGCAGCACCGACAACAGGGCCTGTGTGTACGGGTGTCGGGGCGCGGTCAGCACCTCCTCGACCGGGCCCGTCTCCACGATCCGGCCCAGGTACATCACCGCGACCCGGTCGGCGATGTTCCAGGCGAGGCCCAGGTCATGGGTCACGACCAGGGCGGCGAGCCCCAGTTCGGTGCGCAGCCGCAGCAGCAGGGCCAGGATCTCACCGCGCACGGAGGCGTCCAGCGAGGCCACCGGCTCGTCGGCGACGAGGAGTTCGGGTTCCAGGACGAGCGCGCCCGCGATCACCACGCGCTGTCGCTGGCCGCCGGACAACTCGTGCGGATAGCGCAGGAAGAACCGCTCCGGTGGCCGCAGCCCCGCCCGGGAGAGGGCGCCTGCGACCGCCGCCCGTTCGTCCCCCGCGTGCCCGTGGACGCGCAGCCCCTCGGCCACCGCGTCGTACACCGTGTGCCGGGGGTTGAGCGATCCGCTGGGGTCCTGGAGCACCAGCTGGACCCGGCGCCGGTAGGCCCGCAGGGCCCGCGAGGAGTACGCCAGCGGCTTCCCGTCGAAGCGCACGCTTCCGGAGGAAGGCCGTTCCAGTCCGAGCAGCGCGCGGGCCAGCGTCGTCTTGCCGCAGCCCGACTCGCCGACCAGGGCCACGATCTCACCGGGCCTGATGTCCAGTTCGACGCCGTCCACGGCCCGTGCCGCGGGGGCACCGTGCCGTCCGGGGAAGGTCACATGCAGCCCCTGGGCGCTGAGCAGGGGAGACGCTGGTGTCGTCGTCATGCGGTGCTCCTGGTGTCCGCTGCCCCGGTGGCCGGCCCGGGGACGGCCACCGGGACGTGTACGCACGCGGCCCGCCGTTCCCCGGTCACCTCGCGCAGCACCTGATCCTCGGTGGCGCAGGAGTCCAGGGCGACCGGGCAGCGCGGATGGAACGCGCAACCGGAGGGCAGCGCGAACGGGTCGGGCGGGTCGCCGGGCAGCCCCTGGGGGGCGAACCGGGAGGCGGGGTCGCCGATGTGCGGGAACGCCGCCGACAGCGCCTTGCCGTACGGGTGCCGGGCGTCCTCATGGACCGTGCGCGCCGGGCCCTCCTCGACCACCCGGCCCGCGTACATCACCGCCAGCCGGTCGCAGGTGTCGGCGAGCACCGCCAGATCGTGGCTGATCATGATCAGCCCCAGGTCCTGTTCGCTGACGAGCTGTTCGATCAGCCGGAGGATCTGCGCCTGGATCATCACGTCCAGGGCGGTGGTCGGCTCGTCGGCGACCACCAGCCGCGGGTCGCAGGCGAGCGCCATGGCGATCATGACGCGCTGCCGCTGGCCGCCGGAGAGCTCGTGCGGGTACGCCGTCGCCCGCGCCGTGGGCAGGCCGACCTGTTCCAGGAGTTCACCGGTCCGCTTCCGCGCCGCCGCCGCGGTCGCCCTGCCGTGCAGCAGGATCGGCTCGGCGATCTGGTCGCCGATCCGGTGCACGGGGTTGAGCGAGTGCATGGCGCCCTGGAAGACGATCGACGCGCCCGCCCAGCGCACCGCCCGCACCCGCCCCCAGCGCATCGCGAGGACGTCCTCGCCATCCAGCAGGATCTCCCCGCTCACCCGGGCGTCGGCGGGCAGCAGCCGCAGCAGGGCGAGCGCCAGCGTGGACTTGCCGCAGCCCGACTCGCCGGCGATCCCGAGTTTCCGTCCCGCCGCGAGGGAGAGGTCCACACCGCGTACGGCGGCGGCACCGCCGGCGTATGTCACCGTCAGGTTGCGCACTTCGAGGAGCGTCAACGGGCCACCCCCAGCCTGGGATTGAGCACGGACTCCACCGCGCGGCCGCACAGCGTGAAGGCCAGCGCGACCAGGGCGATCGCGATGCCGGGCGGCACCAGGTACCACCAGTCGCCGGCGCTGACCGCGCCCGCCTCACGCGCGTCCTGGAGCAGTCCGCCCCACGAGACGACCGTCGGATCGCCGAGGCCGAGGAACGCCAGGGTCGCCTCGGCGAGGATGGAGGAGGAGACCATCAGCGTGGTCTGCGCCAGCACGAGCGGCATCACATTGGGCAGTACATGCCGGGTCATGACGTGCCAGTGGCCGCCGCCGAGCGCCCTGGCCCGCTCGATGTACGGACGGGACTCCACCGCCAGCGTCTGCGCCCGCACCAGCCGGGCGGTGGTCGGCCAGGAGGTGACACCGATGGCGAGGACGACCGTGCCCAGGGAGCGGGACATGACGGTGGCCAGCGCGATCGCGAGCACCAGCGTCGGCATCACCAGGAACCAGTCCGTGATCCGCATCAGCACGGTCCCGTACGCGCCCCGGAAGTGTCCGGCGCAGATCCCGACCACCGCGCCGATCGCCACCGACAGCACGGCGGCGAGCAGCCCGACCAGCAGGGAGATGCGTGAGCCCCAGATCACGAGGCCCAGCAGATCGCGTCCGAACCGGTCCGTGCCGAGCGGGAACCGCCCGCTCGGCGCCTCAAGGGGGCTGCCGGGCGCGTCGGTCACGTCGGAGACGTCGGAGCCGACCGTCAGCGGCGCGGTCAGCGCCGCGAGCGCGAACAGGACGAGCGCGGCGAGGCCCAGCAGTCCGGCGCGATGGGCGCGGTACCGCTGCCAGAAGCGTGCGGCGGTGCGGCGGCGGCGCTGCCGGGCCAGGGCCCGCGGGCCCGGCCGTGCCGCCTCGGTGCTCATCGGCCCACCCGCGGATCGAGCAGCGGATAGAGCAGGTCGGCCAATGTGTTCATGACGATCACCGCCGAGGCGAAGAAGAGGAACAGGCCCTGCACCAGGGGCAGGTCGGGCACGCTCAGTGCCTGGTAGAAGAGTCCGCCGAGGCCCGGCCAGGAGAACACCGTCTCGACCAGGATCACGCCGGCCACGGTCCGGCCGAGGTTGACGAAGACGAGGGTGACGGTGGGCAGCAGCGCGTTCGGTACGGCGTGCCGGCGCCGTACCAAGTCGTCCCGCAGGCCCTTGGCGCGCGCGGTCGTCAGATAGTCGCTGCCCATCTCGTCGAGCAGCGCCGAGCGGGTGACCAGCAGGGTCTGCCCGTACTCGACGGCGACCAGGGTGATCACCGGCAGCACGAGGTGGTGGGCGACATCGAGGACGTGGGCGAAGCCCTCCTCGCCGCCGGACTCCATGCCGCCGGTCGGGAACAGGCCGGGCACGGGGCCGAGGCCCACCGAGAAGACGATGATGAGCAGCAGGCCGAGCCAGAACGACGGGACGGAGTACAGGGTCAGCGCCAGGCCGGTGTTCAGCCGGTCACCGAGACGGCCGTGCCGCCACGCCGAGCGGGTGCCGAGGTACATGCCGAGCGCGGTGTACAGCACGAACGCGGTGCCGGTCAGCAGCAGGGTGTTCGGCAGGGCTTCGGTGATCTTGTCGATGACCGGGGAGCGGAACTGGTACGACGTGCCCAGATCGCCGGTGAGCGCCTTGCCGCAGTAGTCCGTGAACTGTTCCCACAGCGGCAGGTCGAGTCCGAACTCACGCCGATACTGGGCGAGTTGTTCGGCGGAGACGGGCCGGCCGCCGGTCAGGGTCTTGACCGGGTCGCCGGGGATCAGCCGGAACAGGAAGAAGCCGGTGACGAGGACGGCGAGCAGGGAGACGACGGCGCCGCCCAGCTTCGCGGCCCCGTAGCGCAGATATCCGGTCCAGGAGCGGGTGCGCGGCCCGCGGACCGCCGGCCCGGTGGGAACCGGACCGGCGGCCTCGGCCGGCGTCGACGCGGTGTCAGCGGCCATGGCGGGCCGTCCGCTGTGTGGGTGCGAGCATCGGGTGCATCGGCTATTCGCGGTCGTCGGCGGTGGCGCGGCGGCGGCTCGCGAGGAAGAGCGCGGCGCCGGCGAGGACCACGACGCCCGCGACGACGCCGATGACGATGCCGGTGGAACCGCCGCCGGACGACGAGCCGGAGTCGTCGGCCGGGACCGCCGACCACCAGCTCCAGTAGCCGTCCTGGCCGTAGATGTTGCCGGCGGCCTTGGGCATCGTCGTGATCGACTCGATCTGGTCGGTGCGGTAGGCCTCGACAGCGTTCGGGTACGCCATGACGTTCATGTATCCCAGGTCGTACAGCCTCGACTCGGCCTGTTTGACGAGTGTGGCCCGCTTGGCGGAGTCGTACTCGGCCAGCTGCCGCGCGTACAGGTCGTCGTACGTCTTGTCGCAGATGAAGTTGTCGGTGGCCCCGGTGTCCTTGGGTGTGGCGGGCAGGGCCGCGCAGGTGTGGATGGACAGGACGAAGTCCGGGTCGGGGTTGACGGACCAGCCGTCGAAGGCGAGGTCGTACTTGCCGGCGAGCCAGGGGTCGGTGACGTTGTCGAGGCAGTCGAGCCGCATGCCGATGCCCAGCTCGCCCCACCACTCCTTGAGGTACTGGCCGACCGCCTTGTCGTTGGGGTCGGTGGCGTGGCACAGGACGCGGTAGTTCAGCGGCTTGCCGTCCTTGCCGACGCGGTCGCCGTCGCTGTTCTTCTTGTAGCCGGCCTCGTCGAGGAGCCGGCCGGCCTTCGCGGGGTCGTAGGCCAGTTCCTGGCTCGCGGACGGCTTCCAGAAGTAGCCGGCGAAGCGGGGCGGGATGTAGCCCTGGCCCTCGACCGCGTGGCCCTGGAAGACCTTGTCGACGAGGGTCTTGCGGTCGACCGCCATGAACAGGGCGTTGCGCACCCGCTGGTCGAGCAGGGAGGGATCGCCGTCACCGAACTTCTCGCCGTTCCTGGCCCGGGCGCCGGGGTTGGTGGCGAGGGCGTAGAAGCGGCGGCCGGGGGCGTCGTTGACGCGGACGTTCTTCTCGCCCTTGAGCGAGGCGGCCTGGGCGGGCGTCAGGGAGGGCGAGCCGGCGACGAAGGAGACCTCGCCCTTGCGCAGCGCGGCCACCGCCGCGTCCTGGTCCTTGTAGTACTTGAAGACCAGCTCGTCGAACTTCGGTGCCCCGCGCCAGAACGTCTTGTTGGCCTTCAGCCGCACATAGCTGTCGGGCCGGTAGTCGGTGAGCACGAACGGTCCGTCGCCGACGACGGGGAAGGTCTTGTCGTTGGTGAACTTCGAGAAGTCGCCGACCTTCTCCCAGACGTGCCGGGGCACGATCGGCACGTCCAGCGCGGTCATCGTGGCCTGGGGCTTCTTCAGCTCGATGACCAGCTTGGTGGGGCTCGGGGCGGTCACCTCCCGGAAGTTGGTGACGAAGCTGCCGTTCGCGGTGGCGGCCGCCTCGTCGGTCATCATCTTGTTGAACGTCCAGGCCGCGTCCTGAGCGGTCACCCGCTGTCCGTCCGACCACTTGGCGTCGGAGCGGATCGTGTAGGTCCAGGTGAGCTTGTCGGCGGACGGTGCCCAGCTGGTGGC
Source organism: Streptomyces diversicolor (assembly GCF_057537855.1). Taxonomy (NCBI): domain Bacteria; kingdom Bacillati; phylum Actinomycetota; class Actinomycetes; order Kitasatosporales; family Streptomycetaceae; genus Streptomyces; species Streptomyces diversicolor. The sequence goes on from NZ_BAAJXA010000005.1 coordinate 262,740, forward strand.
CAGGCCGGGGACCGGGTGGGCGTCGGCGGGGTCGTAGTCGGTCAGGTACTCGTAGGTCAGCCGCAGGATGCTCGTGCTGACCAGACGTACCGCCAGGAAGGGGCTGAGCGAGTCGACGCTCTGCGCTACGGCGACGGTGAGGACCTTGTCGGCGGGGGCGGCCTCGGCCCGCCGGGGCGCCGGGTCGAGCGGGGTGGCGAGGCCCGCGGTGAGCGTCACGGCGAGGGCGCCGGCGGCGGCGACGAGCCGGGCCGTACGGGATCGCGGGCTTCTCGGTAGTGAACGCCTTCTGCCGTACCGGTCTTGCGTGCTCATGAATCGTGACCTCGCGTCATCGCTCGCACAGGATCAGCCTGTTGGGACTTCGGCCGGATGTGGCCTGGTGGCGCCGGGCGGGTGATGAGTGTGTCTATCAGCGGCGGTCTGCGCGCGTCAACGGCCCGTGTCCAGCACCTTTGGCCTGCGGAAACGATGAGTTGATGTTCGATGAAGCAAACATTGGTGTAGACCGGTGAAGGGCGCCTGGTGGCACGCTGACGCCGATACGACCACGCCCGGCGAACCCTCACCGCGCCACCGGCGACCCCGCCCCTGTCCTGCACCAACGGCCCGCGCGCCCAGCCCCGTACCGCTGTACGGCCCGGCCGCCCGTGTCATCGACGGCGTGCGCGCTCCGGGGTGTGCCCGGTCCGGGCGTGGGCCGCCGGATGCCGGGTCCCGAACGCGAACAACCGGCCGCCGGGTGACAGAGCGGTCTTGACGGCGTGCGGCGCCGGCCGGAACGCCGGGCCCGCGCGGCGTTGAACCGAACGGTAGGGGGCGGGGCTCGTATGGGTGGAGTGTTGTGTCGGGGAGTGTCCTTCGTGTGTTTTGTGGGTGCTTTGCGGTGATATGAGCGGGTGATCGATCGATGCTCAGGGGTGGGCGTCACGGTGCGTACCCGCATGGTCCGCAGGAGGCACCGCATGCGCCGAGCCGGACACCTCACATGGGCCACCCTGCCGGCCGCGGTGGTGCTCGCGGCAGCGGCCTGCGGCAGCGGCACCGGCGCGCAGCGCGGCTCGGTGTTCAGCGCCTCCTGGGGCGACCCGCAGAACCCGCTGGAGCCGGCGAACACCAACGAGGTCCAGGGCGGCAAGGTGCTCGACCTGATCTTCCGGGGCCTGAAGCGCTACGACCCGAGGACCGGCCGCGCCATGAACATGCTGGCCGAAAGGATCGACACCACGGACTCGCGGAACTTCCGGATCACGCTCAGGGACGGCTGGACCTTCTCCAACGGCGAGAAGGTGACCGCCAGGTCCTTCGTCGACGCCTGGAACTACGGCGCGAGCCTGCGGAACAACCAGAAGAACGCCTACTTCTTCGGCTACATCGACGGCTACGACAAGGTTCACCCGGACAGCGGCGCCCAGAGCGCCGACACGCTCTCCGGACTGAGGGTCGTGGACGACCGCACCTTCACGGTCCGGCTCAACCAGAAGTTCTCCAGCTTCCCGGACACCCTCGGCTACGTGGCCTTCGCCCCGCTGCCCCGGGCCTTCTTCACCGACCACGCGGCCTGGCTGGCCAAGCCCGTGGGCAACGGGCCCTACCGGATCGACACCTACACCAGGGGCTTCCAGCTGTCCCTGAAGAAGTGGAACGCCTACCCCGGCGCCGACAAGGCCCGCAACGACGGCGTGAACCTCACGGTCTACACGGACAGCAACACCGCCTACACCGACCTGCTGGCCGGCAACCTCGACCTCGTCGACGACGTACCGGCCGCGCAGCTCAAGAACGTCAGGAGCGACCTCGAAGGCCGCTACATCAACAGCCCCGCCGGCATCATCCAGACCCTCGCCTTCCCGTACTACGACAAGAACTGGAGCAGACCCGGCGCGGAGAAGGTCCGCACCGGCCTGTCCATGGCGATCAACCGCAGGCAGATCACCGAGACGATCTTCCGCAACACCCGCACCCCGGCCACCGACTGGACCTCGCCCGTGCTCGGCGCCGAGGGCGGCCACCAGGCCGGCCTGTGCGGCCGGGCCTGCGACTACGACCCCGCCCAGGCCAGGAAGCTGATCCAGGAGGGCGGCGGCATCCCCGGCGGCCAGGTCACGATCACCTACAACGCGGACACCGGTTCGCACCGGGAGTGGGTGGACGCCGTCTGCAACTCCATCAACAACGCGCTCGGCAACGACAGGGCGTGCATCGGCAGCCCGGTCGGCACCTTCGCCGACTTCCGCAACCGGATCGGCAGGCACCGGATGACGGGCCCGTTCCGGTCCGGCTGGCAGATGGACTACCCGCTCATCCAGAACTTCCTCCAGCCGCTCTACTACACCGGCGCCTCCGCCAACGACGGCAAGTGGTCCAACAAGGACTTCGACCGGCTCGTCGACCGGGCCAACGCCGAGACCGACACCCGCACATCCATCGCCACCTTCCAGCAGGCCGAGCGGGTCGTCCGGGACAACATGGCCGCCATCCCGCTCTGGTACCAGAACGGCAGCGCGGGCTACTCGCAGCGGCTGTCCCACGTGGCGCTCAACCCCTTCAGCGTCCCCGTCTACAACGAGATCAAGGTCGGCTGAGCCGCCATGGGGCGCTATGTCGTGCGGCGGCTGCTCCAGATGATCCCGGTGTTCGTCGGGGCCACGCTGCTGATCTTCCTGATGGTGAACGTGATGGGCGACCCCGTCGCCGGACTGTGCGGCGAGCGGCAGTGCGACCCGGCGACGGCCGCCCAGCTGAAACGGGACCTCGGCCTCGACCGGCCGGTGTGGCAGCAGTACCTGACCTACATGGGGAAGGTCTTCACCGGGGACTTCGGCACCGCGTTCAACGGGCAGCCGGTCACCGAGCTGATGTCGACGGCGTTCCCCGTCACGGTCCGGCTGACGATCGTGGCGATCCTCTTCGAGATCGTCGTCGGCGTCGCGCTGGGCGTGCTGACCGGACTGCGCCGCGGCCGGCCCGTCGACACGGGCGTGCTGCTGGCCACCCTGGTCGTCATCTCCGTACCGACCTTCGTCACCGGTCTGCTGCTCCAACTGCTGCTCGGCGTCGAGTGGGGCTGGATCAGACCGTCGGTCCCGCCGGAGGCCGCCTTCGGCCAGCTGATCGTGCCGGGCCTCGTCCTGGCCTCCGTCTCGCTCGCCTACGTCACCCGGCTGACCCGTACCTCCCTCGCGGAGAACCGGCGCGCCGACTATGTGCGCACGGCCGTCGCCAAGGGGCTGCCCCGGCACCGGGTGATCATCCGGCATCTGCTGCGCAACTCCCTGATCCCCGTGGTCACCTTCATCGGCGCCGACATCGGCGCCCTGATGGGCGGCGCCATCGTCACCGAGCGGATCTTCAACATCCACGGCGTCGGCTATCAGCTCTACCAGGGGATCGTGCGGCAGAACACGCAGACCGTGGTCGGCTTCGTCACCGTCCTCGTGCTGGTCTTCCTGATCGCCAACCTGCTCGTCGACCTGCTGTACGCCGTGCTCGACCCGAGGATCCGCTATGCCTGAGCGGCACGAGCCCGACGGCGCCGTCTCCGCCGCCGGCATGGGCGGCGCGATGGACCTCGCGGCCAGCGAGGCGGCCACCCTGGAGCGTACGCCCGGCGGGCCCCGGGGCACCGGCCCCCGGGGCAGGCCGCGCAGCCTGTGGTCCGACGCCTGGCACGACCTGTGCCGCAACCCGGTCTTCGTCGGCTCCGGCCTGGTGATCCTCTTCCTCGTGCTGATCTCCCTGTGGCCGTCGCTGATCGCCCCAGGCAACCCCCTGGCCTGCGACCTCTCCAAGGCCCAGGAGGGGCCCATGCCCGGCCACCCCTTCGGCTACGACGGCCAGGGCTGCGACGTCTACACGCGGACCGTGTACGGCGCCCGGGCGTCCGTCACGGTCGGCGTCTGCGCCACGCTGGGGGTGGCCGTCCTCGGCTCGGTCCTCGGCGGTCTCGCCGGCTTCTTCGGCGGGATGTGGGACGCGGTGCTGTCCCGCCTCACCGATGTGTTCTTCGCGATCCCCGTCGTGCTCGGCGGTCTGGTGCTGCTCTCCGTGGTGACCAGCAACACGGTCTGGCCGGTCGTCGGGTTCATGGTGCTGCTGGGCTGGCCGCAGATCTCCCGCATCGCGCGCGGCTCGGTGATCACCGCCCGGCAGAACGACTATGTGCAGGCCGCCCGGGCGCTCGGCGCCTCCCCCGCCCGCATCCTGCTGCGGCACATCGCACCCAACGCGGTCGCGCCGGTGATCGTGGTGGCGACCATCGCGCTCGGCACCTTCATCGCGCTGGAGGCGACCCTGTCGTACCTCGGCGTCGGACTGAAACCGCCCAGCGTGTCCTGGGGGATCGACATCTCCGCGGCCTCCCCGTACATCCGCAACGCCCCGCACGCGCTGCTGTGGCCCTCCGGTGCCCTGGCGGTCACCGTTCTGGCGTTCATCATGCTCGGCGACGCGGTGCGCGACGCCCTCGACCCGAGGCTGAGGTGAGCCGCGTGCTGCTCGACGTCCGCGATCTGCACGTGGAGTTCATGACGCGGGACGGCGTCGCCAGGGCCGTCAACGGTGTCACCTGCCGGGTGGCCGCGGGGGAGACCCTGGCCGTGCTCGGCGAGTCGGGCTCGGGCAAGTCGGTGACGGCGCAGGCCGTGATGGGCATCCTGGACACGCCGCCCGGCCGGATCACCGGCGGGGAGATCCTTTTCCGCGGCCGTGACCTGCTGAAACTGAAGGAGGACGGGCGGCGCAGGATCCGCGGCGCCGAACTGGCCATGATCTTCCAGGACGCGCTGTCCGCCCTCAACCCCGTGCTCAGCGTGGGCGACCAGCTCGGCGAGATGTTCGTGGTGCACCGCGGCATGTCGAAGAGGGACGCCCGGGCCCGGGCGGTCGAGCTGATGGACCGGGTGCGCATCCCGGGCGCGGCGCAGCGCGTGCGCGACTATCCGCACCAGTTCTCCGGCGGTATGCGCCAGCGCATCATGATCGCCATGGCGCTGGCCCTGGAACCGGCCCTGGTGATCGCCGACGAGCCCACCACCGCGCTCGACGTCACCGTCCAGGCCCAGGTCATGGACCTGCTCGCGGAGTTGCAGCGCGAGTACACCATGGGGCTCGTCCTGATCACCCACGACCTGGGCGTGGTCGCGGACGTCGCCGACCGGATCGCCGTCATGTACGCGGGCCGGATCGTCGAGTCGGCCCCGGTGCACGACCTCTACAAGGCCCCCGCCCATCCCTACACCCGGGGCCTGCTGGACTCCATCCCGCGCCTGGACCGCAAGGGCCGGGAGCTGTACGCGATCAAGGGCCTGCCGCCGAACCTCCTGCACATCCCGCCCGGCTGCGCCTTCCATCCCCGCTGTCCGATGGCGCGGGACGTGTGCCGGACGGACGAACCCCCGCTGTACACCGTGGACGAGAACCGGGGCAGCGCCTGTCACTTCTGGCGGGAGTGCCTGGATGGCTGAGCCGATCCTGGCGGTCAGCGGGCTGGTCAAGCACTACCCGCTCACCCGCGGCATCCTCTTCAGGAAGCAGGTCGGCGCGGTGAAGGCGGTCGACGGCGTCGACTTGACGCTGGCCAGGGGCGAAACCCTCGGCCTGGTCGGCGAGTCGGGCTGCGGCAAGTCGACGGTCGCGCGGCTGCTGTGCAGCCTGGAAAGGCCGACGGCCGGTTCGATCCGGTTCAAGGGCGAGGAGATCACCACGCTCTCCGGCCGCGCCCTGAAGGCCGTACGGCGCGACATCCAGATGGTCTTCCAGGACCCGTACACCTCCCTCAACCCGCGGATGACGGTGGGCGACATCATCGGGGAGCCGTTCGAGATCCACCCGGAGGCGGCCCCCAAGGGCGACCGGCGCAGGCGGGTCAGGGAGCTGCTGGACGTCGTCGGCCTCGACCCGGAGTACGCGGGCCGCTATCCGCACCAGTTCTCCGGGGGCCAGCGCCAGCGCATCGGCATCGCGCGCGCTCTGGCGCTGCGTCCGGCGGTCATCGTCGCCGACGAGCCGGTGTCGGCGCTGGACGTGTCGGTGCAGGCGCAGGTGATCAACCTGATGGAGCGGCTTCAGACGGAGTTCGACCTCAGCTACGTCTTCATCGCGCACGACCTGTCGATCGTGCGGCACATCGCGGACCGGGTCGGGGTGATGTACCTCGGGCGGATCGTGGAGACCGGCACCGACACGGAGATCTACGACCACCCGACCCACCCCTACACCCAGGCGCTGCTGTCCGCGGTGCCCGTGCCCGACCCCGGGGCCCGTGCGCACCGTGAGCGGATCATCCTGACGGGCGACGTGCCCTCGCCGACCGACATCCCCTCCGGCTGCCGGTTCCGCACCCGCTGCTGGAAGGCGCGGGAGCGGTGCGCGCGGGAGGTGCCGGCCCTCGCGGTCCCGGAGGAGTTCCGGCACACCTCCGGTTCCGCGGCGCATGACTCGGCCTGCCACTTCGCGGAGGAGAAGCGGGTGGTGCCGCAGGAGGAGCACGGCAACGGGCCGGGGTGACATGGCGCACCCCGGCCCGTTCACGGCACCCGCACGGCCGTACGCTGTTCAGCGTCCCGCGTCCGTATATCGGTACCGCTTCCGTGAAGTTGCCTGTGTGTTACGGCGGTTCGCGGTATTTGCCCCGCTATGCCAGGGAGCGCTTGAGGAAGTCCACCTGAAGCAGCAGCAGGTTCTCGGCGACCTGCTCCTGCGGGGTCATATGGGTGACGCCGGACAGCGGCAGCACCTCGTGCGGGCGGCCCGCGGCCAGCAGTGCGGAGGACAGCCGCAGCGCGTGCGCGACCACCACGTTGTCGTCGGCGAGCCCGTGCACGATCATCAGCGGGCGGTGCGGTGCGGCCGGTGCCGACAGGCCGTCGTCCGTGACGAGGGAACTGCGGGCGTACGCCTGCGCGTCCCGCTCCGGGTCGCCGAGGTAGCGCTCGGTGTAGTGGGTGTCGTACAGCCGCCAGTCGGTGACCGGGGCGCCCGCGATGCCCGCGTGGAAGACGTCCGGGCGGCGCAGCACGGCGAGGGCGGCCAGCCAGCCGCCGTAGGACCAGCCGCGGATCGCCACCCGGCCCAGGTCGAGCGGATGGGTCTTGGCGAGGTCCTGGAGCGCGTCGATCTGGTCGTCCAGGGCGACGGTGAAGTCGCCGTGCACCGCCTTCTCCCAGGCCGGCGAGCGGCCGGGGGTGCCGCGGCCGTCGGCGACGACCACCGCGAAGCCCTGGTCGGCGAACCACTGCGAGGTCAGGTGGGCGTTGTGCGCGGCGACCACGCGCGGTCCGTGCGGCCCGCCATAGGGGTCGAGGAGCACGGGCAGGAGTGTGTCGGAGGGGTAGTCCCGCGGCATAAGCACGGCGCACGGAATTCGGCGTGCGCCCCCCTGGGTGAGGGTCACGCGCGGGGACAAACCGGGGTCTTCGGCGTGCGAGCGGACAGTCGCCAACGGTTTTCCGTCGCGCAGCACCCGGCACCGGGCGCCCGGCCGGTCGAGCGCGGCCGAGATCAGCACCGTCACACCACCGGCGCGCACCGCCGTGTGCACGCCGGGCTCCTGCGACACCCGCTGCACGCCCAGCTCGTTCACCCGGTAGACATGCACCTCCCCGATTTCGGCCGACTCACCGATGCCGGCCTCCTCGCCGGCCGACGCCGAGACCAGCACGTCGTCGGCGCCCACGTCGAGCACCGCACGGATGTGCAACTGTGCCCCCGTGAGCGGGCGTTCACCCACCGCGAGCACCCGCGCGCCCCCCTCGTCGGCGATCCGGACGAGCTGTCCTGACGGGCTCCAGCAGGGCACCCCAGGGAAAAGTTCAAGCCAAGTTGGATCTTCATCCGCGTGCACCATCCGGGTCGCCCCCGACTCCGGCTCGACCGCCAGGAACAGCTGGCTGCGCTGGTCGCGCGCCTGCACGAGGAGCAGCGGCGCACCCGCCTCTGACCAGTGCACACGAGCCAGATACGGATAGCGCGCCCGGTCCCAGACCACCTCCGTGCGCGACCCGTCCAGACCGATCACGAACAGCCGTACGTCCGCGTTCGCGGTGCCCGCGGCCGGATAGGCGACGTGGTGTGGCTCACGCTCCGGTTGGGCGGGGTCCGCGATCCACCACCGCTGCACCGGCGTGTCGTCCACCCGCGCCACCAGCAGCCGGTCCGCCTGCGGCGCCCACCAAAAGCCCCGCGCCCGCCCCATCTCCTCGGCCGCCACGAACTCGGCCAGCCCGTAGGTGACCCCGTCCGACTCCGGCTCCGCCAGCGCCCGGTCGTGCTCACCCGCGGCGTCCACCACCCGCAGCGCGCCCCGCGCCACATAGGCGACATACCGCCCGTCGGGTGCAGGACGGGGATCGATCACCGGCCCCGGCACCGGGAGTTCGCGCGCCGTGCCGGCCCGCAGCTCGGCCGTGAAAAGCCGCCCTGACAAGGCGAAAGAGGCCAACTCCACGGCCGCGTCGGTGGCGTAGCCCACAATGCCGGCGCCGCCCTCACGGCTGCGCTCGCGGCGGGCCCGCTCCTCGGGCGACAGATGCTCCACGGCACCGCCCAACAGGGCCCGCGGATCGGCCGCAAGGCGCTCCTGGCCGTCCTCCGTGTCGAGCACCCACAGGGAGTTGGCCCGGTCCGTACCGGATGCGGAACGCAGGAACGCGACACGCGATCCGTCGGGGGCCACGCTGAACGCGCGCGGCGCGCCGAGGGTGAACCGCTGGGTGCGGGCGTGCCGTCGGGGGAAGGAGTCAGGCTCGGTCGTCATGCCTTGACCATATTGGCCATGCGCCCCCTTGTGCGGCCGTGCGCCGACCGATGCGCGAGCACGGATAGTTATGATCACTACCGCTGAGTGGGTATGAACCTGCTGGCTTCCGCATGGATGTGCTGTTCTGCTCTACAACCGATCCACACCCCCCATAGTCCGAACCCCCCGCGTCCCTGGGATCCTTGGAGGTGAGCCGCCGTGGCACTTTCGATTTCGGCGGTGGTGCTGCTGGCGATCATCGTCTTCCTGCTGATCAAGAAGTCAGGTCTGAAGGGCGGCCATGCGGTCGTCTGCATCCTGCTCGGCTTCTATCTCGCCTCCTCCACCATCGCGCCCACGATCAGCGAGCTGACCACGAACGTCGCCAGCATGATCGGCGGCATCAAGTTCTGACCCCTCCCACCGTCCGCCCGGCACCGCCGGCGCGGCTGCGTAGGGTGGGGTGCATGACGGAACAGCCATTCCGCCGTCTGCTGCTGGTGCACGCGCACCCGGACGACGAGTCGATCAACAACGGCGCGACCATGGCCCGGTACGCCGCCCAGGGAGCGCAGGTGACGCTGGTCACCTGCACCCTGGGGGAGCGCGGTGAGGTCATTCCGCCGCGGCTGCGGCAGCTGACCGGAGCCGCACTCGGCGCGCACCGGCTGACCGAGCTGCGGGCCGCCCTCGGCGAGCTGGGCGTCACCGACGTCCGGCTGCTCGGCGGCGCCGGCCGCTACGGCGACTCCGGGATGATGGGCCTGCCCGACAACGACGATCCCGACTGCTTCTGGCAGGCCGACCTCGACGAGGCCGCCGGCCGGCTCGCCCGCATCGTCCGCGAGGTGCGGCCCCAGGTCCTCGTCACCTACGACGACAACGGCGGATACGGGCACCCGGACCACATCCAGGCCCACCGCGTCGCCCTGCGCGCCGTCGAACTGGCCGCCGGCACCGGCTGGAGCGTCCCCAAGGTCTACGTCAACCGCATCCCGCGCTCCGTCGCCGAGGCCGCCTTCGCCCGGCTCCGGGACGAACTGCCCGGCCTCCCCTTCGCCCAGGGCGGCTCCGTCGAGGACCTGCCGGGCGTGGTGGACGACGACCGGATCACCACCGCGGTCGACGGCACCGCGTACGCCGCGGCCAAGGCCGCCGCGATGCGCGCCCACGCCACCCAGATCGAGGTCGCCGAACCCTGGTTCGCGCTGTCCAACGAACGCGCGCAGCCGCTGTTCACCACCGAGTACTACGAGTTGGTGCGGGGCCCGCGGCCGGACACGCCCGAGAGCGACCTGTTCGCCGGGCTCACCCCCGAGGAGGCGTCATGAGCGGGGCGGGCCCACAACGCCGCGGACCGGCGCTCGCCCAGCCGCTGCACCGGCCCTCCGCCGGGCGGATCGCGGCCTGCGCCGGGCTGTTCCTGCTCGGCGCCGTGGTGGCGCTGGCCGGGGCGCTGGTGCAGAGCGGCTGGTTCCCGGGCGGGCTGCTGCTCGCGCTGGCGGGCGCGGCCGGGCTGTTCCTCGGCGGTGCCCGCGCCATCGGCTCCCGGGCCGGTGCGGTCGCGCCCGCCGCCGGCTGGATCGTCGCCGTCATGCTGCTCACCGCGAGCCGCCCGGAAGGTGACTTTCTGTTCGGCGCCGGAATCGGCTCGTATCTCTACCTGCTCGGCGGGATGGCCGTCGCTGTGATCTGCGCCACCCTTGGGCCGGGACGGCAACCGAACGGGGGCGCCGTCCGACTTGGCAAGTGACGTACCACTTCGCCGTGCGACGCGCGTGCGAGTCCGGTGTGGATTTCCCCAGCGGTCATGGGATACACGCCCTAAGCGGACAGTATGGTGGTGCGCGCCGCCGAGCCTCCCCCGAGCACTCGACTCCGCTCGTGCCGGGGGGACCCCCACACTGAGGTCGTCATGGGCGGCGGAGCCAACCGGGAGAACCTGCCTTGAGTCGTGAAACTGACACTCCGTCCTCCGGGCCCAACGGGCGCGGCGGAGCCGCATACCCGTCGGGGACGCCGCCGTACGGGACCCCCATGGCAGCCGACGGCGGCGCGGGCGCGGGTCGTTCGGCCGCGCAGCCGGAGGAGCGTAAGACCGAGACCACGCTGACGACCCGGATCCGGATCAACATCCCCGGATCGCGGCCCATCCCGCCGGTCGTCGTGCGCACGCCCGTCGCGGACGCGGAGAGCCCCGACGAGGGCGCCGGCGCCGACGCGCGGCCCGCTCCCGCCCAGCCGGCCACCGGCCAGGGCCAGGCCCCGGCCGAACCCGCGGCCCCGGCCGCCGAGAAGGAGAAGACGAGCGACTGGTTCGCCCCCCGCAGGTCCGGCCCGGCCAAGGGCGGTCCGGGCGGCGCCGACGCCAACGGTGCCCCGGCTCCCGGCGCTTCGGCGGCCGGCGGCGCGGCGGCCCCGGGCGCGCCCGGCGCGGCGCGGCCCGGTGGCGGACGGCCCGGCGGGATCGTCGGCGCGATGAGCGTGTCCGGCGGGGCCAGGCCCGGCGGTGGCGGCACCAACGGCGGCGGGCTGCCCGGCGCCACCGGCGGACCCGTCGCCCCCGGACACGGTGGCGGCACCGGCTCCTTCGACGTGACCGAGGCGCTTGCCGCGGGCCCCCTGGGCGGCGGCCGGCGGCCCGGCCCGGACGGCGCGGGCGACTCGCGCCGCGACGACCTGCCGTACTTCTCGGAGAACGGGCACGGCGCAGGCGGACCCGGTGCGGGCGGCCAGGGCGGCGCCCACGGCCACGGCGGCCAGGGCGGACCCGGCGGCCCCGGGGGCCTGGGCGGCCACGGCGGACCCGCGGGACCGACCAGCGGACCGGTCACCGGGGACGGGCCGATGGTGCCGCCCGCCGCCGCCGGCCCGGCCGTCCGCGGCGACCACGGCCTGGCCGCGGGCGAGCCCTTCGACGGCCCGAACCCCGGCGGCCACCCCGGGCCGGGCGGACCCGCCGCGCACCAGGGACCCGCCGCGCACCACGGACCCGGCGGCGGGCTGAGCGACGACACCGCGATCCTCACCCCGCAGAAGCAGGTACCGGAACCGGCCGATCCCGGTTACGGCGTCCCGCCCGACAATGTCTCCGGACACACCGTCACCAGCGGCATCCCGGTCGTCCCGCCCGGCCCCGACGCCGCGTTCGCGCCGGGCAGGACCCCCGAAGGGCCGGTGCCGCACACCGCTCCGAAGCTGCCCGAACCGGTCGCGCAGAACGTGCCGGAGGCCAAGCCGAAGAAGAAGGGCCGCAGCAAACTGGTGCTGCTCGGCGGTGTCGTCGTCTTCCTCGGCGCCGGCGTCTACGGCGCCGGGCTGCTGATGAACCACTCCGACGTCCCCAAGGGCACCACGGTGCTCGGCGTCGACATCGGCGGCGGCACCCGCGACGACGCCGTCAAGAAGCTCGACGACGCGTTCGGCAGCCGGGTCGGCAAGCCGCTGAAGCTGTCGGTGGACGGCAAGACCGTCTCGCTCGCACCCGACAAGGCGGGCCTCCAGTTCGACTTCCAGACCACGGTGAGCCAGGCCGCGCGCAGCGACTACAACCCGGTGTCCGTGGTCGGCTCCCTGTTCGGCCAGAAGCGCGAGGTCGAACCGGACATGCCGGTCGACGAGGAGAAGCTTCAGGCCGCCCTGAAGGAGGCCGGCGGCGCGTCCGGATCGGTCACCGAGGGCACGATCAAGTTCGAGTCCGGCAAGGCCGTCGCCGTCTACGGCAAGGCGGGCAAGGGCATCGACGCCGACCGGTCCGTGCAGGCCGTCGAGCGGGCCTACCGCACCCTGGTGGAGACCGGCACGGCGGCCACGGTGACCGTGCCCACCACGACCCAGCAGCCGACCATCTCCAACGCCGAGGTCGACCGGATGATGAAGACGTTCGCCGAACCCGCGATGTCCGACATCGTCCAGGTGCAGACCGACCCGGCGCACAGCATCCCGTTCGGCCCCCTGTCCCTGCCGAAGATCCTCGGCGTCAAGGCGGTCGGCGGCAAGCTCGTCGAGACGTACGACCTTGAGGCGCTGAAGCAGGCGTACGGCAGCACGTACGACGGCGTACAGATCGTGACCGCGACCGGGAAGCGTGCCGTCCAGCCGCAGGACGTCGTCGCCGCGCTGCGCAAGGCCCTGCGCGGCAAGACGCCGGCCGAGCGCATCGGAATCATCGACACCAACCCGAACTGACGCCGACTCGCCCGTCCGAACGACCCCGCCCGGTCACGCAAGGCCACGACGCACCCGCACCCGACGACGAACCGTGCCCCGTCAGGGGCGCGGGGAACGGCGCGAGAGGCCACGGCGTACCCGCGCCCGACGACGGATCGTGCCCCGTCAGGGGCGCGGGGAACGGCGCGAGAGGCCACGACGCACCCGCAGCGCCCGACGACGGATCGTGCCCCGATAGGGGCGCGGGGAACGGCGCGAGAGGCCACGACGCACCCGCACCCGACGACGGATCGTGCCCCGATAGGGGCGCGGGGAACGGCGCGAGAGGCCACAACGCACCCGCGCCCGACAACGAACCGTGCCCCGATAGGGGCGCGGGGAACGGCGCGAGAGGCCACGACGCACCCGCACCCGACAACGCCCCCATAGCGGAGCGCCCGGCACGGGCGGGAGCCCCCCAGACATGACATCCGTCATCCCGCACCGGGGACGGCCGACACTGCCGTCCCCCACCTCGCGCCGTCACCATGAACGCCATGACGACGACAACCGCACCCGCCACCACCCCCGTGGCCGGATTCGACCAGGTGAGCAAGGCGTACGGGAACGTGCGGGCCGTGGACGGGCTCTCGCTCGCCCTCCGCCCGGCGGAAACCGTGGCCCTGCTCGGACCCAACGGGGCCGGCAAGTCGACCACCCTCGACCTGCTGCTCGGCCTCAAGCACCCAGACACCGGCACCGTCCGCGTCTTCGGCACCGGCCCGCGCGAGGCGATCGTGGCCGGCCGGGTGGGCGCCATGCTGCAGTCCGGCGGACTGATGGACGAGGTGACCGTCGCCGAACTGGTCACCCTCGGCTGCGCCCTGCACCCGCGGCCGTACCCGGTCGCCGACGTACTGGCCCGCGCCGGAATCTCCCAGATCGCCGGGCGCAAGGCCAACAAGCTCTCCGGCGGCCAGGCCCAGCGCGTCCGCTTCGCCCTCGCCACCGCCGGCGACAGCGACCTGATCGTCCTCGACGAGCCCACCACCGGCATGGACGTCTCCGCCCGCCAGGCGTTCTGGGCCACGATGCGCGAGCAGGCCGACCGGGGCCGCACCGTGCTGTTCGCCACCCACTACCTGGAAGAGGCCGACGCGATCGCCGACCGTGTGCTCGTGCTGCACCGCGGCAGGCTGCTCGCCGACGGCACCGCCGCCGAGATCAAGGCCAAGGCGGGCGCCCGCCGGATCTCCTTCGACCTCGCGGGCGACATCGACCGGGCCGCCCTGCGCGCCCTGCCCTTCCTGACCGCGCTCGACATCAGCGGCCGTACTGTTCGCATCCGGTCCACCGACGCCGACGCCACCGTGCACGCCCTGTACAGGCTCGGCCTCTACCCCCGCAACCTCGAAGTCGCCGGGCTCGGTCTGGAGCAGGCGTTCGTCGCCCTCACCGAGGCCGAGGAGGCCAAGCAGTCGTGAACAGCCTGATCAAGCTGGAACTCACCCGCGCCCTGCGCAACCGCAGGTTCCTGTTCTTCTCGGTGATCTACCCCTCGGTCCTGTTCCTGCTCATCGCGGGCAGCGCCGACTCCACCGGCACGGTCGACGGCACCGGCCTGACCCTGCCGACGTACATGATGGTCTCCATGGCCTCCTTCGGCGCCCTGACCGCCGTCCTCATGGGCAACAGCGAGCGCATCGCCAAGGAACGCGAGAGCGGCTGGGTGCGGCAGCTGCGGCTGACCAGCCTCCCGGGCCGCGGCTACGTCCTCGCCAAGACCGCGAGCGCGGCCGTCGTCAGCCTCCCGTCGATCGTCATCGTCTTCGTGGTCGCCGCGGCCGTGAAGGACGTACGCCTGGACGCCTGGCAGTGGCTCGCCCTCACCGGCGCGATCTGGGCCGGGAGCCTCGTCTTCGCCGCGCTCGGCGTGGCCCTCGGCTACCTGGCCGCCGGAGACGCCGTCCGCCCCATCACGATGATCACCTACTTCGGCCTGTCGATCCTGGGCGGCCTGTGGATGCCGTCCACGACCTTCCCCCGCTGGCTCCAGGACATCGCCGGATGGCTGCCCACGCACGCGTACGCTGCCCTGGGGCGCGCGATCGAGCAGAACCAGGCGCCGCACGCCCAGGACATCGCCGTCCTCGCCGTCTTCTTCGTGCTGTTCACGGGCGGCGCCGCCTGGCTGTACCGGAAGGACACGCTGAAGGCGTGAGCACGATGACAGGGGAAGCACGGGCCGACGGAAGCGGAACGCGGCCGCGGGTCCCGGACGGACGGCCCTTCCGCGGCCGCCGTCAGCTGCCGGCCAAGGTGCTGTGGATCGGGGTGTGGCTGGTCTTCCTCAAGTCGCCGGTCGAGGACCTGGTGCGCGGCCACCACAGCACCGGCGGCGTCGTGGCCGGGGCGATCGGCCTGGCCGCCTTCGTCGGCGTCTACACGACGCTGCTCATCCGCACCATGGGCCGGCCTCGCCCCGCGCGGGCCGTCGCCCTGCTGCTCGCGGTCCTCGGCGTCCTCGCCCCCGTGCTCGCCCTCACCCTGGGCGGCCCCTGGCTCGGCCTGTTCGTCTACCTCTCCGTCGCCTGCGGGGCGACGCTGCCGCCACGCGCCGCGTACGGGGCCATTCCCGCGTCCGCCGCCGTGATGTACCTCGTCGGGACGCACATCGGCGACGAGGCGACGGCACGCGACCTGCTCCTGCTCCAACTGCTCATCGGGTTCGCGATGAGCGGCGTCGGCCAGCTGGTCCGCACCACCATCGAGCTGCGCAAGGCCCGGGCCACCGTCGCCCAGCTCGCCGCCAACGAGGAGCGGCTACGACTCGCCCGCGACCTGCACGACCTGCTCGGCCACTCCCTCTCGCTGATCACGCTGAAGAGCGAACTCGCCGGCCGGATGCTGCCCGCCCACCCCGACAAGGCCGCCCAGCAGGTCGCCGACATCGAGCGGGTCAGCCGCCAGGCCCTGGTCGACGTGCGGGAAGCGGTCAGCGGCTACCGGCGCCCCCGGCTCACCGCCGAGCTGGCCGGCGCCCAGGTCGCCCTGACCGCCGCCGGGGTCACCGCCCAGATGCCCGCCGAACCGGATCTCGCCGGGGTGCCCGAGGACGCCGAGTCCGCGCTGGCCTGGGCGCTGCGCGAGGCGGTCACCAACGTCGTACGGCACAGCGGCGCCCAGCGGTGCGCGGTGCGGGTGCTGCGCCGGCAGACCCTGGACGGCCCCGTCCTCGAACTCCGCGTCGAGGACGACGGCACGGGCGGCTCCGGAACGGGCCCCGGCAACGGCCTGACCGGCCTGAGCGAACGCCTGGAGAAGGCCGGCGGCACCCTGGAGGCGGGCCGCGTCAAGCACGGCTTCCGCCTGGTCGCCCGCGTGCCCGTGGCGGACGGCGCGGCATAGGATCCCCGGCATGAGCAGCACGATCAAGGTCCTCCTCGCCGAGGACCAGTCGATGGTCCGCGAGGCGCTGGCCGCACTGCTCGGCCTGGAGGACGACATCGAGGTCGTCGCCCAGGTCGCGCGCGGGGACGAGGTGCTGGACGCGGCGCGCGAGCACGGCGTGGACGTCGCCCTGCTCGACATCGAGATGCCCGGCCGCACCGGCATCGAGGCCGCGGCCCAGGTGCGCCGGGAGCTGCCCGGGGTGAAGCTCGTCGTCCTCACCACCTTCGGCCGCCCCGGCTATCTGCGCGGCGCGATGGAAGCGGGCGCCGACGCCTTCCTGGTCAAGGACGCGCCCGCCGCCCAGCTCGCCGAGGCGGTGCGCAAGGTGCTGGCCGGGGAGCGGGTCATCGACCCCACGCTCGCCGCCGCGGCCCTCGCCGAGGGAGCCAACCCGCTCACCGACCGCGAACGCGAGATCCTGCGCGCCGCCGCCGACGGCTCCACCAACGCCGAACTGGCCGAGGCCCTGCACCTCTCCCAGGGCACGGTCCGCAACTACCTCTCCACAGCCATCCAAAAACTAACGGCCCGCAACAGAACAGAAGCAGCCCACATAGCCCAAAAAAAGGGCTGGCTGTAACCACCCCGCCAGAGGCGCGAGGAACTACGTGTAGCCCCGCCAGGGGCGCGGGGAACTGCGCGACCGGCCACAACGCACCCGCATCTGACAGCCGACCGAACCAAAAACGGCGCCCAAACTCGACGCGCCCTAATTCAACAGCGCCCGCGCCGCATTGGCCTGCCGCCGCACCCGCCGCGCCCCCGACTCATCCGCCGCGGCCAACACCTCCGCATACGCCTCCAGCTCCGCCGCCCCGGCGACGAACTCCCCCCGCTGAACAAGCAGTTGCGCCCGCTCATACCGCAACCGCGCCGGATGCGACGGCAGCAGCAGGGACAGCTCCACGGCCCACAGCGCCACATCCGACCGCTCCGGCCGTGCCGCCGCCCACGCCCGGATGTTGTTCAGGATCCGCACGACGACATCGAGCGGCGCCGCGGGCACCAGCATGGACGGCTCCAGCGGAGCCCCCGTCGCCCCGGCGACCAGCAACTCCGCGTCCGTCCCGGTGAGCACCCGGCCACCGTCGAACGGATCCGCCAGCACCTGTTCCCCGGCCGCGCCGAACCCCACCACGAAGTGCCCAGGCAGCGCCACCCCGTACACATGCGCCCCCGCCCGCCGGGCCACCTCCATCCAGATCACCGACAGCAGGATCGGCAGCCCGCGCCGCCGCCGCAGCACCGCGTGCAGGAGCGAGGACTCCAGCCGCCGGTAGTCGGCCCGGGAGCCATGGAACCCGTACTGCGCCCCGAGCAGCTGGTGCAGCGCCGCGGCCCAGGCCGGCGGCCCGCCCGGACGGTACGGCAGCTGCCCCGCGAGCCGGTCGAGTTCCAGCTGCGCGGCGTCCAGGCCCGCCTCGTCCAGCGCCCCGTCCGCCACCGCCCCGAGCAGCAGACACAGCAGCGCCAGGTCGGGCCGCTCGGAGCGGGCCTCCTCGGCGAACCGGCGTCGCACCTCGGCGGAGCGCTCCGGGGACGGGGGATAGGGGGGACGCCCGGCGGGCCCGTGCCCGGTCACGACGGTCCGCGCCGCGGTTCGGCGTCGCCGGAGTCGTCCGGCTCCCGGTAGTGGTGGTAGGTGTGGTGCGCGGCGAAGCCGAGACCGGCGTACAGCGCCCGCGCCCCCGTGTTGTCCGTCTCGACCTGGAGCCAGGCGGCGGAGGCCCCCTCGTCGAGGGCCCGCCGGGCCAGCGCGGCCATCACGGTCGTGGCCAGCCCCCGCCGGCGCTGCTCCGGGTCCACCTCGACGGCGGCGAACCCGGCCCACCGCCCGTCCACGACGCACCGGCCGATCGCGGCCGGGGCGCCCCGGTCCGCACCGGGCACGGTCGCGAACCACACCGACGGTCCGCTGCCCAGCACCCGCAGGGCCATCTCGCTCACCCCCTTGCGCTGGTATCTGGTCAGCCATGTCGCGTCCGCGGTCCGGGACAGCACGACCTCGCCGCCCTCGGCCCTGTCCGCGACCGGTGCGAGCGCCCCGGTCCACAGCTCGGAGGTCACCTCGCGCCACCAGCCGCGCCGTTCCAGCTCCGCGCACAGCAGTTCCTGTGTGCCCGCGGCTCCGGTCGCGGTCTGCACGTACGCGGGCAGCCCGCGCTCGTGGTACCAGCGTCTTACGGCCCGCAGTGCCGCGTCGAGCGGAAGCCCCGGGTCGCCGAGCGGCAGCGCACTGTTGGCCCGCCTCGTGAATCCGCCGGCGGCGCGCAGTTCCCACGCGCCGAGCCGTTCGCTCTCCACCGGCTGCCAGGCCCGCGCGGACACCCGCGCGAGTTCTTCGTAGGTGGCGGCGGGACCCCGGCGACGCGCCGGGGCGTCGGGCACCGTCTTGCCCGCGACCAGCGCGGATTCCGGGATCCGGACGCTCTGCCCGTCCTTCCGTGTGATCAGCAGCACACCGTCGTCCCAGGATGTGAGAACACCCACCGTGTCGGTGAACTTCGGCGTGGGACTTCCGGGATCGCAAAGGCGCCGCACGGAGACCCGTTTACCCACGTCAGCAGCGGTGATACGGACCTCAAGTCGTCCAGCGGCAGAGATTTCCACAGGTCAGTTCACCCCTCCTGTTCGGATCATGCCCAAGAACGGAGATACTAGGTGCGGGCATCGACGACGCCGCGCTCCCGCGCGCCAGGCGGCGGAGCCTGAGGAGGCCCGCCAGCGCCCTATCGAGGAGGAACGACAGCGTGACCTACGTCATCGCGCAGCCTTGTGTCGACGTCAAGGACAAGGCGTGCATCGAGGAGTGCCCGGTCGACTGCATCTACGAGGGCCAGCGGTCCTTGTACATCCACCCGGACGAATGCGTCGACTGTGGTGCCTGTGAGCCGGTCTGCCCGGTCGAGGCGATCTTCTACGAGGACGACACTCCGGAGGAGTGGAAGGACTACTACAAGGCTAACGTCGAGTTCTTCGACGAACTGGGCTCCCCCGGCGGCGCCAGCAAGCTGGGTCTGATCGAGCGCGACCACCCCTTCATCGCCGCGCTGCCGCCGCAGGCCGAGTAACCCGCACGACGGCCCGCCACCCCGGTTCCTGCGACCGGGGCCCCGGCGTCGCCTCGGTCCCGTACGGCCCGGTCGCCCCAGGCGCCACCGCGCGGGACCGAGGCGTTCGCCGTACCGACGAAAGTGAGCCACCGTATCGTGTCCGCAGTCTCCGACCGCCTTCCCGCCTTTCCCTGGGACAAGCTGGAGCCGTACAAGAAGACGGCCGCCGCGCATCCCGACGGCATCGTCGACCTGTCCGTCGGCACCCCGGTCGACCCGGTACCCGAGCTGATCCAGAAGGCGCTGATCGGCGCGGCCGACTCGCCGGGCTACCCGACCGTCTGGGGCACCCCCGAACTCCGTGACGCGATCACCGGCTGGGTGGCGCGCCGGCTCGGTGCCCGCGACGTCACCCACCGCCACGTGCTGCCCGTCGTCGGCTCCAAGGAACTGGTCGCCTGGCTCCCCACCCAGCTGGGCCTCGGCCCCGGCGACACGGTGGCCCTGCCGCGCCTCGCCTATCCGACGTACGAGGTGGGCGCCCGCCTTGCCCGCGCCGACCACGTGGTCTACGACGACCCCACGGACCTGGACCCCGCGCACCTCAGGCTGCTGTGGCTGAACTCCCCGTCGAACCCGACGGGCCGGGTGCTGGCCAAGCAGGAGCTGACCCGGATCGTGGCCTGGGCCCGCGCGCACGGCATCCTGGTCTTCTCCGACGAGTGCTACCTCGAACTGGGCTGGGAGACCGACCCGGTCTCGGTGCTCCACCCGGACGTCAACGGCGGCTCGTACGAGGGGATCGTCGCCGTCCACTCCCTGTCCAAGCGTTCCAACCTGGCCGGCTACCGAGCCGCCTTCCTGGCCGGCGACCCGGCCGTCCTCGGCCCCCTGCTGGAGATCCGCAAGCACGGCGGCATGATGACCTCGGCGCCGACCCAGGCGGCGGTGGTGGCGGCCCTGGGCGACGACACCCACGTCCGCGAGCAGCGCGAACGCTACGCAGCCCGCCGCACGGTGCTGCGCGAGGCGCTGCTCGCCCACGGCTTCCGCATCGAGCACAGCGAGGCGAGCCTGTATCTGTGGGCCACCCGCGACGAGTCCTGCTGGGACACGGTCGCCCACCTCGCCGACCGGGGCATCCTGGTCGCGCCGGGCGACTTCTACGGCGCGGCGGGCGAGACGTTCGTACGCGTCGCACTGACCGCCACGGACGAGCGCATCACGACGGCGGCCGGCCGACTGTCCGAGTGACAGGGCGGTCGCACCGACATGGCGGCCCGGCCCGGCACGGAGCCGGCCCGGCCGGTCGGAGCGGCACAAGGTTGAGATGACACGGCTGTCGGACCGGCACTGCTGTCGGGCCGGCACCGCTGTCGGTGTGACGCGGCGGTGGGTCCGATACGGCTGTCGGACGGGCACTGCTGTCGGGTCGGCACGGCTGTCGGTTCGGCGCGGCGGTCGGTGTGACGCGGCGGTGGGTCCGATACGGCTGTCGGTTCGGCGCGGCTGTTCGGCTGGCCGTGGGTGGCTGGGTTCCGGCGGACACGGCGACGGGGCCCAGGAGGCGTCCTGGACCCCGGCACCGCTCGGTCTCGGTGGCCTCGGCCACCGTCGGCCTCAGCCGCCCAGCGGCAGCCCCTGCACCGGCAGCTGGGAGGTCGGCAGCCCGCCCTTGGTGAGGCCGTCCGTCGGCAGCCCGCCCTTGGTGGCCGACCGGGCCGTCTCGCCGAGGACGCCCCTGGCGGTGCCGGCCGCGTCGCCCGCCGCCTTCTTCACGGCCTTGCCACCGGTCTTGCCCGCGGCCGGCACCGCCTTCTCGACGGCCTTGCCGCCCGTGTCGCCGGCGACCCCGGTGACGTGCCGGGCCGCGCCGTCGACGGTGTTGCCGACGCTCGCCCCGTCCAGGGCGGTCAACCCGCCGAGGTTCGGGGTTGCCGGGAGGCTCGGCGCGGCACTGGCGGAGCCGGCCACACCGACCCCGGCTGCCGCTCCCGCTGCGACGAGCAGCGCGGTACGGGCGATCCGGCGGGTCAGGGGGAGGGACATGATGCTCCATTCGACGGGAGAACTGTGAAGTATCCGACCGCACCCGGAAGTTGACCGACCGCTGTTGATCGTCCGGGCGTGGACGCAGTGACTACCGCTCGAAGCCCGCGAAGGTTGCGGCGGCCCCAGGTAAAGAATTGATGACGCATCGCATTATCGGGTGTGGATAAAAACGGGCAAAGGGCGCTCCATGGAGGCGCCCCCCGAACCCTTGCATCCCTGCGTTCCCAAGGGTTTTCCCGATCGCGGGGGTGACGGCGCGGCCGGCTGCGCGCCGTCCACTTCGAGCCGCGTCGTATAACCCCTGAGAGTGAGTCGCTGTACTACTGCCCGGTCACGATCCGCACGGACCCCGCGGCCCGCTCCGCGCCCGCGGCGCCCTGCGAGGCGACCGGACGCCACCGGCTGTCCGTGCTCCCGGCGGACCACTCGCGCCCCGCGTACGACACCCGCTGGATGTGCAGGGCCGAGGAGTTGGCCACCGCCCAGTGCGCGAGCTGCCAGCCACGCTCCAGCTCGGTACGGCCCGCCGCGTCGGTCCTGGCGCCCTCCGGCACCGGCACGGTCACCGTCCGGCCCTTCGCCCGGGCGGTCACCGTCGGCGCCGGAGCCGGCCGCTTGGAGCCGCCGACCTCCGCGCCGGCCTCCTCCAGGGTGTCCCGCGGGCCGAAGTCCCGTACCAGCGCCGCCCGTACCGCCTCGGCACCCGTGGCCCGGGCCGCCGCCGCCACGCCGGCCGCGGGGCGCCCCTGGCAGGTCAGCGTGGCCGCCGACCGCCCGGTCAGGGCCGCCGCCAGCAGCGTGGCGTCCGGCTCGTGCTTGGCGTACGCCTCCGGGTAGCCGCTGCGCTGCACGCGCTGTGCGGCCACGGTGAGCGGGAGCCGTTCGTAGTCGCGCACCTTGACCAGGTGCTCGTAGAACATGCCCGCCGCGTAGGCCGGGTCCATGATCTGCTTGTCGGTGCCCCAGCCCTGCGAGGGACGCTGCTGGAACAGCCCGAGCGAGTCCCGGTCGCCGTGCTCCAGGTTGCGCAGCCCGGACTCCTGGAGCGCGGTCGCCAGCGCGATGGCCACGGCCCGCTCGGACACGCCGCGCCCCGTGCCGACGGCGGTGATCGTCGCCGCGTTCACCGCCTGCTCGGGCGTGAACCGGTACGACATACGGTCGTTCCCGGTCGCGACCACCTTGCAGGCCGGGGTCCGCGTACCACCGGTGACGTACTGCACGACGAGATAGCCCGCGAGCGCGCTCAGGACGACAAGGGCCGCGCCGAAGCGGAAGAGGCGGCCACGACGCTTGGGAGAAGGAGGGGTCGGCTCTGGCACGCGTACAAGGTACTGGAGGCCACCGGGGCCCCGGCGGCGGGTTCGGCGCGCCGGTGCGCGACATCCCGCGCGCGGCGGCGCGTTAGGGTCGAGACCATGGCCGACACCTCGCTTGACCTCACGCTGGACGCCGCCGCGCTCACCGCGCAACTCGTCGACCTCCCCTCGGAGAGCGGCACGGAGAAGCCGCTCGCGGACGCGATCGAGACCGCCCTGCGCGCCCTGCCGCACCTGACGGTGGACCGGTACGGCAACAACGTGGTCGCCCGGACGGACCTGGGCCGCCCGGAGCGGGTGATCCTGGCCGGCCACATCGACACGGTCCCGATCGCCGGCAACGTGCCCTCCCGGCTCGACGCCGACGGCGTCCTGTGGGGCTGCGGCACCTGCGACATGAAGTCGGGCGTCGCCGTGCAGTTGCGCATCGCGGCCACCGTCCCGGCCCCCAACCGTGACCTGACGTTCGTCTTCTACGACAACGAGGAGGTCCAGGCCGACCTCAACGGCCTCAAGCATGTGGCGGAGGCCCACCCGGAGTGGCTGCGGGGCGACTTCGCGGTGCTGCTGGAGCCCTCCGACGGCGAGGTCGAGGGCGGCTGCCAGGGCACCCTGCGCGTGCTGCTGAGGACGGCGGGCGAGCGGGCCCACTCGGCGCGCGGTTGGATGGGCGCCAACGCGATCCACGCGGCGGCCCCGATCCTGGCCCGGCTCGCGTCCTACGAGCCGCGCCGCCCGGTGATCGACGGCCTGGAGTACCGCGAGGGCCTGAACGCGGTGGGCATCGGCGGCGGCGTGGCGGGCAATGTCATCCCCGACGAGTGCGTCGTCACCGTGAACTTCCGCTACGCGCCCGACCGCACGGAGGAGGAGGCGCTCGCGCACGTCCGGGAAGTCTTCGCGGACTGCGGCGTGGCGGAGTTCGTGGTCGACGACCACAGCGGGGGAGCCCTTCCGGGGCTGTCCCACCCCGCGGCGGCGGCCTTCATCGAGGCGGTGGGCGGCGAGCCGCGGCCCAAGTACGGCTGGACGGACGTGTCGCGGTTCTCGGCGCTCGGCATCCCCGCGGTCAACTACGGCCCCGGCAATCCACACTTGGCGCACAAAAGGGACGAACGGGTGGAAATCGGGAAGATTCTGGCGGCGGAGGCCCGTCTGCGGGCGTGGCTGACAGCATGATCGACAGCGTGGCCGACGGCATGACCGACGGCGTGGCCGGGCCGGGCGGCCGGGGCGAGGGCGCGGCGCTCGACGGCGGACATGCGCAGGTCCCCCGCGTGTAACCCGCGCCGATCTACGCTGAGGTGGAAAGACCGCAATCAGAGGGAGCGCACATGGCCACTGGGAACCCGGAGGGCACCAAGCAGCCGCCGGAGGAGCAGCGCCTCGGGCCGGTCCTCCGCCGCCGCGGCCAGGTCACGGCGAGCACCACGGACCAGCGCCTGCTGGACGCGGGCGGGCCTTCGGACTGGGTGCACACCGACCCCTGGCGGGTGCTGCGGATCCAGTCCGAGTTCATCGAGGGCTTCGGCACCCTGGCCGAACTGCCGCCCGCCATCAGCGTGTTCGGCTCGGCGCGTACGGCGGTCGAGTCGTCCGAGTACGACGCCGGCGTACGGCTCGGCCGGGGGCTGGTGCAGGCGGGCTGGGCGGTGATCACGGGCGGCGGCCCGGGCGCCATGGAAGCGGCCAACAAGGGCGCCTGCGAGGCGGGCGGCATCTCGGTCGGCCTCGGTATCGAACTGCCTTTCGAGCAGGGGCTGAACCCCTACGTCGACATCGGCCTGAACTTCCGCTACTTCTTCGTCCGCAAGATGATGTTCGTCAAGTACGCCCAGGGCTTTGTCGTTCTGCCCGGCGGGCTCGGCACCCTCGACGAACTCTTCGAGGCGCTGACCCTCGTCCAGACCCAGAAGGTGACCCGCTTCCCCATCGTCCTGTTCGGCAGCGCGTACTGGGGCGGCCTGGTCTCCTGGCTGGAGAACACCCTGGTGGCCCAGGGCAAGGCAGCGGAGAAGGACCTGCTCCTGTTCCACGTCACGGACGACGTGGAGGAAGCGGTGGCCCTGGTCTCCAAGGAAGCAGCCCGCTGACCCGCCACGAAGCCTTCACCTGGCGGACAACCGCACCGGGAGGGGCGTCGCGCGGGGGCCGAGACGTCGTGTCTCGCCGAGAGCCGCGCGCTGAGAGCCGCGCGCTGAGAGCCGCGCGCTGAGAGCCGCGCGCTGAGAGCCGCGCCGGGCGGGCGCCGTGCGCGGCAGGGCCACCGCGGCCGGCCGACCGCCCCATCTGGCGGGGCGCCGTGCGTAGCGGTGAGCCGCGATGGGCGCGGTGTTGTGTGGGCCTGTGACGTCGTGGTCGGCTGACCGCCCCACCCTGCCGGGGTGCCGTGCCCGGCCGTTGGTCCTGCCTGGCGGGGTGCCGTGCCCGGCCGTTGGTCCTGCATGGCGGGGTGCTGTGCGCGGCCGTTGGTCCTGCATGGCGGGGTGCTGTGCGCGGTCGAGAGGCATGCCATGGGGATGTCGCGCCCGGCCGCCGGCCATGCCCCACGGGGCGTCGTGCGCGGGTGGGTCTCGGTCAGGTCGGTCGTCATGACTGGTGGGGCGGTCGCGGCTTTCGGCGGGACGCCGGTCGTGGCGGTGCGGATGGGGGGCGACACCTGCGTCGGTAGGGGGCGCGGTGACCGGGGTGGCCGCCCGGCAGTGGCGGGCGGGGGTCCCATTGCCCGGGTCACCCGGAGCC
Organism: Streptomyces diversicolor; assembly: GCF_057537855.1. NCBI lineage: Bacteria > Bacillati > Actinomycetota > Actinomycetes > Kitasatosporales > Streptomycetaceae > Streptomyces > Streptomyces diversicolor. Next base: position 288,245 of record NZ_BAAJXA010000005.1, read on the forward strand.
CGAGCCGTTCGGCTGCGCCCCGTCTGCCGGACCGGAGAGCTGCCCCGCCTGCGCGCGAGGCCCGTTCACCTTGCCGTGGGACCGGCGCGCCTGCCGGAGCGTGCCGATCCCCGGAGGAGCAGCCCCAGACCACCCGCTCGGCCGCCCGGCGGCGCGCCGCAAGGTGTCGGCGGCCGGGACGGGCACCGGCGGTGGGGTCAGGCCAGGCCCCTTCGGGCCACCGCGGGTGGGCGGTGGCCCGCGATGGACGCCACCATGTCCAGTACCTGCCGAGTCTCGGCCACCTCGTGCACCCGGTACACCCGCGCCCCCAGCCACGCGGACACCGCGGTCGTCGCCAACGTACCGAGCACCCGTTCCTTCACCGGCCGGTCCAGCGTCTCCCCGACGAAGTCCTTGTTGGACAGCGACACCAGCACCGGCCACCCGGTGGCCACCATCTCGTCCAGCCGCCGCGTCGCCTCCAGGCTGTGCCGGGTGTTCTTGCCGAAGTCGTGTCCCGGATCGATCAGCACCGACTCCCCGGGCACCCCCAGCGCCACCGCCCGCTCGGCCAACCCTACGGTCACCCGCAGGATGTCGCCCATGACATCGTCGTACACCACCCGATGCGGCCGGGTCCGGGGCCGCGCCCCGCCGGCATGCGTGCACACCAGGCCCACCCCGTACCGCGCGGCGACCTCCGCGAGCCGCGGATCCACGCCGCCCCACGCGTCGTTCAGCAGGTCCGCCCCGGCCTCGCACACGGCCTCGCCGACCTCGGCACGCCAGGTGTCCACGCTGATGACCACGTCGGGATGCCGGCGCCGTACCTCCGCCACGAACCCCACGGTGCGCCGCGCCTCCTCCTCCGCGGTGACCTCCCGCCCGGGACCGGCCTTGACCCCGCCGACGTCGATGATCGCCGCGCCCTCGGCCACCGCCTGCTCCACGCGCGCGAGGGCCGGCTCGTCACCGAACGTGGCCCCCTGGTCGTAGAAGGAGTCCGGGGTCCTGTTCACGATCGCCATGATCACCGGTTCGTGCGGCCCGAATTCCCGCCTGCCCAGCCTGAGCATCCCCTGTGACCTCTTCTCATCCATCCCCGGTACATCCCGCTGCACAGCCGCCTGTGACCCTAACTGTCAGACTCGCATGGCACGATCGGACCCTGACACTTTCGACACCGAGCACATCGGGTGCACCGAGCACACCGACGTGGGGAGCCGGCGATGGTTATGTTCTTGTTCCTGGTCGTCGCGCTCGCCGTGGTGGTCGCCGCGGTGACGCTCGCCGTGGTGGGCGGCGGCGAGAGCGGCCCGCTGCCGGAGGCGGCGCCGGAGCGGCTGCACGACCCGCTGCCGCCGGACCGCCCGGTGGGCCGCGCGGACGTGGAGCGACTGCGCTTCCCGCTGTCCGCCCGCGGCTACCGCATGGCGGACGTGGACGACGCCCTCAGCCGCGTCGCCGCCGAACTCGCGGAGCGGGACGCCCGCATCGCCGACCTGGAGTCCGCCCTGGCCGGCGCCCAGGCCGCCGCGCACGTCCGGCTGGACAAGCCCGCACGTCCGGAGGACCAGCAGTGACCGACGGCACCGCCCTGGCGGGCCCCGACGGCGCGCTGCGCTGCCCCTGGGCCCTGTCCACCGAGGACTACGTGACGTACCACGACGAGGAGTGGGGCCGCCCGGTCCACGGCGACGACGCCCTGTACGAGCGGCTCAGCCTTGAGGCGTTCCAGTCCGGCCTGTCCTGGATCACCATCCTGCGCCGCCGCCCGGGCTTCCGCGCCGCGTTCGCCGACTTCAGGATCCAGAAGGTCGCGGCCTTCACCGACGAGGACCGTGAACGCCTCCTCGCCGACCCCGGCATCATCCGCAACCGCGCCAAGATCGACGCGACCCTCGCCAACGCGCGCGTGCTCGCCGACTGGGCCCCGGGCGAGCTGGACGCCCTGATCTGGTCGTACGCCCCGGACGCGGCCACCCGCCCGATCCCCAAGACCCTCTCCGACATCCCCCCGGTCAGCCCGGAGTCGACGGCCCTGTCGAAGGACCTGAAGAAACGCGGCCTGCGCTTCATCGGCCCCACAACGGCATACGCCCTGATGCAGGCATGCGGCCTGGTAAACGACCACCTAAAAACCTGCACCACCCGCACCAACCTCTGAAACACCCCGGAGCCGATTGTGCCCTGAAGGGGCGCGGGGAACGGCGCGGCCAGCCACGACGCAGCCGCACTCGCCCGACGCCCCACCCCGCCACGTCCCACGGCGCGCCAGCGAGGCCGGACAAAGTCGCTTGCGGCGCCGATTGCGCCGTGAAGGGGCGCGGGGAACGGCGCGATCAGCCACGACGCAGCTGCACTCGCCTGACGTCACAAGGCGGCACGTCCCGCGGCGCGCCGGTGGGGCCGGACAAGGGTCGCTTGCGGCGCCGATTGCGCCCTGAAGGGGCGCGGGGAACGGCGCGACCAGCCACAACGCAGCTGCACTCGCCTGAGGTCACGAGGCGGCACGTCCCGCGGCGCGCCAGCGAGGCCGGACAAAGTCCGCTTGCGCCGTCGATTGCGCCCTGAAGGGGCGCGGGGAACGGCGCGACCAGCCACGACGCAGCTGCACTCGCCTGAGGTCACAAGGCGGCACGTCCCGCGGCGCGCCAGCCAGGCCGGACAAAGGTCGCTTGCGGCGCCGATTGCGCCCTGAAGGGGCGCGGGGAACGGCGCGACCAGCCACGACGCAGCCGCACTCGCCCGACGCCCCACCCCGCCACGTCCCACGGCGCGTCAGGCAGGCCCCGCCAAGTAGGTTGCGCCATCGACAGCGCCCCGACCCCAGCTACAACCGCCCGACACCACACCCCGGCCAACCCAGCGGAGCTACCGCCCCAGATACTTCGGCTTCTCCTTGTTCACGAACGCCCGCACGGCAATGGCATGGTCCTCGGACCGCCCCGCCCGGGTCTGCAACTCGTCCTCCTTGTCCAGCGTCTCGTCAAGGGAGTGCGTGAGCCCATAAGCCACCGCCTCCTTGATCGCCGCGTACGCGACAGTCGGCCCCTCGGCAAGCGCACGGGCGACCCGCTCGGCCTCGGCCCGCAGCCGTTCCCCGGCCACCACCCGGTTCGCGATACCCAGCTCATACGCCTCCGCCGCCGTGATGCTGCGCGGGAAAAGCAGCAGGTCGGCGGCGCGGCCGGGCCCGACGACCCGGGGCAGCGTCCAGGAGATCCCGGAGTCGGCGGTCAGCGCGACCCCCGCGAACGACGTGTTGAAGGACGCCGTCTCGGCGACCACTCGGTAGTCCGCCGCGAGCGCGAAGCCGAGACCTGCCCCGGCCGCGACCCCGTTCACGGCGGCGACGACCGGCTTGGGCGCGCCGGCCAGCGCCCGCACGATCGGGTTGTAGTGCTCCCGCACCGTACTCATCGTCTGCCCCGACCCGGCCTCCCGGTCGGCGGCCAGCAGCCCGATGTGCTCTTTGAGGTCCTGGCCCACGCAGAACGCCCGGTCCCCGGCCGCGGTCAGCAGCACGGCCCGTACGGCGGCGTCGTCGGCCGCGGCCCGCGCCGCGTCCCGGAGGGCGACCTTGGTCGCGACGTCGAGCGCGTTCATCGCCTCGGGGCGGTTGAGCGTGATCGTCGCGAGTCCGTCGCTCACCTCGTAGAGCACGGTGTCGGCCATGGGGCATCCCCTCCGGTGTCGCGGCCCTGACGTACCGCTCGGTACGTCATTGTCTGGGGACAGCATGGCGGAGATCTCCGCCCGGTGCCGGACCCGGCGTGTGACCTGCGTCAAAGAATTTCCGCCGGGATCCGGCCGGGGGACGTCGGTGCCGCGGCGAAGTATCGCAGCCACATCGCCGAATTGAGTGGTTTTGCTCGCGCGCGTTGCCCAAGCGATGCCGACCGATGTTGGTCATCGGGTCCTGAGATGCGGGATAATGGCTTGGAAGCAATGTGTTCGATGCCGGTGCCGCGGGCCTCGCACGGACCGCGCGTGCCCCTTCAGGGGACGTCGGCAGACGATGAGCTGGTTTCAGGAAGGGGAACGAGCATGGCGGCCATGAAGCCGCGGACGGGCGATGGCCCGCTCGAGGTGACCAAGGAGGGGCGGGGCATCGTCATGCGCGTTCCGCTCGAAGGCGGCGGTCGGCTCGTCGTCGAGCTGACCCCTGACGAGGCCGAGGCGCTTGGCGACGCCCTGAAGAAGGTCGTCGTCTGAGGCGCTGGCGACCATGACCTTTCGACTGCCCCGGCACCCACACGGTGCCGGGGCAGCCGCATCACACAGCGCGAAACCCCACGACGCTCCCGCACATGCCCACCGTCCTGTGCCCCGTCAGGGGCGCGGGGAACTGCGCGACCAGCTACGACGCTCCCGCACACGACGGTCGACCTACAAGGGGACGGTCCCGCCGGCCCGGCGGCGCCCGCCAAGGCCGGCGCTCACAGCCAAGGCCGGCGCTCACAGTCAAGGCCGGCACCCGCCGCTGTCACCGCTTGACGGCGCACAGCAGCCCGTCGCCCACCGGCAACAGCGACGGCATCAGCTCCGGACTCTCCCGCACCGTGCGCAGCAGCTCCCGCAGCCGCAGCACCTCGGTGGGCTGCGGGCCCGAGTCCACGGTGCGCCCGTTGGCGAAGACGCCCTCGAAGACGACCAGGCCACCGGGCCGTAGCAGGCGCAACGATTCAGCTAGATAGTCGAGGTATTCCAGCCGGTCGCCGTCGCAGAAGACGAGGTCGTACCCCGCGTCCGCGAGCCGGGGCAGCACGTCCAGCGCGCGGCCCGGGATGAAGCGGGCCCGGTTGCTGGCGAAGCCACAGGCCCGGAACGCCTGCCGGGCGAACTGCTGGTGCTCGGGCTCCGGGTCGACGGTGGTCAGCACGCCGTCCGACCGCATGCCGTGCAGCAGGTGCATGCCGGACACCCCGCAGCCGGTGCCGATCTCCGCCACCGCCTTGGCGTCCACGGTGGCGGCGAGCATCCGCAGCGCGGCGCCCGTGCTGGGCGTCACCGAGCGCAGCCCTGCCTCGCGGGCCCGGTCGCGGGCCCAGCGCAGCGCGTCGTCCTCGGCGACAAAGGCGTCGGCGAACGCCCAGCTCGTCTGCCGGTTGCCGGTAATGACCCTCTCCTGTCCCCGTGGTTGCCTGGGCGTGACTGTATCCGCTGGGCCCGGGAACCCGCAGATGGGACCGCGCGTTTAAGGGGGTGAGCGAGTAGTGGGGGACCCGGCGGGGGGTATGAGGTGGACCAGGATGACGAGCAAGTGCTGACGCAGCCGCATGAGCCGTGTCAGCCCAGATCAAATTCTCGTAAAACCGCTTATCCGGAGCTAACGGGCGAGGTGGCTATGGTAGGGGCTCCACTGGACACCACCAGAGCCGACAGGGGAGGTGCGGCTGCGCCCGAGGACCGGGGAGGAGTGCTGCGGCGCTTCCTCGGGTCGGCGGGCAGGCCGAAATCCGTGAACGACACCGCTGACCACAGCCACGCCACCGGTACCGCCGCAGGCGGAACCCAGACCGCGACCTTCGCCACCGACGCGGACGGGCAGGCGTGGACTCCGCCCACGTGGGAGGAGATCGTCAGCACGCACAGCGGCCGGGTCTACCGCCTGGCCTACCGTCTCACCGGCAACCAGCACGACGCCGAGGACCTCACCCAGGAGGTCTTCGTCCGCGTCTTCCGTTCCCTGTCGACCTACACCCCCGGCACGTTCGAGGGCTGGCTGCACCGCATCACCACGAACCTCTTCCTGGACATGGTGCGGCGCAAGCAGCGCATCCGCTTCGACGCGCTCGGAGAGGACGCGGCCGAGCGGCTGCCCAGCCGCGAGCCCACGCCCCAGCAGATCTTCAACGACGCGCACTTCGACGCGGACGTGCAGCAGGCCCTCGACACCCTCGCGCCCGAGTTCCGCGCCGCGGTCGTGCTGTGCGACATCGAAGGACTGTCGTACGAGGAGATCGCCGCGACCCTCGGCGTGAAGCTCGGCACGGTCCGCTCCCGTATCCACCGTGGCCGCTCGCAGCTGCGCAAGGCCCTCGCGCACCGCTCGCCGGAGGCACGGGCCGCCGAGCGCCGCTCCTTCGTGCCCCGCGTTCCCGCGCTGGGGGGAGGGGGCGCGACCGCGTGAGTGGATCACGGCCGAAAGCTGCGCAGGGGCACCTCGCAGAAGAGCATCTGGGAGACCGGCTCTCCGCCCTGGTGGACGGAGAGCTCGGTCATGACGCGCGTGAGCGGGTCCTGGCCCACCTGGCGACCTGCGCCAGGTGCAAGGCGGAGGCGGACGCCCAGCGGGAGCTGAAGAACGTCTTCGCGGAGTCGGCGCCCCCGCCGCCCTCCGAGAGCTTCCTCGCGCGCCTCCAGGGGCTGCCCGGCGGCGGCGGTCCGGACGGCGGCTCGCCGCTGGAGGGCGGGCTGCCCGGCGGCTCCACGCCCGGCGTCTTCGCGGTAGGGCGCGAGGAGCGGTTCGAGTTCGGCTACGTCCCCGCGCGCCCGCACTCCCCGGGTTCGCACGCGGACCGCGGCTTCCGCATCCACCCCGTCGGCCGTCCGGACACCGCCGACCGGCATGCCTCGCGCGGAATGCGGTTCGCGTTCGTCGCCGCCGGGGCGGTGTCGCTGGCCGCGGTCGCGCTGGGCGGCGTCACCACCGGCATTCCCCGCGACACCGCCGCGGACGCCCGTGGCGGTGCCGGCAGCGTGACGCCGACGCGCACGGCGGGCGCGGGAGCGGCCACCACGTCCGAGGCCCAGCGCCGCCGCCCGGTCGGGCCGCTGCTCATGCAGGGCACGCTGCTGGGCGAGACCCCGGTCGCGTCGACCTCGGTGTCCGCGCCGCTGCAGCCCGGGGCGCAGACCCCCGCCCCCGGGCAGACCCTCGCGCCCATGCTGACCACACCGATGGAAGCCGGTGCGGCCGCTGTGTCGCCGTTGATACGTCCGTTCGGTGCGACCCCGCCGCTCTCGCTGATCTCATGGTCCACCGCCCCCGGGCTGACCCCGCCCGGTGTGCTCGCCGCACCCGTCCCCGACTCGACCCCCACTCCCTCCCCGTCGCCGTCCGCCTCCGCCGCCGCGTCCTCCGCGCGCACCGCTCGCTGAACGGCTCCTGCGCGGCTGCCCGCGAACCTGGTTGAATCCTGTGAGGCCGTGCCCGCGGCACCGTTTCGGGCACGGGGTCGACGATGCGGTCAGCCGCCGGAGCGCCCGGCCGTGGCCAGCTGTGGGGAGAACATGAACGAGGGGAAGCCGGCCCTGCCGGGGGAGGCCGTGGAGGACACACCGACCACGAGCGACGGCGACTTCGAGCTGGCCCACCCGACCACGAGGCCCGACACGGACACCGGGGCTGAGGGCGAGGACGCCGGTTCCGGCGCGGGTGCCGAGGGCACCGGTGACGCGGACGTGGGTGACGCGGGCGCCGGCGGCGAGGGCGCGGGCGTCGGCTTCGGTTCGGGTGTTGAGGCCGTGGATGGAGAGGTGAGCGCCGTCGGTGCCGGGGCCGCGGGTGCGGGCGCCCGCTCCGGTTTGGGTGCCGATGTTGCCGGTGGCGCGGTTGGCTCCGGTTCGGGTGCCGAGTCCATCGGTGGCGCGGGTGCCGATGGTGCGGGCGTCGGTTCGGGTGTAGAGGCCGTCGGTGGTGCGGGCGTCGGTTCGGGTGTAGAGGCCGTCGGTGGTGCGGGCGTCGGTTCGGGTGTAGAGGCCGTCGGTGGTGCGGGCGTCGGTTCGGGTGTGGAGGCCGTCGGTGGTGCGGGCGCGGGTATCGGGGTTGGCGCTGTCGGTGCCGAAGGTGGCGGGGCTGCCGGGGCTGGGGAGTCCGGTGGGCGGGGCAAGCCCCTGCACGACCCCGACCCGTACAGCACGCCGCCGTACGGGGAGCCCGGTCCCTGGGCACCGGCCCCGCCGGTCCAGCACCCGGCGACGACACCCACCCACGGCACGACGCTCCCGGCTCCGCCGCCCGCTCACGGCACCACGACCCCTGGCCCGCGGCCCGTCCACGGCGCCACGACCCCTGGCCCGCTGCCCGTTGACGGCAGGCCGATCCCGGCTGGGCCGCCGCCCGCTCAGGGCGGGATTCCCGCCTCCCCGGTTCCGCCGCCCGCCCACGGCGGGACCACTCCCGCTCCGGTTCCGGCGCCCGCCCATGGCACGGCGATTCCGGCTGGCCCGCCGCCCGTCCCGGGCGGGACGATTCCCGCCGCCCCGGTCTCGCCGTTCGGTCACGGTGGGACGATTCCCCCGGTTCCGGCGCCCGCCCATGGCACCGCGATTCCGGATGGCTCGGCGCACGCTCGCAGTGAGGCGTTTCCGGCTTCGGCTTCGGGTGACGGTGTGCCGCATGACGTGGCAGAGGTGGCGGACGTGGCGGGTGCGTCGCAGCCGGACGTGACGCTTCACCCCGCGCCGGGCACGGTGCCGCAGTCGGACGCGGTGCTCTACCCTCCGCCGGGTACGGCGTCGCAGTCGGACGCGGTGCTCTACCCGCCGCCGGGCGCGGTGCCGCGGGCGGACTCCACGCTCTACCCGCCGCCGGGCGCGGTGCCGCAGGTGGGCTTGACGGGCTACGCCGCGCCAGGGCCCGCCCCGCAGTCCGTGGTGTACCCCGGGTCCGATGGGGGTGCGCAGGCCGGGCCCTGGCAGCGATATGACCCCTGGGCACCCGCTCCGCTTCAGCAGAACGGTGTCGCCGTCCCCACCGAGGGGCAGCGGCGCCGGCGGGTGCGCAAGGCGCTCGTCGGGGCTGCCCTGGCGCTGGCCCTGGTCTCCGGGGGCGTCGGCGGCGTCGTGGGGGTGTACCTGGAGCGCAACGGCGGAGTGTCGGACGTCCATCTGCCGCAGGCGGGCAAGGAGCCCACCGGCCGGCCCGCGGACAGCGTGGCCGGGATCGCCGCACGCGCCCTGCCCAGCGTCGTCACGCTGCATGTGACCGGCAGCAGCGAACAGGGCACCGGCACCGGCTTCGTCCTGGACACGCGCGGCCACATCCTGACCAACAACCACGTCGTCGAGCCCGCCGGGCCGAGCGGCGACATAACGGTGACGTTCAGCGGCGGCCAGACCGCGAAGGCCCAGGTCGTCGGCCGGGACAGCGGCTACGACCTGGCCGTCGTCCGGGTCAAGGGCGTACGCGGACTCAAGCCGCTGCCCCTCGGCAACTCCGACAACGTCCAGGTCGGCGACCCCGTCGTCGCCATCGGCGCCCCCTTCGACCTCTCCAACACCGTCACCTCCGGCATCATCAGCGCCAAGGAGCGGCCCATCACGGCGGGCGGCGAGAGCGGGGACGGCAGCGACGTGTCGTACGTCGACGCGCTGCAGACCGACGCGCCCATCAACCCGGGCAACTCCGGCGGCCCGCTCCTCGACGCACAGGCCAGGGTCGTCGGCATCAACTCCGCGATCCGTTCGGCCGACAGCGGCTCCGACACCCAGGGCGGCCAGTCCGGCTCCATCGGCCTCGGCTTCGCCATACCGGTCAACCAGGCCAGACGCGTCGCCGAGGAACTGATCAACGACGGCCGGGCGACCCACCCGGTGATCGGGATCACCCTCGACATGGCCTACACCGGCGACGGCGCCCGTATCGGCACCAAGGGCGGTGACGGCGGCCCCGCCGTCACACCGGGCGGCCCCGGGGACCTGGCCGGACTCCGGTCCGGCGACATCATCACCGAGGTCGACGGACAACGCGTCCACTCCGGCGACGAACTGATCGTCAAGACCCGCGCCCACCGCCCCGGCGACCGTCTGGATCTCACCGTCGAACGCGACGGCGGGGAGAGACACGTTTCGTTGGTGCTCGGTTCCTCAGGCCACAACTGACAGAAACCTCACCTCGGGACAGTACCGGTCGGACAGGTCCGCCGGGTACCGTGGACCCGGCCCGGACCACGGAAACACAGCGGACAACCGAGGGCCGAGGACTGAGGACATCGCAAGGAGCTTCAGGTGTTCAATGACATAGGACCGCTAGAGCTGGTGACGATCGTTGTCCTCGCCGTGCTCGTCTTCGGTCCGGACAAGCTCCCCAAAGTCATTCAGGACGTGATGCGGACGATCCGCAAGGTCCGGGAGTTCTCGGAGAGCGCCAAGCAGGACATCCGCAAGGAACTGGGCCCGGAGTTCAAGGACTTCGAGTTCGAAGACCTCAACCCCAAGACGTTCATCCGCAAGCAGTTGGAGAACGACGACCTCGGTCTGAAGGAGATCCGCAACGGCTTCGACCTGAAGAAGGAGATGGCCGAGGTCACCGACGCGGTCCACGGCCGGGAGAGCGAGGCGCCGCCCTCGACCTCCCCGTCGCCCTCGTCCGGTGGGTCCGGCGGCCGGGTCGACATGACCAAGAAGCCCGAGCCGCCCGGCAAGGACGACCGCCCGCCCTTCGACGCGGACGCCACCTGACCGTACGGCCGACCCGCTCACCCACACGTCCCGATGCGACCCCGCGTCGGGACGTGACGCGTTTCATACCCCGTGCACGCCGCGCGCGCCGCGAACCGGCCTGCCGCGCGACCCACGCACCGGGCGGTTTCCCTGCTGCCCGCGGCGGTGTGGATATGCTGCCGAGTTGTTGTGCGGACCGGACGAGTACGCCCGAAGGGGGGCGGGCCCCGTCCCGGTCCGACGAGAGCGAGGGAGGCGTCGGGGCACATGGACACGACAGGTGGAGCGGTCACGCGGGCGTCGGCCGCGGCGGGCCGGCAACAGCCCCCCTCCGCGCGGCGCACGGTCGACGGCTATCTGCTGGCGCACTTCCCGTGGTACGGGCTCGACGAGGCGTTCACGGGGCCGCGCTGGCTGATGCAGGTCGGTACGGCGGCGGACGGCGCCGTCGAGCACGGGTCGATCGGGCACGGCGACGAACCCTCCGTCAGGAACGAGTACGCGGTCGGCTCCGCGGGTGAGCCCCGGGACAAGTTCGCGGTCGTGGTGACCGTCGCCGCGAATCCGTCCCGGCACAGCGCCGACGGCACCGGGATGCTGGAGGCCACGTCGGTGTCCTCGGCGGCGTGGCTGGCCGGTGTCGGGCTGCTGTCACTCACCTGGCCCGGACATATGGACCACACCCTGCGGGACGAATGGCTGGAGCAGCAGACCGAGATCGCGTGGGCCCTCGCCGACGATCTGTCCGGTCCGGCGTGGTCGACGCTGTCGCTGCCCGTGGACGGTGTGCCGGCGCCCTTCCACTACCAGGAGTCGGAGTTCGGCTGGGTGCTTGCCGGTTCCACGCGGGAGGGGGTGCATCTGGGGGCGTATGGGCGGGGGATGAGTGCGTACGGTCTGGGGTTCGCCATGATCAAGGACATCGGCGCCTACGGGTAGCCTGCGGCGCCTTTGCCGGTTGCGGGGTTTGGCGTGGCCCCTTTTTGCCTTCTCGCCGTGGCTGTTTGGGTCGGGTGTCGGGTGTCGGGTGTCGGGCGCGGGTTGGTTGTGGTGTTGCGCAGTTTCCCGCGTCCCTTGCGCCTTCTCGCCGTGGGGGTTGGGTCGGGTGGCGTGTGCGGGTTGTTTTGGGCCGGTCGCGCAGTTCCCCGCGCCCCTATCGGGGCCGCAGCCGTCAGTTGTCGGGTGCGGGTTGGTTGTGGCTGGTCGCGCAGTTCCCCGCGCCCCTGGCGGGGCCGTAGCCGTCAGTTGTCGGGTGCGGGTTGTTCGTGGCTGGTTGCGCAGTTCCCCGCGCCCCTGGCGGGGCGCGGGTTTTTGGGGTGTGCGTTAGAACTTGTTGCGGGGGGTGATTCCCAGGGAGAGGCCGGACAGGCCGCGTTGGCGGCCGCCCAGTTTGCCGGCGATGGCGCGGAGTGCCGAGCCCGCGGGGGAGTCGGGGTCGCTCAGGACCGCCGGCTTGCCCTCGTCGCCGCCCTCGCGCAGGCGGACGTCGATGGGGATGGCACCGAGCACCGGGACCGTCGTACCGGTCGTGCGGGTCAGGCCCTCGGCGACTGCCTGGCCGCCGCCCGTGCCGAAGACGTCGATCATCTCGCCGCAGTGCGGGCAGGGCAGCCCGGACATGTTCTCGACCACGCCGACGATCTTCTGGTGGGTCTGCACGGCGATGGAGCCGGCGCGCTCGGCGACCTCGGCCGCCGCCTGCTGCGGGGTGGTCACCACCAGGATCTCGGCGTTCGGGATCAGCTGGGCGACGGAGATCGCGATGTCACCGGTGCCGGGCGGGAGGTCCAGGAGGAGGACGTCCAGGTCGCCCCAGTACACGTCCGCGAGGAACTGCTGGAGCGCGCGGTGCAGCATCGGGCCGCGCCAGACGACCGGGGCGTTGCCCGGGGTGAACATGCCGATGGAGATGACCTTCACACCGTGCGCGGACGGCGGCATGATCATGTTCTCGACCTGGGTGGGGCGCCCGTCGGCGCCCAGCATGCGCGGCACGCTGTGGCCGTAGATGTCGGCGTCGACGACACCGACCTTCAGCCCGTCGGCCGCCATCGCCGCCGCCAGGTTCACCGTCACCGAGGACTTGCCGACGCCGCCCTTGCCGGACGCGACCGCGTACACCCGGGTGAGGCTGCCCGGCCTGGCGAACGGGACCTCGCGCTCGGCCTGCCCGCCGCGCAGCGCCGACGCCAGCTCCCTGCGCTGCTCGTCGCTCATCACGTCGAGCGTCACCTCCACGCGCGTGACGCCGTCGACGCGGGAGACCGCCTCCGTCACGCGCTGGGTGATCGTGTCGCGCATCGGGCAGCCGGAGACCGTCAGGTACACGGTGACCGCGACCGCTCCGTCCGCGCCGATCCGCACCGATTTGACCATCCCGAGTTCGGTGATGGGCCGGTTGATCTCGGGGTCGTTCACCGTCGCCAGTGCCTGGCGCACCGCGTCTTCCGTAGCCATAAGGTCGATGGTACGGCGCCCGGCGGGGCCCCCGGTAAGCCCCCGTCAGCGGTCGTCCGCGTCACGTCCCGGCGGCCGTTCCGGCCGTTCCGCCGGGAACACGAGCTGCCCGTCGCGGCGCCGCGGCGAGTCCAGGTCCCTGACGAGGTCCTGAAGTTCGGAGCGGATCCAGTCCCGGGTCGCCACCTCGCCCAGGCCCATCCGCAGCGCGGCGATCTCGCGGGTCAGATACTCGGTGTCCGCGATGGACCGCTCGTTCTGTTTGCGGTCCTGTTCCAGGTTGACGCGGTCGCGGTCGGCCTGCCGGTTCTGCGCGAGCAGGATCAGCGGGGCGGCGTAGGAGGCCTGGAGCGAGAGCATCAGCGTCAGGAAGATGAACGGGTACTGGTCGAAGCGCAGGAAGGGCGGCGCGGCGACGTTCCACAGCACCCACAGCACGATGACGAACGTCATCCAGACGATGAAGCGTCCGGTGCCGAGGAAGCGGGCGATCTTCTCCGACAGCCGGCCGAACGCCTCCGGGTCCCACTCCGGCAGGATCCGCCGCCGGCGCGGCCCCGGCTGGTCGAGCCGGGCGGTGCGGGGCCGGGCGGCGGCGGTGGCCCCGGCGGGGCTGCGCTCGCGGGTGCTCTCGCGCTCGGGCGTCATGGCGCGCTCGTCCCCTCGTCCAGGTGGAACTCCGTCTCCCGCCAGTCGTCGGGCAGCATGTGATCCAGGACGTCGTCCACGGTCACCGCGCCGAGCAGCGCCCCGGCCTCGTCCACGACCGGCGCCGCGACCATGTCGTACGTGGCGAAGAACCCGGCGACGACCGGCAGCGTGGCGTCCGGGGCGAGGGTCTGCAGATCGTCGTCGACGAGCGAGCTGCACAGGGTGTACGGCGGGTCGCGCAGCAGCCGCTGGAAGTGCACGGTGCCCAGGTACTTGCCGGTCGGGGTGTCGTCGGGCGGCCGGCAGACATAGACCTGGGCCGCGAGGGCCGGGGACAGATCGGGGTTGCGGACGCGGGCGAGGGCGTCGGCGACGGTGGCGTCCGGCCGTACCACGATCGGCTCGGTCGTCATGAGCCCGCCGGCCGTGTGCTCCTCGTACGACATCAGCCGCCGCATGTCGGCCGCGTCGGCGGGCCGCATCAGGCTCAGCAGCCGTTCCTTGTCCCGCTCGGGCAGCTCACCGAGCAGGTCGGCCGCGTCGTCCGGGTCCATGGCCTCCAGGATGTCGGCGGCCCGCTCCTCCTTCAGCTTGCCGAGGATCTCGATCTGGTCGTCCTCGGGCAGCTCCTCCAGGACGTCGGCGAGGCGGTCGTCGTCGAGGGCGGCGGCGACCTCGGCGCGCCGCTTGGCGGACAGGTGGTGCAGCACATTGGCGAGGTCGGCGGGGCGCAGCTGCTCGAACGTGGCGAGCAGGCTCTCGGCGCCCTGCCCGTGCTCCTCAAGCGAGAACCCGCTGACCGCCGACCATTCGACGGTCAGTGTCTCGCCGGCCCGTCGACCGCCCCCCTTCCAGGGCAGGGCCATGCGCCGTTCCTCCCCGGCCCGCCGGAAGGCGCCGCCCTTCCTGCCCTTGCGCACGAAGACCCGGTCGACCTCCCAGTCCCTGCGGGCCGGCAGCTGCTGCACGGCCACGTCCAGGACGGTGACCTCCTCGCCGGTCTCGGTCAGGGTGACGCGGCGGTCGAGGAGTTCCCCGAGGACGAGGCGTTCGGTGGGGCGCTGCTCGAAGCGGCGGACGTTGAGCACCCCGGTGGTGATGATCTGGCCGGACTCGATGCTGGTCACCCGGGTCATGGGCAGGAAGATGCGGCGCCGGGTGGGCAGTTCGACGACGAGGCCGAGCAGGCGCGGGGGACGCCGTCCGACGCGCAGCATGACGACGAGATCCCGCACCCGGCCCACCTGGTCGCCGTTCGGGTCGAAGACGGGGACCCCGGCCAGGTGCGAGACGAAGATCCGGGGGACGCCGGCTGCCATGACTGTGCTTCCTTCAGCTTCCTTGGCTTCCTGTGCGTACGGCAGGCCGCTGGCCGCGCCCTTGCGTGTCCAGCCGTGTCCCCCTTTCCGAATTGCCCGCTCGGTGGGGTTCAGGCTAGCCCGTCCCGATCGGATACGCCCTGGTGAGCGGTCCGGACGGACTGGCTCCGCCAAGGCCCGACGGCCCCGGTACGCTGCCGTACGCCGCTTGGTTCCAGCAGAAAGGCAGCCCCACCTGTGACCGTGATTGCGCAGGGCCGTATCCGCCGGGCCGCGTTGGTGACCGCGATGTGCGCACTGGCCGTGACGGGCGTGACGGGACTCACGGGGTGCAGCGAGGATCCGGACGCGGGCACCAACGGGGTGGGCAAGCTGCCCGCCGACAAGATCCAGTCACAGACCCGGGCGGCGGCGGACTCGGCCCCCGCGGTGCGGCTGTCGGGGACCGTGGTGACCCGCGGGAGCACATACAAGCTCGACATGCGTCTGAAGGCCGACGGCGGCACGGGGTCGGTGACCTCTCAGGGGGCGACCTTCGGTCTGCTGCGGGTCGGCGAGCAGCTGTATCTGAAGGCTGACGCGGACTTCTGGAGCCACGCGGACGGCGACGGCGCGAAGGGCGGCGAGACGGCGGCCGTGGAGAAGCTGGGCGGCAAGTATGTGAAGGTGCCGCAGGGTGACCCCGCGTACAAGAAGTTCAGCGGCTTCACGGACAAGGACGTGCTCCTCGACGGGCTGCTGACCCTGCACGGCGCCCTGGAGACCGCCGGCCACCACGAACAGTCCGGCGTCCGCACCATCCGCATCACCGGCGACAAGGGCGCCGGCGGCAGCCTCGACGTCTCCCTGGAGGGCCGTCCGTACCCGCTCAGCCTGACCCGCGCGGGCGACGCGGGGACGCTCCGCTTCTCCGACTGGGGCAAGAACTTCACCCTCACCGGACCGGCGAAGGACGAGACGGTCGACTACGGCAAACAACTGCCGACGTCATGAGCGGCCGACGGCACCATCGTGGCTGGTCGCGCAGTTCCCCGCGGCCCCTTCCAGGGCATCGGCCGCCTGTCGACTGCGGCGCCGTCGTGGCTGATCGCGCAGTTCCCCGCGCCCCTTACACTTACGGGGCACGCCCCCCGCTGACAAAGCCGACCCCCGCCGCCCAGGGCCCCAACCGCCGTACACACCCGCGGGCACATCGTGGCTGGTCGCGCAGTTCCCCGCGCCCCTTACTCTTCAGGGCGCTGTCGAACCGCAGCGGACTTCACCGGACCGGCCCAGGAACGTGAACCGGAGCGGTGGTGCCCGGCCCGCCGGGGCCGGCACCACCGTGTGCGGCGAGCCGGGCTCGTCTTTCACCGCTCAAGGGTCACTGATCGTCTGCCAGCTGCCGCAGACCGTTCTCCAGTAGCGCGAACGCGTGTTCGGCGTCGGCCACCGCACCCGCGAGGCGCGCGTCGGCCGGCTCCCCGTACGCCAGGCGTGCGGCGTTGTCCTGCGCCAGCGCCCAGTGCACCGCGACGATCTGCACGGCGGCCAGCCGTGCCGTCAGCTCCGGGGTGTCGGCGGTTTCCCGCAGTGCCCGGGCGAGCGCGTGTTCGGCGCCGGTCCTGAACCGATCCATCCGGGCCACCAGTGAGGGCGTGTCCAGGATCATCCGGGTGATCCGCAGCACCTGGGGATGGTCGTTGAGCCCGGTGATCGGATCCCGCTCGCGCAGCCCCTTGAGGAAGTGCTCCCGCACCGCGGCCAGCGGAGCGGTTCCGGGCGGACGGGCCCGCACGACGCGGGCGATCTCGGTCTCGTGGTCGGCGAGGCGCTGCACCACGAGGTCTTCCTTCGCCGGGAAATAGGCGAAGAGCGTGCGCTTGGAGACCTCGGCGGCCTCGGCCACCTGCGCGACCGAGACCTGCTGGAAGCCGTGTTCGAGGAACAGGCTGATCGCCGCGTCGGAGATCGCCGCGCGGGTCCGCTGCTTCTTGCGCTCCCGCAGCCCTGGCTTGTCGTCCACGCCGCACACCGTAACAGATCGCTTCCCCCAGGATATTTCTGCACCTGGTATACATTTATCCCGAGGTGGAGATTTCCCCGAGGCGGGGGACGACAGGAAGGAAGAGGCGGAAGTGAAGGTGCTGGCCGAGAACGAATACGAGACCGAGGTCGTCGTCGCGGGCGCCGGCCCGACCGGGCTGACGCTGGCGTACGAACTGGCCCTGGCCGGGGTCCAGACCCTGGTGCTGGAGAAGCTGCCCCGGCCCGTCGAGCAGGTGAAGGGCGGCGGGATCCAGCCCCGTACCGCGGAGATGCTGGAGCTGCGCGGGCTGCTGGAACCCCTGCTGAAACGGGCCGTGTCGCGTGAACCGGTGGGCGGCCACTTCGCGACCCTGCCCGTCCCGCTGGACTGCGCACCCTGGGGGACCAGGCACCCCTACCCGATCGCGATCCCCCAGTGGGAGATCGAGGAAGTGCTCGAAGAGCGGGCGATCGCCGCGGGCGCGCGGGTGCTGCGCGGCGCCGCCGTCTCAGGGGTCGAGCAGGTCGGCGACGGCGTGGTCGTGACGGCGGCCGGCCGGGCGGTGCGGGCCCGCTACCTGGCGGCGTGCGACGGCGGCCACAGTACGGTACGGAAACTGCTCGGACTGCCGTTCCCCGGCCGGCCCGGCACACAGCAGGCGGCGCTGGCCGACATCCGCCTGACCGCCGTCTCGTCGCTGGTGCCGCGGCAGATGGGGCACATGAGCGGTCTGACCCGGCACGCGGGCGGCTACTGGGCCATGCTGGTCCCGCTCGGCGACGACCGGTACCGGTTCACCTTCGGGCACGCGGAACCGGCGGACGCCGACCGCGACACCGCCGTCACCCACGAGGAGATCTCCGCCGCGCTCCACGCCGTCTACGGCCGTGAGACCACCCTCGGCGGCGTCGACAACTCCTCGCGGTTCACCGACGCCACCCGACAACTGGAGCAGTACCGCACGGGTCGCGTCCTGTTCGCCGGCGACGCCGCGCACATCCATCCGCCGCTCGGCGGGCAGGGGCTCAACCTCGGCATACAGGACGCGTTCAACCTCGGCTGGAAACTGGCCGCGGCCGTTCAGGGCCGGGCGCCGAGCGGCCTGCTGGACAGCTACCACGCCGAACGGCATCCGGTCGCGGCCCAGGTCCTGCACCACACGTCGGCCCAGCGCGTCCTGGCCGACCAGGACCCGAGCGAGGACGTGGCCGCGCTGCGCGACATCGTCATCGACCTGCTGCGCCTGCCCGACACCAACCGTCACCTCGCGGGACTGATGTCCGGCCTCTCACTGCGCTACCCGCTGCCCGGCGATCATCCGCTCACCGGACAGCGCGTGCCGGACGCCGACCTGATCACCGAGGACGGCCCCACCCGGCTGTCGACGCTGTTCCGCTCCGGGCACGCCGTCCTGCTCGACCTGGCCGGAACGGTACCGGCCGGCCTCCGGCTCCCGCCGCGGGTCGACCTCGTCCGCGCCACATGCCCCGACATCCCCGCCACGGCCCTGCTCGTCCGCCCCGACGGCTACACCTGCTGGGCCACAAGCGCCTCGGAAGCCCCCGCGGATTCGCTCCGCACCACCATCACCAACAACCTCACCACCACCCCCTGACCCACCTGGCCTACTTCAACGCCGGGCGCCTGCCCTCCCTCTTCCCACCCCGACAACGCCACCCGGCGGTGCGGCACGGGCCGCCCGTCGGACCCGCGTGGCCCGACCGCCCGCTCCCAGCGACGGTGCCTGCCCCTCTCTTTCCCGCCGCGGCGGCGATCAGCCACGACGGCGTCGCCCGGCGGTGTGGCACGGGCCGCCCTTCGGGCCCGCGTGGGCCGGCCGCCCCGCTCGCAGCGACGGTGCCTGCCCCTTCTTTCCCGCCGCGGCGGCGATCGGCCACGACGGTGTTGTCCGGCGGTGCCGGACCAACCGGGACCCTTCCCTGCCGTGACGTCGGCCGGTCGCGACGGTGGTCAGCCGCGACGGTGGTGCTGGGCGGTGCGGCACGGGCCGTCCTTCGGGCCCGCGTGGGCCGACCGCCCCGCTCGCAGCGACGGTGCCTGCCCCCTCTTTCCCGCCGCGGCGGCGATCAGCCACGACGGTGTTGTCCGGCGGTGCCGAAACCGCGCGATCGTTTCCTACCGTGACGTCGGCCGGTCGCGACGGTGGTGCCGGGCGGTGCCGCAACAAACGTCACCGCTTCTCGCCGCGGCGGCGTGGGAAGGGGTCAGGTTCGCCTTCGGCGTTCTCGGCGTTTTGTCAGGAGGCGCGGCAGCGCCGCCGGCACCGGGCGGCGGGTCGTCGCGGGTGTCGGCAGTGGGGGCGCGGCGAGCGGCCCGTCCGGGAGGGCCGCCGTCGCCCCCGTCGGCGTCAGCCGGAGCACCCGGCACTCGCGGGACCAGCGGTCCGTCATGGCCTCGCCGTCGACCGCGTTGAGCCGCTTGCCCTTCAGCTCGCTCACCGCGGCCTCCCACTCCGCGGACCCCGCAGGGAGTTCGGACACCGTCGCCGTCCAGGTGACCAGCCGGCCGCCCTTGTCCTTGCTGCGCACGGTCACCTCGGCGGAGCCGCCGTCGGCGAGTGCGGGCAGCGGCTGTTCCCCGGGCCCGTCGCCGACCAGGCACACCGCTCCGTCGTGCCACGCGTGCCACAGCGCACGCGCGGCGGGCGCCCCGGCACCGCGGACCCAGACGAGCCCGGACTTCTTCGTGGCCTCCTCGACGAGGGCGCGGTCAAGCAGCTCGCTTGTCATGCGCCCAGCCTAACCAGCCGCCCCGCCACGGACCGCGGACGGCCAACCGCCAACCGCGGACGGCCAACTGCCGACCGCAGGGCGCCGACCGCCGTCACAGCCAGCCGTTGCGCTTGAGCGTGCGATGGATGGTCAGACACAACGCCACCGTGATGCCCATGATCAGCGGGTAGCCGTACTTCCACTTCAGCTCGGGCATGTGATCGAAGTTCATGCCGTACACACCGCACACCATCGTCGGCACCGCGATGATCGCGGCCCACGCCGTGATCTTCCGCATGTCCTCGTTCTGCGCGACCGACGCCTGCGCCAGGTTGGCCTGGAGGATGGAGTTGAGCAGTTCGTCGAAGCCGACGACCTGCTCCTGGACGCGGGCGACATGGTCGGCGACGTCCCGGAAGTACTTCTGGATCTCCGGATCGATCAGCCGCATCGGCCGCTCGCTCAGCAGCTGCATGGGCCGCAGCAGGGGCGAGACCGCGCGCTTGAACTCCAGCACCTCGCGCTTGAGCTGGTAGATCCGCGCCGAGTCCACACCGCGCCCCGCCCCGCCCTTGCGGCTCGGCGAGAAGACCTCGGTCTCCACCTCGTCGATGTCGTCCTGCACGGCGTCCGCGACCGCGATGTACCCGTCGACGACATGGTCGGCGATCGCGTGCAGCACGGCCGACGGCCCCTTGGCGAGCAACTGCGGGTCGTCCTGCAGCCGGTGCCGCAGCGCCCGCAGCGAACCCTGCCCGCCGTGCCGGACGGTGATGAAGAAGTCCCGCCCGGTGAAGCACATGACCTCGCCGGTCTCCACGACCTCGCTGGTGGCGGTGAGCTGGTCGTGCTCGACGTAGTGGACGGTCCTGAAGACGGTGAACAGCGAGTCGTCGTACCGCTCAAGCTTCGGCCGCTGGTGCGCCTGCACGGCGTCCTCCACGGCCAGCGGGTGCAGCCCGAACTCGCTTGCGATACCGGCGAATTCGGCCTCCGTGGGCTCGTGCAGCCCGATCCAGACGAACCCCCCGTCGCGCCGCACCTGGCGCATCGCCTCGTGCGGGGTCAGCGGCTTGGCGCTCTCGACCCGGGCGCCGTCACGGTAGACGGCGCAGTCGACGACGGCCGAGGGGGTCGAGGGGTCGCGGGTGGTGTCGTAACTCCCGCTGTCCCGGCGCGGGGCGCTCTTGCGCAGGGAGGGGCGGGAGGGACGGACCACGGCACGCAGGTCGCGGATCATCGACATGGCGGGCTCCTTCGCGGTGGGCGGCGAAGCGCGAAAGGGCCGCGGTTCACGGCTGGAACTACCCGGAATGAGGACGTCCTGTGTGCGGATGTTTGGCACGTCCACAAAGCGGGGAGCACCGCACTGTCGCGGTGGCGAGCTTCGCTGCTGATTCAGATCAGACAGATCAGGCAGGGCAGAACGAAGTGCTCTTCCGAAGGCGCGTACGACGGCGCGAGCGCGAGAGGTGGCGGTAGGCCAGATCCGGAACGGCTACATCAACAGCCGGAAGAGCGAGTGGTACTGCACGGCCGACTTCGATCCATGGCAGCCCCACCTCCTCCAGCCGGTCCCTCGTAAGGGACGGTCCATTCCCCGTAGGGGAGTCTCACAGGCGTCGGGACTCGATGCGACGCTTCTGCGTGCTGCCCCGAACCACCGGGCAAGAGTATCAGCCGACCGCGGTGTCAAGGTGACGCTTTGCCCGCTGCTGACGAGTTCTATGCTCGCCGCATGGTTGATGTTCTTCCTCTGGTCGAGGCACGGTTGCGTGGCGCGCTGGGCGAACCGGACGCGCGCGCGGCGGTCACCTTCCTCGGCACGGACCGCATCGAGGTGCTGCGCTTCCGGGACCGCGACCGCGAGGGAGCCGTCGTCCGCTACGCCACGCTGGGCATGTCCGCGCACCCCATGACGGAGCCCACGGCGCCGCTCGCCGACCCCGTCCGGGGCCCCCGCGCCGAACTGGTGCTGTCCGTCCGCGCCGGCCTCGCCGACACCGACAAGGTGCTCCGCCCGCTCGCCGTGCTGGCCGCCTCGCCGCAGGTGGAGGGCGTGGTGGTGGCCCCGGGCGCATCCCTCGACGTGGGGGAGCCGCTGTGGCCGGGCGCGCCTTTCGGCTCGGTCCTGGTCGCCGAGCCGGGCGGACTGGTCGAGGACCTGGAGCTGGACGCGCCGATGGATCCCGTACGGTTTCTGCCGCTGCTGCCGATGACCCCGAACGAGGCCGCCTGGAAGCGGGTGCACGGCGCCCAGGCACTCCAGGAGCGCTGGCTGACGAACGGCACGGACCTGCGGGACCCCGCCCGCGCATCCGTACCGCTCGGCTGATCCCCCGGGCATCCGTATCGCTCGGCTGATCCGAGGGCGGCCCGAGCGTGACCGATCTCACCGAGTCCTGGCCGGAACCGGTCAGTTGGCGAAGACGCCGACGCCGTCCTCGGTGGCATGCCGGGTCTCCGACCGTCCGGCCTCGTCGGTGAGCGCGGCCCGCCGTACGACGACCACGAGCGCGCCGATCAGCGCGGTGACCGCCGCCACCACGAACGGGACGCGGACGTCGGTCCACTCCTCGATCTTCGGCGCGAAGTAGGGTGCCGCCGCGGCGGCGAACCAGCGCACGAAGTTGTAGCCGGCGCTCGCCACGGGGCGCGGCGCACCGGAGACGCCCAGGGCCAGTTCTAGAACACGGCGCCGGAGCGAGTGTGCTCCAATCCGGACGGGAGCCCTGAAAGAGATGGTTGGTATATGCACATAGTAAGTTAGATTGGCTAATTAATGCAATATACATCTAGTCGCCGCCGGTCGGAGGGCGGGCGCGTGACGATCCGGGGGTGGGCGGGGATTCCGTCCGGACGGGTGATCGTCCTTGACGTGGCGGTGTGCGGGTAGGACCGTGGGGCCCTATGAGGGGCGAACCCAGTTGCCCGAAGTGCGGTGGCCGGGTCAGGGCTCCCGGACTCTTCGCCGATTCCTGGCAGTGCGATGTGCATGGGACGGTGCATCCGCTGCAGCCCGTGATCCCGCCCAGCGTCGAGGCTCTCAGCGTGGTCGTCCATCGGACACAGGTGCCGGTGTGGATGCCCTGGCCGCTGCCGGTCGGCTGGCTGTTCACGGGGGTGGCCTACGCGGGCGACGACCGCAGCGGCGGCCGGGCGACCGCCGTGGCCTGCACGGGACCGGGACCGCTCGGCGGCATGGGCGAACTGATCCTGGTCGCCGAGGAGTTGGGCGTCGGCCTCGGCGCGCGCTACGCGGGCATCGGCGGCCCCGACCCGGGACCGTATCTGAACGTCGAGAAGCCGCCACAGGCCAAGGTGCTGGCGGCCGGCCGCCCGACCCCGCTCTGGCATGTCACCGGCGCCCCGGACGACCGCGCCGTCTTCGCCGGCGAGGCCCGCGGGCTGTGGCTGTGGGCCGTGGTGTGGCCCGAGCAGACGGGCCTGCTCATGTACGACGAACTGGTGCTGACAGATCTGCGGGACGCGGGCGCCGAGCTGGACCTGGTGCCCTGCGGAGCGCTGTCACCGCGGCTGCTGGAGCCCTGACCGCCGCCCGCGGCCCGCCCACGCGGCGACGGCCGGACGATGGACGCCCGTTATCCTTAGGTGTCCCTTCGGTCCCGTCCTCGCCTGGAGCTCGCGTCGTGCGCATCGACCTGCACTGCCACTCCACGGCGTCCGACGGCACGGACACCCCGGCCGAGCTGGTGCGCAACGCCGCCGCGGCCGGTCTTGACGTCGTCGCGCTGACCGATCACGACACCACCCGCGGCCACGCCGAAGCCGTCGCCGCGCTCCCGCCGGGGCTCACCCTCGTCACGGGCGCCGAGCTGTCCTGTCGTATCGACGGCATCTCCCTGCATCTGCTGGCCTACCTCTTCGACCCCGAGGAGCCCGCCCTGCTCGCCGAGCGCGAGCTGGTCCGCGACGACCGGGTGCCGCGGGCCCAGGGCATGATCGCCAAGCTGAACGGGCTGGGCGTCCCGGTCACCTGGGAGCAGGTGAAGCGGATCGCGGGCGACGGCTCCGTCGGGCGGCCGCACGTCGCTTCGGCGCTGGTCGAACTGGGCGTCGTACCGACCGTGGGCGACGCGTTCACCGAGGACTGGCTGGCCGACGGCGGACGGGCCTACGTGGCGAAGCACGAGACCGACCCGTTCGAGGCCATCCGGCTGGTCAAGGCCGCCGGCGGCGTCACCGTCTTCGCGCATCCGGCCGCCGCCAAGCGCGGCCGTACGGTGCCCGAGTCGGCCATCGCCGAGATGGCCGCGGCCGGCCTCGACGGCATCGAGGTCGACCACATGGATCACGACGCGCAGGCCCGGACCCGGCTGCGCGCGCTGGCGAAGGACCTCGGGCTGCTGGTCACGGGCTCCTCGGACTACCACGGCAGCCGCAAGTCCGTGGCCCTCGGCGAGTACACCACGGACCCCGAGGTGTACGGCGAGATCACCCGGCGTGCGACCGGCGCGTTCCCGGTGCCCGGGACCGGCGGGGCCTGACCCCCGCCCGCGCCCCCCCGTACGTCTCTTTCCGCAAGGCTCCGCTGTGCCCATGGTCGACCTCGCCGTCTTCGGCTCCCTGTTCCTCACCCTCTTCGTCATCATGGATCCCCCCGGGGTCACGCCGATCTTCCTCGCGCTGACCGCCGGACGCCCCGCCAAGGCGCAGAAGCGCATGGCGTTCCAGGCCGTCTGCGTGGCCGGCGGGGTGATCGCCGTCTTCGGCCTGCTGGGCCATCGGATCCTCGACTACCTGCATGTCTCCGTGCCCGCGCTGATGATCTCCGGCGGACTGCTGCTCCTGCTGATCGCGCTCGACCTGCTCACCGGCAAGACGGACGAGCCGAAGCAGACCAAGGACGTCAATGTCGCCCTCGTGCCGCTGGGCATGCCGCTGCTGGCCGGTCCGGGTGCCATCGTGTCGGTCATCCTGGCCGTGCAGAAGGCCGACACCGTGGCCTCGCAGATCGCGGTGTGGTCGGCGATCCTCGCCGTCCATGTCGTGCTGTGGCTGGCGATGCGCTATTCGCTGCTGATCATCCGGGTCATCAAGGACGGCGGGGTGGTGCTGGTGACACGGCTCGCCGGCATGATGCTCTCCGCCATCGCCGTGCAGCAGATCATCAACGGGGTCACCCAGGTGATCAAGGGCGGCTGAGCCCGGGGCGGGCCCGCAGGCCCGCCTCATGCGCAGGGCCCCCGTCGGCGTCGATGCCGCGGGGGCCCTGAAAGCTCTTCGACGGTGGTCCGTGATCCGGGTGATCCGTGACCGGTGATCCGCTCGCTGAGTGTCCGTGCTTCCTGCGTGTTCTGCTGCGAGGAGTGTCTGCTACGAGGATTGCCTG
The DNA here is from genome assembly GCF_057537855.1 of Streptomyces diversicolor. Lineage (NCBI taxonomy): Bacteria > Bacillati > Actinomycetota > Actinomycetes > Kitasatosporales > Streptomycetaceae > Streptomyces > Streptomyces diversicolor. The sequence continues at coordinate 313,139 of NZ_BAAJXA010000005.1, forward strand.
CTAGGAGGTGTGTCTGTCACGAGGCCGTGCTCTCGGCGGGCCGGATCCACAGCCGCTGTCCGATGGCGGCGGCCTGCTGCACGATCCGGTTGACGGAGGCGGCGTCCACGACGGTGCTGTCCACGGGCGTCCCGTCGACCTCGTCGAGTCGCATGATCTCGAAGCGCAATGGCTTCTCCCTTCGTCTCGTTGTTCCGTCTGAGTCAACGGAATGCTTGTTACAAACATTCCCTACGCTAAGGAAATTTTTCGAACGTCTAATTACTGACCGGTAAGAGGTTGTGACGAGACTGACCGGGACCGGTTGTGTTCGCAGCGTGACCGCCGAGACAATGGAGGCGATGAACGAAGACCAAGCCGGCATCCAGGCCCGCATCGACCGCACCAACGAGCTGCTGCAGCGCATGCTCGCCGAAGTGGCGAAGACGCCCTCGACCCACGCGATCTTCGTGGACGCCGGATACCTCTACGCGGCCGCGGGCCGGCTGGTGGCCGGGACCGAGGACCGGCGCGCCTTCGACCTCGACGCGGAGGGCCTGATCGAGGCGCTGATCGACCGCGCCCGCACCATCTTCGCGGACAGCAGGCTGCTCCGGGTCTACTGGTACGACGGCGCCCGGCGCCGCATCCACACCGCCGAGCAGCAGTCCATCGCCGAACTCCCCGACGTGAAGGTCCGCCTCGGCAACCTCAACGCCAACAACCAGCAAAAGGGCGTCGACTCCCTCATCCGCACCGACCTGGAGTCCCTGGCCCGGCACCGCGCCATCAGCGACGCGGCGCTCATCGGCGGCGACGAGGACCTGGTCTCCGCGGTGGAGGCGGCCCAGGGCTACGGAGCCCGCGTCCACCTCTGGGGCATCGAGGCACCCGAGGGCCGCAACCAGGCGGAGCCCCTGCTCTGGGAGGTCGACAGCCAGCGCACCTTCGACCTGGACTTCTTCAAACCGTACGTCGCCCGGCGCACCGCCCCCGCCTACGAGGGCACGGCGAACCGGCCCACCCGCGAGGACGTCCGCTTCGTGGGCGCCCAGATCGCGGCGAAGTGGCTGTCGGCGCGCGGCCGGGAGGCCCTGCTGGAGCTGCTGCCCGGCCACCCCTATCTGCCCGGCTCGGTCGACCAGGACCTGCTGGTCGAGGCCGAAGGGCTGCTCCAGTACTCGCTGCGCGGCCAGGCGGAACTGCGGCGCGCGCTGCGGGACGGCTTCTGGGAGCACCTGCGGACGCAGTACTGACCCGGTGCCGACCGGGGCCTGACCGTCCTCGCCGGTGCGCTTCTCGCCGTCCCTGCTTGTGTGCTTCTCCGCCTCCTCGCCGGTGCGGTTCTCCCCGTCTTACCGGTCGCCGTCCTCGCCCGTGCTGTCCCAGAAGTCGGCGATCGCTCGGGCCGTCGGGAGCGGCTGGTCGGTGTTGGGCGAATGCTCCGCACCCTCGATGACGGTCCGGCGGGCCCCGAGCTGTACGGCCATCTCGTCGAGCAACGGCACCGGCCAGGTGTCGTCGGCCGCACCGGACAGCACATGGAACGGCAGCCCCACCGCGGCGAGTTCACCGACCCGGTCCGGCTCGGTGCACAACTGGCGCCCGGTGGCGATCAGTTGGGCCGGCTTGTTGCCCAACCAGCGGCGGCGCAGCGCCGTCCGGTCGGCGGGACCGCCGTCGACCTCGGTCTCCTCGGGCGGCTCCATCGCCTGGATGGTGTCCCACACCGCCGCCATCGACATCACGGCGAGGGCGTCCCGCAGCAGCTTGACGCGCTGCTGCTGGGAGGCGGAGATCTGCGCCGGGCCGGAGGCCATCAGGGTGAGCGAGCGGAACACGGACCCGTCGAGCAGCACGGCCGCCCGCGCGATCTGCCCGCCCAGGGAGTGCCCCAGCAGATGCACCGGGGCACCCAGGGCCGCCGCCTGCGCCAGCACGTCCCGCGCCAACTCCCGCTGCGCGTAGGCGGATTCGTCGTGCTCGGGGCCCTCCGACTCGTACTGTCCGCGTCCGTCAACGGCCACGGCCCGATAACCGCGCCGCGCGAGCGGCACGAGCAGCGGATGGAAATCCTCCTTGCTCCCGGTGAACCCGGGCAGCAGCAGCGCGACCCCCCGGGGCCGCACACCGTCGGCCACGGGCGAGTCGACCACGGCGAACTCGCCACGCGCGGTACGCAACGCGTAGGCACGGGCACCGGGAGGCGGAACGAAGGAGGGCGGCCTGCTCATGCCCCAGAGGCTATCGGCCACCGGTACCTGAAGCAGAACGGGCCGGAAGCCCCCGAACGAATCCCGCCAACCCGCCGCCCCGGGCCCCGAAGGAGGCGGTGTCGACGGGGTGTGGCGGTTGGGCGGGCTGGTCGTCTTGTGCGGGGACGCCGACGGCCCGGTCCCGTTCGGGCGGGCCGGGCCGTCGGCGTGGGCGTGGCGGCGGTGCCGGTCAGCCCTCCGGGGTTTCCGCTGCCGCTGCGGTCTTGCGGGTCCTGCGCACCCTGGGCTTCGTCTCCGCGGTCGCCTCGGTGACCTCGGTGCCGGTCGTGTCCGCCCCGGCCGTGGCCTTGCGCGTGCGGCGCCTCGGCTTGACCTCCGGCTCCTCGGTGGCCTGCGCCGGAATTCCGGCGGTCACCGGTGCGGCGGCGGCCTTCCGGGCCCGACGGACCTTCGGCTCGGCCTCGGCACCGTCCGCGATGTCCACGGCGGCGGTCGCCTTGAGGGTGCGCTTCGGCTTCGCCTCGGCTTCCGCGGTGTCGGCCGGTGCCTCGGCGGCAGCGGCGGTCTTGCGGGTGCGCTTCGGTTTGGTCTCCGTGGCCTCGGCTGTGTCGAGGGCGGTTTCGGCGGTGGCCGCGGTCTTGCGGGTGCGGCGTGGCTTGGCCTCTGAGGTCGCCTCCGGCGTGTCCGTCGTGGCCACGGCGGTCGCCTTGCGGGTGCGCTTCGGCTTGGCCTCGGCTTCCGCGGTGTCGGCCGGTGCCTCGGCGGCAGCGGCGGTCTTGCGGGTGCGCTTCGGCTTGGATTCCGTGGCCTCGGCCGTGTCGAGGGCGGTTTCGGCGGTGGCCGCGGTCTTGCGGGTGCGGCGTGGTTTGGCCTCTGTGGTCGCTTCCGGCGTGTCCGTCGTGGCCACGGCGGTCTTGCGGGTGCGCTTCGGCTTCGTCTCCGTGGCCTCGGCCGTGTCCACCGCGGTCTCAGCCGCGGTCGCGGACTTACGGGTGCGGCGGCGAGGCGCGGGGGCGTCGTCCGTGGTCTTCGCGACGTCGGCCGTGCCCTCCGCCTCCTCGGCGGTGACCTGCGCGGCGGCGGTCTTACGGGTCCGACGGACCTTGGGCTTCGCCTCCGCGGCTTCGGCACTGTCCAGCGCCGCTTCGGCAGCGGTCGGCGTCTCGGCCGCGGCTGCCGTCTTGCGCGTACGACGGCGCGGCTTCGCCGGCGCTTCCGGCCCCGCGACCACCGCTGCCTCAGACGCGGGCGCCGCGGCCACGGGCTCGACGGTCGGCACGGGCTCGACACGCGCCTCGGGTCGCACGACGGCCGTGGGCTCGACGCTCGGCTCAGGCCGGACGACGGCCTCGGGCGCTGCGACGGCCTCGGGTGCGGCTACCACCTCGGGCCGGGCGCCCTCGGGCTGGACGCGCGCCCCGGAATCGGTGACCGACGCGGTCGCGGTCTCGGCCGGTGCCGCCGCCCGCTCGCGCTCCGTCGCCTTGGGCGTGCGTCGGCGGCGCGGCTGCCGCTCGGCGGTCTCGGCCGCGGCCGTGCCCTCCGCCGTCGTCAGGGCGGCCTCGGCGGTCGGCGCCGGCTCGGCTGCCGCGGCGACCCCCACGGGCTCCGCGGGCGCCCCGCTACGGGTGCGGCGCCGGCGGCGCGGCGTACGCGGCGTCGTGATCTCCTCCGCGGTGACGGCATCGGCGGCCGGCGCCCCGGAGTCGGCCGGCGCCGCCCCGGACCCGGCGGGCGCCGAGTCGAGCGGTGCCCCGCCGCGCGTGCGACGGCGACGGCGCGGTGCGCCCGCCGGACGCTCGCGCTCGGCGGGCCGGGACTCGCCACGGCCGCCTCGCCCGCCGCGACCGCGCGCACCGCGGCCCCCGGTCTCGCCCAGATCCTCAAGCTCCTCAGCCTCAAGACCGGCGCGCGTGCGCTCGGAGCGCGGCAGGACGCCCTTGGTGCCCTCGGGGATGCCGAGGTCGGCGAAGAGGTGCGGGGAGGTGGAGTACGTCTCCACCGGGTCGTTGAAGCCCAGTTCCAGCGCCTTGTTGATCAACTGCCAGCGCGGGATGTCGTCCCAGTCCACGAAGGTGATCGCCGTACCCTTCGCGCCCGCCCGGCCGGTACGGCCGACGCGGTGCAGATACGTCTTCTCGTCCTCGGGGGACTGGTAGTTGATGACATGGGTCACGCCCTCGACGTCGATGCCGCGCGCGGCGACGTCGGTGCACACGAGGACGTCGACCTTGCCGTTGCGGAACGCGCGCAGCGCCTGCTCGCGGGCGCCCTGGCCCAGGTCGCCGTGGACCGCGCCGGAGGCGAAGCCGCGCCGCTGGAGCTGCTCGGCGATGTCCGCGGCCGTCCGCTTCGTACGGCAGAAGATCATGGCGAGCCCGCGGCCCTCGGCCTGGAGGATGCGCGCGATCATCTCCGGCTTGTCCATGGAGTGACCGCGGTACACGAACTGCTTGATGTTCGCGACCGTCGCGCCCTCGTCGTCCGGCGCGGTGGCACGGATGTGCGTGGGCCGGGACATGTACCGGCGGGCCAGGCCGATCACCGCGCCCGGCATGGTCGCCGAGAACAGCATGGTCTGGCGCCTGGCCGGCAGCATGTCGATGATCTTCTCGACGTCGGGCAGGAACCCGAGGTCCAGCATCTCGTCGGCCTCGTCGAGGACCAGGCACCTGACGTGCTTCAGGTTCAGCTTCTTCTGCCCGGCGAGGTCGAGCAGCCGGCCGGGGGTGCCGACGACCACGTCGACGCCCTTCTTGAGGGCTTCCACCTGGGGTTCGTAGGCCCGGCCGCCGTAGATCGCGGTCACCCGCACGTTGCGCACCTTGCCCGCGGTCAGCAGGTCGTTGGTGACCTGCGTGCACAGCTCGCGGGTGGGGACGACGACAAGCGCCTGCGGGGCGTCGGTGAGGTCTTCGGGTGCGGCCCGGCCCGCCTCGACGTCGGCGGGGACGGTGACGCGTTCGAGGAGCGGGAGGCCGAAGCCCAGCGTCTTGCCGGTGCCGGTCTTGGCCTGGCCGATGACGTCCGTGCCGGAGAGGGCGACGGGGAGGGTCATCTCCTGGATGGGGAAGGGAGTGGTGATGCCGACGGCCTCCAGGGCCTCGGCTGTCTCGGGAAGGATTCCGAGTTCTCGAAACGTCGTAGTCAGGGTGCTGCCTCTTCTGTGTGCGCGGCGCGAGGCGAGCGCGGGGGTCGTGTCGGACCGTGCCGGGGACGTCGGCTGCCTCACGGGCGAACCGCGGGGGCAAGCCGTTTGGCACGGGACCTCTGCCGACGCTCTAGCGCTCTCGCCGCTGAGGGTCCCTCCGGTCGGCGTACGCGATGTGCCGTACGTCCACGGAGGGCTGTCGGGTCGGAGCCGATCGGGCCACCGACCGGGCATCCTCATGCGTGCGGCCTGACCGGAAGCGGCGTCGGAACGACGGAGTTCCCAGCAGGCGCATTACCACCATACCCCGGATTCGCGCACATGCGATGGCCGATTTGGCCACGTAGTCGTCATCACACTGATCGATCACGGACTTCCGCCGCCCGGTGAGCGGGCTATTGTGCGCTTCATGACGAGCTCTGACAAGCCTGACCACGCCCCCGAGGACGCCTCGCCCGAGGCCACCGGAGTCGCCGCCCAGGACTGGGCCACGGCCTCCGCCGACCCGCAGTACCGTGCCGCGGTCGTGGACCTGCTCGGCGCGCTCGCGTACGGCGAGCTGGCGGCGTTCGAACGGCTCGCGGAGGACGCCAAGCTGGCGCCCACGCTCGCGGACAAGGCGGAGCTGGCGAAGATGGCGTCGGCCGAGTTCCACCACTTCGAGCAGTTGCGGGACCGGCTCACGGAGATCGGGGAGGAGCCGACCCGGGCGATGGAGCCGTTCGTCGCCGCGCTCGACGGCTTCCACCGCCAGACGGCACCATCGGACTGGCTGGAGGGGCTGGTCAAGGCGTACGTCGGCGACTCGATCGCCAGTGACTTCTACCGGGAGGTCGCGGTCCGGCTCGACGCCGACACGCGCGGGCTCGTGCTCGCCGTGCTCGACGACACCGGGCACGCCAGCTTCGCCGTCGAGAAGGTGCGCGCGGCGATCGACGCGGAACCGCGGGTGGGCGGCCGGCTCGCCCTGTGGGCGCGGCGGCTGATGGGCGAGGCGCTGTCGCAGTCCCAGCGGGTCGTCGCCGACCGGGACGCGCTGTCCACGATGCTCGTCGGCGGTGTCGCGGCCGGCTTCGACCTCGCCGAGGTCGGCCGGATGTTCTCCCGGATCACCGAGGCGCACACCAAGCGCATGGCTGCCCTGGGGCTGGCCGCCTGACGTTCCCTGTGCCGGGGGCTTCCGCTGGTCTTTGGGTGCGGGGGTGTTGTGGTTGTTCGCGCAGTTCCCCGCGCCCCTAGTGGGGGGTTTCCGACGCTCCTATAGGTCAAGTTGATCAGGCGTTCGTGTCATGCCGCCGCGGGAGTGGATGGGCCTCGTTGTGGTCGGGGGACAGCACTGTTCGCGCTGATCAGCGCCTTGAACACCTCGCGTGCGAGGTAGCGTTTCAAGCAGCGGACGATCTCCGCCCTGGTCTTGCCCTCGGCGGTTCGTCGGGCGGCGTAAGCCCGTGCTCTCGGGTCGTAGCTCAGGCGGTTGATGGCCAGCATGTAGAGGGCTCGGTTCGCTTCCCGGTTGCCGCCTCGGTTGAGCCGGTTGCGGTTGGTCTTCCCCGAGCTGGCGGGTATCGGGGCGACGCCGCACATGTGGGCGAAGGATGCTTCGGACCGAAGTCGCTGGGGGTTGTCACCGGCGGCAACCAGCAGGGCCGCGGCGGTGTCGACGCCGACTCCCTTGATCCGCATCAGGTCCGGCGCGGCTTGGTGGGCGAGCCGGTCGATCTGCTGGTCCAGAGCAGAGATCTCCTGGGCGAGTTGCTGGTAGCGGACCGACAGGCTCTTCAGCGCAAGTTTGGCTGCGGTCTCAAGGGAGTTGACGTTGCCGGGACGGAACCTGGCCGCGGTGGCAACAAGGGCTGCCAGGGGCATGCCGCGCAGGCGGTCGCGCAGCTCCTGCGGGGCGGTGACGACGACGGCGTGGAGCTGGTTGGCAGCCTGCGTGCGGGCCTTCATGGCCGAACGGCGGGCCAGCCGCAAGGTGCGGATCATCTCCACCGGGCCGTCCTGGGACTTGGCCTGGCCCATGACGGTGCCTGCCTGGACTGCGCGGGCGGCGGCCTCGGCGTCGATGGTGTCGTTCTTGCCGCCGGCCCGGCGCCTGGTCTGGCGGGACGGCCGGATGACCTCCACCACGTTCATGCCCTGGCGGCGCAGGTAGCGGGTCAGCCCGGCGCCGTAGGCACCCGTGCCCTCCACCCCGAAGCAGTGGGGAATGCCCAGCGCGCGTGTCCACTCCAGAAGGCGGCAATGCCCGTGCCCGGTGGTGGGGATGCTGAGAACGTCCAGCTTGCGACCGAACTGGTCCAGCGCGACGGCGACGTGCATATCCACGTGCGTGTCGATGCCCACCGTGACCAGGACCTCGTCAACGTCTGCCACTCCGGCCTTGCTCACCCTCGCTCCTTGCACCGTGCCGTCAGGAAGGCGGTGCCGGCCGGAGCAGCGCGGGCAAGACTGCGATGGGATGCCTCATGCCCCTATCAGGCCACAGCGCACCCGACCGGCACCGCGAAGCGGCGTCCCCCGGCTGGCCGACGCGTCGCTAACAAGGCACGAAGCCGATCTGTCTTTGGGTCCGACCAGCCGGAGAACACCGCGACCACGATGATGCTCCCAGTCGGTCTTTGGGTGCGGGGGCGTTGTGGTTGTTCGCGCAGTTCCCCGCGCCCCTAGTGGGGGGTTTCCGTCGGTTTTTCGGTGCGGGGGTGTTGTGGTTGTTTGCGCAGTTCCCCGCGCCCCTGGTCTGGTGGGGGTGTCTGTCGGTTTTTGGGTGCGGGGGCGTTGTGGCGCCCCTGGTGGGGGGCTCCGTCGGGGCTTCAGTGCGGCAGCGTCTTGGCTGGTTGTGGCGTTTGCCGCGGTCGCGGGCCCGGGGAGCGCCCTCGGCCGGGGAGCGCCCTCGGCCGGGGGGCGCCGGCGGTCGTGGCGTCGTGAGATGCCGTGCGCTCACGCCGGGGCGGATCGTCGGCGCAGGCGTCCCGCCGGGCGCAGCAGCAGCGACAGCGAGGCCGCGGAGACCACCGCCGCGCCGAGCAGGCTGACCGGCACCGGGCCGGCGCCCAGCGCGGTGTGCGTCACGAAGTCGCCGAACAGGGCCCCGGCGACCCCGGTGAAGACGACGAGAAGGCGGGCGGGCAGCCGGTGGGACAGCCGGCGCACCGCGACGGCGGCCAGGGCCAGGCCGACCAGGGCCGAGCCCAGAGCTTCCAGGATCATGAGGGGTCCTTCCACACGGCCGGCCGGCGCTTCACGGTCGTAGCCCGTCCTACCCGTGACCTGCGGAATGCAATCCTCCTCTGTGGGCGACCTGTGCGCCGGATGTGGAGCACCCTCCGCGCGTCGGACACATGCGAGGGGCCCGGTGGCAAGCTGCCACCGGGCCCCTCGTCCGATGTGTCGCGGGTGCGTCCGACGCACGCCGGGCCGCGGGCCGCGGGCCCACGGCGGGCTACAGCGCGCTGAAGCCCACCTTGCGGGTGGTCGGCTCGCCCAGCTCGACATACGCCAGACGGTCCGCGGGGACCAGCACCTTCCGGCCGCGCTCGTCCTCAAGGCTCAGCAGCTGCGACTTGCCGGCCAGCGCCTCGGCCACCACGCGCTCGATGTCTTCCGCGTTCTGACCGCTCTCCAGAACGATCTCGCGGGGCGCGTGCTGCACGCCGATCTTGACCTCCACGGCTATGTCCCTCCGACGGTCAGTGAAGTGCGCGACCCAGCGCGCCGTACCCAGCACACATTAGCCCGGTGAGGGGACGTACACGGTCCGCGCAAGAACGCCAGGAGCGAACAGCGAGCGGGAACAAGACGGGGCCGGTGGCGGCCGGCCCGCTCAGGGATGCTGCTCGGCGCCGTGCAGCGGGAAACCGGCGATGCCCCGCCAGGCCAGCGATGTCAGCAGCTGCACCGCCTGGTCCCGGGGCACGCTCCGGTCGCTGTGCAGCCAGGAGCGGGCGACCACCTGGGCGAGGCCACCGAGCCCGGAGGCCAGCAGCATCGACTCCGCGCGCGACAGGCCCGTGTCCTCGGCGATGACGTCGCAGATCGCCTCCGCGCACTCGTTGGTGACCTTGTCGACGCGCTCGCGCACCGCGGGCTCGTTCGTCAGGTCCGACTCGAAGACCAGGCGGAACGCCCCGCCGTCGTCCTCCACGTACGCGAAATAGGCGTCCATCGTCGCCCGGACGCGCTGCTTGTTGTCGGTCGTCGACTCCAGCGCGCCCCGCACCGCCTGGATCAGGGACTCGCAGTGCTGGTCGAGCAGCGCGAGGTAGAGATCGAGCTTGCCCGGGAAGTGCTGGTAGAGCACCGGCTTGCTGACACCGGCCCGCTCGGCGATGTCGTCCATCGCGGCCGCGTGATAGCCCTGCGCCACGAAGACCTGCTGGGCGGCGCCCAGGAGCTGGTTCCGTCGGGCACGGCGCGGCAGGCGCGTGCCTCGCGGGCGTGCCGCCTCTGTCTGCTCGATGGCTGTCACGCCGCCTCCCAAGATCGTCCACATGCGGTGTGCGCCGCGCCGCCATCGTACTTTTCGGTAACCGTGGTGTGCGCGGTGCGAGCGCAGAATTTCACGGACCGGACGGTGGCGGTAGCCGATCAGGGCCCGCTCAGCAGGGGCGGGTCACTGCCCGTGTCCGGGCCGGCCTCAGCGGTAGTCGTCCTCGTCCAGGGTCACGACCCGTGCCTGTTCGATGAGGTCGGCCTCGTTGGCGCGGTCCGGCTCCACGCCGGTCAGGGGATCGTCGTGCTCCGGCGCGACGTCCGCGTGCTGCTCGGCCGCGTCGACCTCGGGCGCTTCGACGTCGATCTCCTGAACTCCCTGGACCTCGTCGTTCTCGACGGTGTCGGGCTCGGTGGGGTCATAGGCCATGTCGGGCTCCCTTCCTACGAACGTCCCCGGAAGAAGCAGGGGCCAGAATGCGGGTGCCCTGTGTACGAGCGTAAGACACCGAAACGGGCGCCATGCCATGAGACGCAAGCCGGTGTCAGGACCGCGCCCCGCGACACGCCCGGACGATGGCCGTTCTGTGACGGCCGACACAGGATTCGCCGCGTGATCGTCTCGTAACATTGCCGCATGTCTTCGACCGAACTGCCGTCCGTGTCGGCCACCAGCGTCCTTCCCAGGGTGGCCCTGGTCAGGGTCGAGGAGGGTGAGCGGCTGAGGTCGGTCGGGCTGCCGGGGGTCACCCTGTCGATCCGGTCGCGGCCTCCCGCGCGCGAGGGACTGCCGCCCGCGCTGTTCGTGCACGGGCTCGGCGGCTCCTCGCAGAACTGGTCGGCACTGATGGCCCGGCTCGACGACGTCGTCGACGGCGAAGCGGTCGACCTGCCGGGCTTCGGAGAGTCCCCGCCGCCGGACGACGGCGACTACTCCGTCACTGGCCACGCGCGCGCGGTCATCCGCTACCTCGACGCGGCCGGGCGCGGCCCGGTGCACCTCTTCGGCAACTCCCTGGGCGGCGCGGTCGCCACCCGGGTCTCCGCGGTCCGCCCGGATCTCGTCAAGACCCTCACGCTGGTCTCTCCCGCGCTGCCGGAGCTGCGCGTGCAGCGCACCGCCGTGCCGACGGCCCTGCTGGGCCTGCCCGGCGTGGCCGCGCTGTTCACCCGGATCACCCGGCAGTGGTCGGCCGAGCAGCGGGTCCGCGGCGTCACGGGCCTGTGCTACGGCGATCCCGGGCGGGTGACTCCGGAGGCGTTCCAGCACGCTGTGGAGGAACTGGAGCGGCGGCTGCGGCTGCCGTACTTCTGGGACGCGATGGCGCGCAGCGCGCGCGGGCTGGTGAACGCGTACACACTCGGCGGCCAGCACGGGTTGTGGCGGCAGGCCGAGCGCGTGCTCGCCCCTACCCTGCTGATCTACGGCGGCCGTGACCTGCTCGTCGGCTACCGCATGTCCCAGAAGGCGGCCCGTTCCTTCCGCGACTCCCGGCTGCTGTCGCTGCCGGACGCGGGGCATGTGGCGATGATGGAATACCCTGAGACGGTGGCCGGGGCCTTCCGGGAACTCCTGTGCGATGTGCGGGAGTTGGACGGCGAGCCGGTCTCGGCGCGGCGACTTGAAGGGCCCGGTGGAACCGGCTCCGCCGACGTCGACGCGGAGGTCGGAACCGATCTCGGCGGCACGGGCGCCAGGAGCTGAGGGGGCGAGGTGGGACGGCACAGCCGCCGCGGATCCGCCCCCAAGGGCGACGCCGCGGACATAACCGCACGGCGGGACGCGGCGGGCCGGGGGACGACGACGGGCGGCCCTGGTGACGCGGGCGGCCCCGGTGACATGGGCGGTCCGGACGACGCCGGCGCCCCACGCGCGGAGCGCGCGCCCGGACAGGCGGCGCGGCCCGGCCCCGTACCGGGACAACTGCCCGGCCAGCGACGTCCCACGGCCGACGGAATGCCCGCGCGCGGGGTTCCGCGGGTGGCGGACGGCACTCCGGCTCGGGGGGTACCCCGGCCGGGGGAGGGGAGTCCGACTCGGGGCCTGCCGCGGTTGCCCGACGGTACGCCGGCGTATGGGTTTCCGCGGTTGCCTGACGGCACTCCGGCCCAGGGGGTACCCCGGCCGGGGGGCGGGAGGCCGGGTCGGGGGGTGCCGCCGTTGTCCGACGGGACCCCCGTGCGGGGTATGCCGCCGTTGCCGGACGGGACTCCGGCGCATGGTTTTCCGCGCTTGTCCGACGGAACGCCCGCTCGCGGCGTACCCCGGTTGCCGGACGGGACGCCCGCGCACGGGTTCCCGCGGTTGCCTGACGGAACTCCCGCTCGGGGGGTACCTCGGCCCGCGGACGGGGGTCCGGCTCGGGGCGTACCCCGGCCGGGGGACGGGACTCCCGCGCGAGGTGTGCCGCGGTTGCCTGACGGGACTCCCGCTCGGGGGGTACCCCGGCCCGCGGATGGGAGTCCGGCTCGGGGCGTACCCGGGCCCGCGGACGGGACTCCCGCGCAGGGGGTGCCGCGGGCTCGTGGTGGGCATCCTGAGCAGCGTGAACCCGGCGGGGGCTGGGGCGAGTTGCCCCGGCCGGCCGGTGTGGGGCACGGGAGTGCCCCGGGGCCGGCCGCCGCGGGTCCCGGTGCCGCCCTGCCGCGGCAGCGGCCGATGCCGCCCGGCGGCCCTCGGCAGGACTACCTCGACGCCTTCGACGCCGACGCGGACGCCGACGTCGATGTGTTCGCACCCCGCGCCAAATCCGGCCTGCGGCACGCGGAACCGTACGCCCCCGCCGCCCCCCTGGCGGGCGAGCGCGACGAGGACGACGAGCCCCCGACCGGTCAGCCCGCGCCCGCCAAGGGCGCCAAGGGCCGGGCGTTCACCGGGATCGCCGCCGTCGCCGTCACCACCGTGCTCGCGGTGATCGTGGCCGGACAGGTCACCGACGGCCGCGGCGACACCGAGACGCAGCCGCGCTCCACCACCGACCAGGCGCGCGACGCCCGTAGCCCCGCCTCGCGCGCCGACGGCCGTACCACCGCCTCCGCGTCGCCGGCCGTGACCCCGCTGACGTACGGGCAGAAGATGGACCGGAAGTACCCGCTCGGCGCCACGCTCAAGGCGTCGGGCAGGTTCGAGGCGATCCCCGGCATCGCCAAGGCGCCGGGCACGGGCCGGAAGTACACCTACCGCGTGGACGTGGAGCAGGGACTCGGCCTGGACGGCGAACTCTTCGCCCAGGCGGTGCAGAAGACGCTCAACGACCGACGCAGCTGGGCCCACGGCGGCGCCCGCACCTTCGAGCGCATCCACTCGGGCGAGCCCGACTTCGTCATCACCCTCGCCAGCCCCGGCACTACCGCCGAGTGGTGCGCCAAGTCCGGTCTGGACACCACCGAGGACAACGTCTCCTGCGACTCGGCCGCCACCCAGCGCGTGATGATCAACGCCTATCGATGGGCGCAGGGCAGCACGACGTACGGCGAGGAGATCCACGCCTACCGGCAGATGCTCATCAACCACGAGGTGGGCCACCGGCTCGGCTACGGCCATGTCACCTGCGACAAGGACGGACAACTGGCGCCCGTCATGCAGCAGCAGACCAAGTTCCTCGACCATGACGGAATCCACTGTCTGGCCAACCCCTGGCCCTACCCCGGGAGTTGACGGGTGTCGCTCCTGTCACGTTGACATGTGCAGATTGTTCGTTCATATTTCTGCGCATGTGGACCCGCCACGCCGTCACCTCTCGCGCCGCCATCGAGCTGGCGCTGATCGGCGTGACCGCGCTCTGCGTGGCCGACATCCACTGTCGCTGACGCCTGCCCCTGGCGTTCGCGTCGCGACCTGACTCACCGTCTCCCTGATCCGTGCCGACCGCACGGATCTCCTCGACGACCCGGCGCCGGGGTGGACGTCTGTACAGATGCGTCTCAACCCTTGTCCATCTGTCTCGCCATTCGAGAAATCCTCGACACCAACCGAGAGGTCGTCATTCCGATGCGTCATCCGTCCCTCACAGCGCGCCGCGTGGCAGCGGCAACCGTCGGCCTGGTCGTGGCAGCGGGCGCTGCCGCCTGCGGCCCGGAGGACAACGATGCCAAGGGGTCGAGTGGCGACTCCGCTCCGCACAAGGGCGGCACCCTCACGGTCCTCAACTCAAGCCCGCAGCAGAACTTCGACCCCGCCCGCCTCTACACCTCCGGCGGCGGCAACGTCCCGTCCCTGGTCTTCCGCACCCTCACCACCCGCAACCGCGAGAACGGCGCGGCCGGCACCGAGGTCGTCCCTGACCTCGCCACCGACACCGGGCGCCCCAACAAGGACGCGACCGTGTGGACGTACACCCTGAAGAAGGGACTCAAGTACGAGGACGGCACCCCGATCACCTCGGCCGACATCAAGTACGGCATCGAGCGCTCCTTCGCCGCCGAACTCTCCGGCGGCGCCCCGTACCTGAGGGACTGGCTGGTCGGCGCGGCCGACTACCAGGGGCCGTACAAGGACAAGAAGGGGCTGTCGGCGATCGAGACGCCGGACGACCTGACGATCGTCTTCCATCTGAACAAGCCGGAGGGCGAGTTCCCCTACCTGGCCACACAGACGCAGTTCACGCCCGTCCCGAAGGACAAGGACACCGGCGCCGAGTACGAGCGGCACCCCGTCTCGTCCGGCCCCTACAAGGTCGTCAAGAACGAGAACGACGGCGAACACCTGGTCCTGGAACGCAACCCGCACTGGTCCGCCGCCACGGACGACGAGCGCAAGGCATACCCGGACACCATCGACGTGCGCTCCGGCCTCGACTCCTCGGTGATCAACCAGCGGCTGTCGGCGTCCCAGGGCGCGGACGGGGCCGCCGTCACCACGGACACCAATCTCGGCCCGGCCGAACTCGCCAAGGTCACCGGCGACAAGGAACTGGCCGCGCGCGTCGGCACCGGCCACTTCGGCTACACGAACTACCTCGCGTTCAACCCCAAGGTCAAGCCGTTCGACGACCCGAAGGTGCGGCAGGCGATCTCGTACGCCATCGACCGCTCGTCCGTGATCAACGCGGCCGGCGGTTCGGCGCTCGCCGAGCCCGCGACCACCTTCCTGCCCGACCAGAAGTCTTTCGGCTACACGCCGTACGACCTCTTCCCGGCCGGCGAGACGGGCGACCCCGCAAAGGCCCGGGAACTGCTGAAGGAGGCAGGACACCCGAACGGGCTGACCATCACCCTGACCCATTCCAACAGCAAGGACTTCGAGACCAGCCCGGAGATCGCGACCGCCGTCCAGGACGCGCTCAAGAAGGCCGGCATCACCGTCAAGCTCCAGGGACTGGAGGAGAACGACTACTCGGACAAGATCCACAACGTCACGACCGAGCCGGGCCTCTTCCTCGCCCACTGGGGCGCCGACTGGCCCTCCGGCGGCCCCTTCCTCGCCCCGATCTTCGACGGCCGCCAGATCGTCAAGGACGGCGCGAACTTCAACACCGGCCTGCTCAATGACGCGTCCGTCAATGACGAGATTGACGCGATCAACAAGTTGACCGATCTTGACGCGGCCGCCAAGAGGTGGGGTGCACTGGACAAGAAGATCGGCGAACAGGCCCTGACCGTGCCGTTGTTCCACCCCGTCTACAAGCGTCTGTACGGCAAGGACATCAAGAACATCGTGATCAGCGACTGGACCGGAGTCCTCGACATCTCCCAGGTCGCGGTCAAGTAGGCCGAGCGGATCAGCACAGTCATGAGCGAGACCGCAACGGTCTCCCGGGCCGCCGGGACGGACACCTCCGTCCCGGCGGTCTCCGGGGCCCGTCAGTTCTGGCGGCGGCTGCGCACGCAGCGCGCCGCCCTCGGCGCGGCGGTCGTCGTCGCGCTGCTCGTCCTGGTCGCGCTCGCCGCGCCGCTGCTCACCGCCGTCGAGGGCCAGGACCCGACCACCTACCACCCGGCGCTGGTCGACTCCGCCCGCGGCGGCGTGCCCGTCGGCTCGTTCGGCGGGATCAGCGCCGACCACTGGCTGGGCGTCGAACCGCAGACCGGGCGCGACCTGTTCGCGCGGCTGGTCTACGGGGCGCGCGTGTCCCTCGGGGTCGCGCTGACCGCGACCCTGGTGCAGATCCTGATCGGGGTCGCCGTGGGCGTCGCGTCCGCGCTCGGCAACCGATGGGTTGATCAACTGTTGAGCCGGGCCACCGACATCATCGTCGCCATGCCGCTGATGATCATGGCTCTGGCGCTGCTCGCGATCGTCCCGTCGACCTTCCCGCGGCCCGTCCTGGTCACCCTGGTCATCGGCCTGATCGCCTGGGGCAACATCGCCAAGATCGTGCGCGCTCAGACGCTCGGTCTCAAAGGGCTCGACCATGTGGCCGCCGCCCGGCTCAGCGGCTGGGGGCCCTGGCATGTCGCCCGGCGCGAACTGCTGCCCGGACTCGCCGCGCCCGTCATCACGTACGCCGCCCTGCTCGTGCCCATGAACATCACCGTCGAGGCGGCCCTGTCCTTCCTCGGCGTCGGCGTGAAGCCGCCGACGCCGTCCTGGGGGCAGATGCTCACCTCGGCCGACGTCTGGTACCAGGCGGCGCCGCAGTACCTGCTGTTTCCGGCCGGCGCCCTGTTCGTGACCGTGCTCGCGCTGACGGTCCTCGGCGACGGCGTGCGCACCGCCCTCGACCCGCGCGCGGCCTCCCGGCTGCGCGTCGGCACGGGCCGCGCCCGCGCGGCCGGCGCCCGCCGCGGGAGCGGCAGCGGGCCCGGCGACCCGACCGGCCGCGCGAGCGGCCCCCAGGACGCCGGCGGGCGCGGGGACACCGGCGGTGCCGTCGACAAGGAGGGGTCCGCATGAGCGGCTTCGGCGGCTTCGTCCTGCGCCGCGCCGTCGGCACGATCGTCACCCTGCTCGCCATCTCGGTGATCGTCTACGTCGTCTTCTACGCCACCCCGGGCAACGTCGCCCAGATCACCTGCGGCCCGCGCTGCTCCCCGGAACAGGTGCAGCAGGTCGCCCAGCAGCTCAGGCTCGACGACCCGCTGTACGTGCGCTACGGCCACTTCCTCCAGGGCCTCGTCACCGGCCAGGACTTCTCGACCGGCACATCGGTCCAGCACTGCCCGGCGCCCTGCCTGGGGCTCTCGTACCAGACCGGCCAGCAGGTCATGGACATCATCCTGACCAAGCTGCCCGTCAGCCTGTCGCTGGTGCTCGGCGCGATGGTGCTCTGGCTCGTGCTCGGCGTCGGGACCGGCGTGCTGTCGGCGTGGCGGCGCGGGCGGATCTCCGAGCGCCTGCTGACCGCCGTCACCCTCGCGGGCACGGCGACCCCCGTCTTCGTCATCGGGCTCGTGCTGATGATCGTCGTCTGCGGCGAACTGCGCCTGCTGCCCTTCCCGCAGTACGTCGCCCTCACCGACGACCCCGAGCAGTGGGCCTGGAACCTGCTGCTGCCGTGGCTGTCGCTGGCCCTGATCGAGGCGGCGGCGTTCGCCCGGCTCACCCGGGCGGCGATGCTGGAGACGCTGGCGGAGGACCACATCCGCACCTTCCGCGCCTACGGCGTCGGCGAGCGGTCCGTCGTCGGCCGGCACGCGCTGCGCGGCGCGCTGGCCCCCGTCATCGCGCTGAACGCCAACAACGTCGGCTCCGCCGTCGGCGGCGCCGTGCTCACCGAAACCCTCTTCGGCCTGCCCGGCATCGGCCAGGAACTGGTGCACGCCGTCAAGGTCGTCGACCTGCCGGTGGTCGTCGGCATGGTCCTGGTCATCGGTTTCTTCGTGGTCATCGCCAACGCCGTCGCGGACGTGCTGTACGCGGTGGCCGACCGACGGGTGGTGCTCGCATGAGTCTGGTGGACGTCAGGGACCTCACGGTCGAGTTCGGGCCCCTGCGGGCCGTCGCCGGGCTGTCCTTCCGGCTGGCGCCCGGCGCCGCGCTCGCCCTGGTCGGCGAGTCCGGCTCCGGCAAGTCCACGGTCGCCAACGCCCTGCTGGGCCTGCACCGGGACACCGGCGCCCGGGTCGGCGGCTCGGTCCGGGTCGCCGGGACCGATGTGCAGCGGGCCTCCGACGAGGAACTGCGGCGCCTGCGCGGAGGCAAGGCCGCCATGGTCTTCCAGGACCCGCTGTCGTCGCTCGACCCGTACTACGCGATCGGCGACCAGATCGCCGAGGTGCACCGGGTGCACGCGCGCGTGTCACGGCGGGCGGCACGCGCGCGTGCCGTCGAGGTCCTGGACCGGGTGGGAATCCCGGACGCCCGGCGCAGGGCCCGGTCGCGCCCGCACGAGTTCAGCGGCGGCATGCGCCAGCGCGCGCTGATCGCCATGGCGCTGGCCTGCGCGCCCGACCTGCTGATCGCGGACGAGCCGACCACCGCGCTGGACGTGACGGTCCAGGCGCAGATCCTCGACCTGCTGCACACGTTGCGCGCGGAGACCGGGATGGGGTTGCTGCTCGTCACCCACGACGTGGGCGTCGCCGCGGAGAGCGTCGACGAGGTGCTGGTCATGCGGCACGGCGAGGCCGTCGAACACGGGCCGGTCGGCACCGTCCTCGCCACGCCCGCACAGGAGTACACCCGCGCACTGCTGGCCGCGGTGCCGCGCGTGGACGAGGCTCGGGCGGCTGCGGCTGCGGCTGCGGCTGCGGCTGGGGATCCGGCTGCCGCTGTGGCTGCGCCTGCTGTGGCCCGGGCGGAGGCGGCGTCGGCCGACGTGGCTCGGGCGGGCGCCGGTCAGGGGGAGGCGCCGGACGCGCAGGCGTCGGAGGCGGTGGCACCGGGCGTGGGGAGCGCTCTGGGCATCGGGGGTGTGTCGAGTGTCGGGGGTGCGTCGGGCCGCGGCTCGCGCGTGACCGGTGAGGTCGTCCTGGAGGCGGCCGGTCTCCGGCGGGTCTTCGGGCGCGGCAAGCGGGCGTTGACCGCCGTGGACGACGTCTCCCTCACGGTCCGCAGGGGCGAGACCCTTGGCATCGTGGGGGAGAGCGGCAGCGGCAAGACGACCCTCGGCCGTATGCTCGTCGGCCTGCTGGAGCCGACGGCGGGCGAGATCCACTACGCGGGCCGCCCGCACACCGGGGTGAACCCGGCCGTGCAGATGGTCTTCCAGGACCCCGTCGCCTCCCTCAACCCCCGCCGCAGCGTGGGCGAGTCCATAGCCGACCCGCTCCGCGCGCGGGGGAGGGACGAGGAGCACATCCGGGGGCGCGTACGCGAACTGCTGGAGCGCGTGGGGCTCGAAGGGGCGCACTACGACCGCTACCCGCACGAGTTCAGCGGCGGCCAGCGCCAGCGCGTGGGCATCGCACGGGCGCTCGCCGCCGAGCCGCGCGTCATCGTCTGCGACGAGCCGGTCTCCGCGCTTGACGTCACCACCCAGGCCCAAGTGGTCGCCCTGCTCGCCGAGTTGCAGAGGGAACTGGGACTCGCGCTGGTCTTCGTCGCCCACGACCTCGCCGTGGTCCGCCGGGTCAGCGACCGGGTCGCTGTGATGCGCCGCGGCCGGGTCGTGGAGACCGGCCCCGCCGACGACGTGTACGACTCCCCGCAGGACCCCTACACCCGGCAGCTCCTGGCCGCGGTGCCCGCTCTCGACCCCGAGGTCGCGGCCCGGCGCCGCGCCGCCCGCCGACAGCTGGCCACGGCGTGACGTTTCGTGTCCACGTGATCTCTTAGCGCGACGGAACGCAGTCCGCACGCGAAAGTTA